>JAFDWF010000219.1 GCA_018268575.1 Actinomycetota bacterium
CAGGGGTCGGCGGGCAAGGACGCAGGGAGCCTGAGTAGCAGCGCTACTCAGGCGACCGAGGACGCCGCCCGACGATCATCTGAGGCCGTCCAGGACCCGGCAGACGTTGGTGGTCACACCACTAGGTTGAGCGGCCCCGGTCGGCGCGCCGCGATACCGTGCAAGGCGCGTGGCCGCCCCCGACGGAAAGGTCGTAGTCGCCGAGGAGCTGAGCAAGCTCTACGGCTCCGGTGAGACCGAGGTCGTCGCCTTGGACGGGGTCAGCACCGCGTTCGACCGGCACCGCTTCACCGCGATCATGGGGCCGTCGGGGTCGGGCAAGTCGACCCTGATGCACATCCTCGCCGGGCTCGACAAGCCGAGCGCCGGGACGGTCACCCTCGACGGAGTCGACATCACTCGCCTCGACGATCGCGAGCTGACCGAGCTGCGCCGCGACAAGCTCGGCTTCGTCTTCCAGTTCTTCAACCTGCTGCCGGTGCTGACCGCGGAGGAGAACCTGGTGCTGCCGCTCTCGATCGCCGGGCGCAAGCCCGATGCGGCCTGGGTCGACCAGCTGATCCGGACGGTGGGCCTCGAGGACCGGCGCACTCACCGGCCGGCGGAGCTCTCCGGCGGCCAGCAGCAGCGGGTCGCGGTGGCGCGGGCGCTGGTCTCCAAACCGGCGGTGGTCTTCGCCGACGAGCCGACCGGCAACCTCGATTCGAAGGCGAGCGCCGACGTGCTCGACCTGCTCCGCCAGGCGGTCGACCGCTTCGACCAGACCGTGGTGATGGTCACCCACGATCCGGTTGCCGCCGCCCACGCCGACCGGCTGATCACCCTGCGCGACGGCAAGGTCGTCCAGGACGGGGCGCCGGGCGGCGCCGACGACGTGATCGAGCTGATGAAGCAGCTCGACTAGGCGGGCGCGCCTTGTCCCGACTTGCGATCCGCAGCATCTGGGCGCGCCGGGTGCGCGCCTTCGCGACCTCGCTGGCGGTGGTCCTCGGCGTCGCCTTCATCGCCGGCTCCTACGTCCTCACCGACACGATCTTCGCCGCCTTCGACGAAATCTTCAACGAGTCGCTGAAGGGGACCGCGGTGGTGGTGACGGCGCAGAACCCGGTCAAGCAGGAAGGCGGCGAAGTGCCGACCGTCCCTGCCTCCTACCTACCGAAGGTGCAGCGGGTCCCCGGGGTGAGGGAAGCGGCCGGGGCGATCTTCACGCCGGGCGGCCTCTTCGACGCCGAAGACAAGGCGATCGGGACGAAATTCGCCCCCAAGTTCATCTCCTCGACGCTGCCCAAGGGGCTCGAGTCGCTGACCTACGTCGACGGCCACAAGCCGCACGGACCGGGCGAAGCCTCGATCGACAAGGCGGCAGCGGAAGCGGCGGGCCTGACGCTCGGCGACACGCTGAAGATCGTCGGCGCCGGGCGGGCGGTGCCGTTCCGGCTGGTCGGGCTGACGCAGCTCGGCCAGGCCTCCTTCGGCGGCGCCTCGATCGCCCAGGTGACCCTGCCCGTGGCCCAGCGGCTGACCCACAAGCGCGGGGCGCTCGACCAGATTTCGGTCGCCTCCGACTCCGGGGTCTCCGAGGAAGCGCTGAAGCGGCGGATCGAAAAGGTGCTGCCGACCACGGCGCGGGTCGAGACGGCGAAGGAAAACGCCGACCGCGCCTCCGAAGAAATCCGCGAAAGCCTCGGCTTCCTGCAGACGCTGCTGCTCGTCTTCGGCTACGTCGCGGTGCTGGTCGGCGCCTTCATCATCTTCAACACCTTCTCGATCACGGTCGCCCAGCGGGTCTCGGAGTTCGGCGTGCTGCGGACGCTCGGGGCCTCGCGCCGGCAGATCCTCGGCTCCGTGCTCCTCGAAGCGGTGGCGATCGGGCTGGTCGGGGCGGTCGTCGGAATCGCGGGCGGCTTCGTCGTCGCGATCGGGCTGAAGGAAGCGTTCGGCGCGCTCGGTGCCGACCTGCCGACCACCAGCCCGGTGCTCGAGGCGCGCACGGTGATCGTCTCGGCGCTGGTTGCCTTCGTCGTCACCTTCGTCGCCGCGCTGGTGCCGGCCTGGCGCTCGACCCGGGTGCCGCCGATCGCCGCCCTGCACGCCTTCGCGCCGACGCCGAGCCGCAGGCGGCGGGCAGCGCTCCTCGTCCTCGCCGGCCTGCTCGCGGCGATCGGCGTCGCCTTCGTCCTCGCCGGGCTGGCGGGCGGCGGCGGGGTCGGCTCGCGAGCGGCGCGGATCGGCGGCGGCGGGATCGCCGTGGTGGTCGCCGTCTCGCTTTTCAGCCCGGCCCTGGTGCGGCCGCTCGCCGACGTCGTCGGCCGGCCGCTCGAACTGCTGCGGCGGCTGACCGGGCGGCTGGCGCGGGAGAACTCGAAGCGCAACCCGGGCCGCACCGCGGTGACCGCGGCGGCGCTGATGATCGCCCTCGCCCTGGTCACCTTCATCACCGTCTTCGCCGCCGGGCTGAAGAGCTCGGTCGCCCAGGTGATCGACGAAAACTTCTCCGGCGGCCTGGTGATCGAGAACACCGACGGCTTCGGGCCGATCCCGGCGGGCGCCGCGGTGGCGGCGGCGAAGGTGCCGGGGGTCAAGTCGGTGGCCACCGTGCGCACCGTCGAAACGAAGGTGATCGGCGATGGGGGTGGCACGGTCAAAGTGAACGGGCCGACCTCGAACATCGAAGAAGGCGTGCAGATCGAATGGACGCAGGGCGGGCCGCAGCGGCTGCGCCACCTGCGCGACGACGAAGCGATCGTCTCCGACGACTTCGCCAAGGAAAACGGGCTCCAGGTGGGGAGCAAGTTCAGCCTCCTGGCGCAGTCGGAGGCGCGGCCCGAATTCACCGTCGCGGGCGAGTTCGAATCGAAGGCGAAGATCTTCGGCAGCGTCTTCGTCACCCGGCGGGTGATGACCGACGTCTTCAAGCAGCGCCAGGACAACACCGTCTTCGTCATCCTCGAACCGGGCGCCGACGCGGAAAAGGTGCAGGCGATCCTCACCCTCGGCACCGAACGCGCCTTCCCGACCGCCGAAGTGCTGAACCAGGGCGAACTGCGCGAAGAACGCGAAAAGCAGATCGACCAGGTGGTGATGCTCTTCTACGTGCTGCTCGGGCTGGCCGTGTTCATCTCGCTGATCGGGGTGATCAACACGCTCGGCCTCTCGATCTACGAGCGCACCCGGGAGCTCGGGATGCTGCGGGCGATCGGTATGTCGCGACGGCAGGTGCGCTCGATGATCCGCTTCGAGGCGGTGATCACGGCGCTGATCGGGGCGGTGCTCGGGCTGGTGCTGGGAGTCGTCTTCGCCGCCCTGATCGCTCAGCCGCTGAAGCAGGAAGGCTTCACGCTCTCCTATCCGGTCGGGACGCTGATCGGGATCCTCGTCCTCGCCGCCGTGCTCGGCATCCTCGCCGCGATCATCCCGGCGCGGCGGGCCTCGCGCCTGGACGTATTGGAGAGCTTGCAGTACGAGTAGGTCTACGCTGCGCGGGTGTTTCGACTGAGCGCAAAGTCCCCGTCGATCGGCCTCGGCGTCGTCACCGCGGTGGTCGTCGTCGCGATCGGGACCGGGGTGGTCGCGGTCCTCGAACCGGTCGCCGAGCCGGTCTCGCTGGGGATCGTCTTCATCCCCGGGGTGCTCTTGATCGCGACGGTCTGGGGCCTCTGGATGGGGATCGGGACCGCCGTCCTCAGCGCGCTCGCCTTCAACTTCTTCTACCTGCCACCGCTGCGCAAGCTGACGATCAACGCCCAGCACGACATCGTCGCGTTGGTCGTCTTCGTGATCGTCGCGATCGCCTCCGGTACCCTGGCCGAGCTCGCCCGGGCGCGCGCCGCCGAGTCGGAGCGGCGCCGCGAAGAGGCCGACCGGGCGCTGCGGGAGGCCGCCGCGCTGGCGGCCGAGCGCGACCGGATGCGCGAAGAGGCGATCGAGGCGGAGGCGCTGCGGCGCTCCGACGAGCTGAAGACCTCGCTGCTGCGCTCGGTCTCCCACGATCTGCGCACGCCGCTGACCGCGATCATCGCCGCCGGCGCCGCCCTCGACTCGCCCAGCGTCACCGACGCCGAGCGCCATGAGCTCTCCGACGCCGTGGTCGACGAGGGCCGCCGGCTCTCCCGCCTGGTCGAGAACCTGCTCGACGTCTCCCGTCTCGAATCGGGCAAAGCCGAGCCGCACCGCGAGCCGGTCGACCTGGTCGACCTCTTGGCCGCGGCCCGCGAATCGATCGGCCCGCATGGCGAACGGGTGCGGCTCGCCCTCGACGAGGACCTGCCCGCCCTGCGCGCCGACCCGACCCAGCTCGAGCGCGCCTTCGCCAACCTGCTGGAGAACGCAGTCGTCCACGGCGAGGGGCACCCGGTGCTGGTCCGCTCGCGGTTGGTCGGGCCGCGGCTGGTGGTGCGGGTGGTCGACCGCGGCCCCGGCATCCCGGAGAACCTCCGCGAGCGGATCTTCGAACCGTTCTACCGGGCGCCCGGCGCGGCGAGCGGGGCGGGCTCCGGCCTCGGCCTGGCGATCGCGCGCGGCTTCATCGAGGCGAACGGGGGAGAGGTCGAGGTCGAGTCGCTGCCCGGCCAGGGGTCGAGCTTCGTCGTCAGCTTCGGCGTCCCCGAGGCTTCCGCTGTTCCTTATGCCGACATATCCGGCAAAAGGAACAGCGGAGGAGGGGCCGTGCGATGAGTGCCACCCGCATCCTCGTCTGCGACGACGAGCCGCAGATCCTGCGCGCGCTGCGGGTGATCCTGCGCGACGCCGGCTTCGAGGCGGTGACCGCGGCGACCGGGGAGGAGGCGCTCGACCTGGCGGCGGTGAAACCGCCGGAGGCGGCGATCCTCGACCTGATGCTGCCCGACATCGACGGGGTCGAGGTGACCCGCCGCCTGCGCGAGTGGACCAAGATCCCGATCCTCGTCCTCTCCGCGGTCGGTGAGGAGGACCGCAAGGTCGAGGCCCTCGCCGCGGGCGCCGACGACTACGTGACCAAGCCGTTCGGCCCGCGCGAGCTGGTCGCCCGCCTGGAAGCGGTGCTGCGCCGCGCCGCGCCCGCCGGGGCGGAGCCGGCGATCTTCGCCGACGGCCTCGAGATCGACCTCGCCGCCCGCACGGTGAAGCGCGACGGCGAGCCGGTCCACCTGACCCCGACCGAGTTCGGCCTGCTCCGCACCCTCGCCCGCAACCGCGGCCGGCTGATGACCCACCGGGCGCTCCTGGTCGAGGTGTGGGGAGTGGAGTACGAAGACGACTTCCAGGTCCTGCGCGCCCACATCGCCAACCTGCGCCGCAAGATCGAGCCGCCAGACGGCCCTCGATACATCAAGACCGACCCCGGCGTCGGCTACCGCTTCGCCGAGTAGGTGCGTTCGCACTTTCCCACACTGGGTGTGGGAAAGTGCGAACGCACGCTTGTCAGGGGCCCTTCACACGATCTGTATAGGCCCGCTTCCTAACTTCATGCGGCCTTGACGGGGTGGGGCGCACGATGGTCGTGTGCTCTTCCTCGCGAACATCTTCCCCGGCGGTGGCAGTCCGCTGGCCGACGTCTTCTCGATCGCCCTGGCGGTCGCCATGTTCGGCCTTCTCTACTGGCTGATCTCCCTGATCGACCGCATATGAGCGCCGCGGACGCCTTCGGCCTGATCGTCTCCTTCCTGGTCTGCGTGTACCTCGTCTACGCGCTGCTGCGCGGGGAGAAGCTCTAGATGTTCGAGGGCTATGTCCAGATCGCGATCTTCGTCGTCATCCTGGTCGCGCTGGTCAAGCCGCTGGGCATCTACCTGGCGCGCGTCTTCAACGACGAAAGGGTGTTCCTGAGCCCGGTCTTCGGGCCGATCGAGCGCGGCACCTACCGGTTGCTGCGTGTGAATCCCGAGACCGAGGGCCAGGACTGGAAGCAGTACGCACGCAGCCTGATCGTCTTCTCGCTCCTCTTCTGGATCCTGCTCTACCTGATCCTGCGTACGCAGGGCATCCAGCCGTTCAACCCGGAAGGGTTCCATTCGGGGCCGTGGGACCTCAGCTTCAACACCACCTCCTCCTTCATCACCAACACCAACTGGCAGTTCTACGGTGGTGAAACCACCCTTACCTACTTCGCCCAGATGGCCGGCCTCGCGGTGCAGAACTTCGTCTCCGCGGCGGTCGGCATCGCCGTCGTCGCGGCGCTGATCCGCGGCATCGTCGCGCGTTCCGGCAAGTCGCTCGGCAACTTCTGGCACGACGTCGTGCGGATCACCCTGTACGTCCTGCTGCCGATCTCGGTGGTCGGGGCGCTCTTCCTCGTCTCCCAGGGCGTGATCCAGAACCTCAGCCACGCCACCGTCATCCACACCTTGGCCGGGGGGACCCAGATCCTCGCCCAGGGCCCGGTCGCCTCGCAGGAGGTGATCAAGGAGCTCGGCACCAACGGCGGCGGCTTCTTCAACGTCAACTCGGCCTACCCGTTCGAGAACTCGAGCGGCCTCACCAACCTGTTCGAGATGTTGCTGATCCTGATGATCCCGGCGGCGCTCACCTATACCTACGGGCGCATGGTCGGTAGCCAGCGCCAGGGCTGGGCGATCTTCTCGGCGATGTTCGCCCTCTTCATCATCGGCGTGGTCGTCGTCTACATGGCCGAGCAGCACGGCAGCGTCGCCCAGCACGCCGCCGGCCTCCACACCACGGCGTTCCACGGCTCGACCGGGGGCAACATGGAGGGCAAGGAGCAGCGGTTCGGGATCGCCGGCTCCGCCTTGTGGACGGCGGTCACCACGGTCACCTCCTGTGGCGCGGTCAACGCTGCCTTCGAGTCGCTGACCGGGATCGGCGGCGCGGTCCCGTTCTCCAACCTCGGCTTCAGCGAGGTCGTCTTCGGCGGCGTCGGCACGGGCCTCTACTCGATGCTCCTCTACGTCCTCCTCGCTGTCTTCATCGGCGGGCTGATGGTCGGCCGCACCCCCGAGTACCTGGGCAAGAAGATCGGCGCGAGGGAGATCAAGCTGGTCTCCCTCGGCGTCCTCTTCACGCCGCTCGCGGTATTGCTCTCGGCGGGGGCCGCCTCGGCGACCGAGCTCGGCAAACGGTCCCTCTACGCCGGGATCAACCCGACCGGCTTCTCGGAGAACCTCTACGCCTACCTCTCGCAGGCGAACAACAACGGCTCTGCCTGGGCGGGCTACACCGGCTTCATCCAGCCGCATGCGCCGGGCAATGTGGGCGCCTACGGGATCACCTTCGCCAACCTGCTCGGCGGCGCGGTGATGGTGACGGCGCGCTTTGCCCCGATCCTCTTCGTCCTCGCCGTCGCCGGCGCCCTGGCGGGCAAGAAGGTTTCGCCCGCGGGCCTGGGGACGATGCGCACCGACAACCCGACCTTCGTCTTCCTGCTGATCGGCATCGTGATCCTGGTCGGGGCGCTCACCTTCTTCCCGGCGATCCTGCTCGGTCCGATCTCCAACGGCCTGACCGCGAGGTTGTTCTGATGGCACAGGGACTGCGCAAGGACCTGCTCACCGGCCTGATCGCGATCATCGCGATGACGGTCGTGCTCGGCCTCGTCTACCCGCTGGTGATCACCGGCGTCTCGCAGGTGGTGTTCCCGCGCGCGGCCAACGGCTCGAAGGTCAGCTTCGACGGCCGCACCGTCGGCTCACACCTGATCGGCCAGTCCTTCCTCCATCCGCTGCTGAAGAACGGCAAGCCGGTGAAGAACGAAGAAGGCGAACAAGTGCTGGTTCCCGACAAGGGCTACTTCCAGCCGCGGCCCTCGGCCACCGGTTACTCGGGCAACGTCACCTTCTTCGGCAACGCGGGCCCGAACAGCCTCGAACTGCGCGAAGAAATCCGCGAAGAACTGGCTGCCTACCTGAAGCTCAACAAGCCGTATGACCACTCGCTTACGCGCGCGGACGTACCCGTCGACGCGGTCACCCAGTCGGCCTCCGGCGTCGACCCCGACATCTCCGAAGCGAACGCGCAGATCCAGGCCCACCGGATCGCCGCGGTCCGCCAGATCCCGCTGAGCAAGGTCGAGGAACTGATCTCCCAGAACACCGACAGCCGCTCGCTGGGCGTGCTCGGCGAGCCGGGCGTGAACGTGCTCGAAGTGAACATCGCCCTCGACCAGGAAGCACCGCTGAAATGACCCCAGACGACCAGCCGCAGACGACGATCGCCCCCGACCCCGAGCCGCAGGCGCACTCGACCTCGGCCGGCGCCGAGCGCAACGCGTCGCGCTCGCTCTTCGACTGGGAGATCCTGCGCCCGGCCCTGGTCGAGTCGGTGCGCAAGCTCGACCCGCGGGTCCAGGTCCGCAACCCGGTGATGTTCGTGGTCGAGATCGGCGCGGCCATCACCACCGTCGCCTGGGTGATCCAGGTCTTCGGTGGCGAAAGCCTCGGCGGCGGCCACCAGCCCGCCTGGTTCACCTTCTCGGTGGCGATCTGGCTCTGGCTCACCGTCGTCTTCGCCAACCTGGCCGAGGCGATGGCAGAGGGCCGCGGCCGGGCCCAGGCGGCAAGCCTCCGCGCGATGCGCTCGGAGACGACGGCGAAGATGCAGGGCGGCGGCGAGAAGCCCGCCTCCGAGCTGGTCCGCGGCGACGTCGTCGTGGTCTGTGCGGGCGAGGTGATCCCCGGTGACGGCACCGTGATCGAGGGGATCGCCTCGGTCGACGAGTCGGCGATCACCGGCGAGTCGGCTCCGGTGATCCGCGAGGCGGGCGGCGATCGCTCGGCGGTCACCGGCGGCACCAAGGTCCTCTCCGACCGGATCGTGGTCGAGATCACCCAGGAGCCGGGCGGCTCCTTCCTCGATCGCATGATCGCCCTGGTCGAGGGCGCCGAGCGGCGCAAGACCCCGAACGAGATCGCGCTCGGGATCCTGCTCGCGGCGATGACCCTGATCTTCATGTTCGTGATCGTCAGCCTGCGGCCGTTCGCGCTGTTCGCCAACACCGAACTCTCGGAGACGACGCTGATCGCGCTGCTCGTGGCGCTGATCCCGACCACGATCGGCGCCCTGCTCTCGGCGATCGGCATCGCCGGCATGGACCGCCTGGTGCGCCGCAACGTGCTCGCCCTCTCCGGCCGCGCGGTCGAGGCCTCCGGCGACTGCGACGTCCTCCTGCTCGACAAGACCGGGACGATCACGCTCGGCAACCGCGAGGCGACCGAGTTCATCCCGATGCCCGGGGTGAGCGAGCAGGAGCTGGCTGAGGCGGCACAGATGTCCTCGCTCGCCGACGAGACCCCGGAGGGGCGCTCGATCGTCGTCCTGGCGAAAGAAAAATTCAACATCCGCGAGCACGACTTCGACGGGTCCGAACCGACCTTCGTCCCGTTCACCGCCGAAACCCGGATGAGCGGCGTCGACTTCGACGGCACCCAGCTGCGCAAGGGGGCCGGTGACGCGATCGCCGAATGGATCGTCGCCGAGGGCGGCCACGCGCCGCCAGAGCTGCGGGCCGAGCTCGACCGGATCGGCCGCGAAGGGGGCACGCCGCTGGCGGTCGCCCGCGACGAGCGCGTGCTCGGCGTCGTCTACCTGAAGGACGTGGTCAAGGAGGGGATGAAGGCGCGCTTCGACCAGCTGCGGGCGATGGGCATTCGCACGATCATGGTCACCGGCGACAACAAGCTGACCGCGGCGAAGATCGCCGAGGAGGCGGGCGTCGACGACTTCCTCGCCGAAGCGACGCCGGAGCGAAAGCTCGAACTGATCAAGGAACAGCAGGCCGACGGGCGGCTGATCGCGATGACCGGGGACGGCACGAATGACGCGCCTGCTTTGGCTCAGGCAGATGTAGGCGTTGCCATGAACACCGGCACGCAAGCTGCTCGCGAGGCGGGCAACATGGTCGACCTCGATTCCAACCCGACGAAGCTGATCGAGATCGTCGAGGTCGGCAAGCAGCTGCTGATCACCCGCGGCGCCCTGACCACCTTCTCGATCGCCAACGACGTCGCCAAGTACTTCGCGATCCTGCCGGCGATGTTCGCAACCACCTGGGCAGCGAACGGCGGGAACGGCCCGCTGCACTCGCTCAACGTGATGAACCTGGGGACGCCCGAGTCGGCGATCCTCTCGGCGGTCATCTTCAACGCGCTGATCATCCCGCTGCTGATCCCGCTCAGCCTCAAAGGGGTCCGCTACCGGGCGATCGGCGCGACCGCGCTCCTGCGCCGCAACCTCCTGATCTACGGGCTCGGCGGGCTGATCGTCCCCTTCATCGGGATCAAGCTGATCGACCTCGTCGTCCACAACCTGCTGGGGGCGTGAGATGCGGCTGGTCGACCGACTCGCCCAGCGCCATCGACGACGGCTGCGTGACTCGTTCGCCGGCGCCCTGGAGCGGGCGGTCGAGGACGTCGACCGGCCCCTGCGCCGCGGCGGCGCGGCGGTCTCGATCGACCGTGCGGCGGTCGCCGAAGCGGCCCCGCTGCTGCTCCAGGTGGCGGCGCGCCTGCGCTCGCCGACGCCGATCTCGGCGGCGGCGCTGGGCCTCGTCCGCTCGCTCTTGAGCGACGGTGCCGGGCCGCTCTACGCTCGGTCGGCGCACCGCTCCGAGTATCCACCCGGCACCCTCAGTCGCTTCGCGCGGGCGGTCCTCGCCGCCTGCGGCGACCGCGCCCCGCGGCGCGAACCGCTCACCCTCGCCAGGAGCTGACGGTGGCGGGCCGGCTGAAGGTCTTCCTGGGGATGGCGGCGGGGGTCGGCAAGACCTACCGGATGCTGCAGGAGGGCCACGCCGAAGCCGACGCCGGGCGCGACGTGGTGATCGGCTACCTCGAGCCGCACGACCGGCCGGAGACGAGCGCCCAGGCGCGCGGCCTGGAGGAGGTGCCGCGGCGCGAGGTCGAGATCCGCGGCGGCGCCACCGTCACCGAGATGGACCTGCCCGGCCTCCTGCGGCGGGCGCCGGAGCTGGCGCTGATCGACGAGCTCGCCCACACCAACCCGGCGGGGCTCGAGCACGGCAAGCGCTACGAGGACATCGCCGCGGTGCTGGCGGCGGGGGTCGACGTCTTCTCCACCGTCAACGTCCAGCACCTGGAGTCGCTGAACGACCAGGTCGCCGAGCTGACCGGGGTGCGGGTGCGGGAGACGGTCCCCGACAGCGTCCTCGCCGGCGCCGACGAAGTGGTGCTGATCGACCTCACCCCGGAGGCGCTGATCGCGCGCCTGCGAGAGGGCAAGGTCTACCCGGGCCAGCCGAACATCACCGCCGCCCTCGACAACTTCTTCAAGATCGAGAACCTGGCGGCGTTGCGCGAGGTGAGCCTGCGCCAGGTCGCCGAGGACGTCGAGTCGAAGCGGCTGGTGCAGGGCGAGGTCGAGGCGGTGGGTACGCGCGACGCCGAACGGGTCTCCGACGACGCGGCGAAGGCCGTGGGGGAGCGGGTGCTGGCGCTGGTGCAGCCGCAGGCGAGCTCGCAGCGATTGGTGCGGCGCGCCTGGCGCTCGGCGCAGCGGCTGGGGACCGACCTCGACCTGCTCTGGGTGAAGCCGCCGGGCGCGCCGATCGAGGGCGAGTGCGAGCGGCAGGTGACGGCCCTTCGTCGGCTCGCCTCGGTGCTCGGCGCAACCTTCCTGATCGAGGAAAACGACGACGTCGTCGCGGGCGCCGCGCGGGTGGCGCGGGAGCGCGGCAGCACCTACATCATGGTCGGCGAGTCGCCGGCGCCGCGCGGCCTCGCCCGCCTGCGCGAGCCGCTGCCGCAGCGCCTGATGCGCGCCACGCCGCCCGGCGTCGACATCCGCATCGTCGCCAACCGCGGCCTGCGAGCGTCATGACGCCCGCTCGCCATCGCCAGCCCTTTTCCTTTTGTCGTCCACAGGGCGACAAAAGGAAGGGAGGTCGACCATGAGCGGGCCGCTTGCGCTCCTCGGCGTGGTCCGCCTCGAGCACATCCTGATCGCGCTCGCCCTGGTGCTGGGACTGGTGGGTGGCTTCTTCCTGGCGAAGTCGCGCCGCTTCGGCCGTGGCGCCGAGGGCGAAGCCGTCCACCACATCCTCTTGCCCTTCACCGGCACCGAGATCTCACGCCGCGCCGTCGACGCGGCCCTGCGCCTGGCCAAGGCCGAGGGTGCGACGCTGATGCCCGCCTACCTGGCCGAGGTGCCGAAGACCCTGCCGCTCGACTGCCCGATCCCGAAGGAGGCGGCGCAGGCGATGGGGATGCTGGAGGCAATTGAACAACGGGCGACCGCGAAGGGAGTTCCGGTCGACGCCCGAATCGAGCGCGGCCGCACCTACCGCCACGCTCTCGCCCGCCTGCTCGGCGAGGAGTCCTTCGACCGTGTCGTCGTCTCCGCCGGTGCCACCGGCACCCAGGGCCTCTCCGGTGACGACCTGGTCTGGCTGCTGGACCGCGCCCCCGCCGAGGTGATGATCCTCCGCCCCGGCCCCGAGGACCACGGCATGGTCGTCCCGGCCGGGTTGCGGCAGGCGAACGGGCAGGCTGTGGCTGCCTGAGCGTGGACTTGCGGGGGTAAGCTGGCGCCCGGGTGGGGTGTTCGGTCCGGAGGTGGTCCGGGCCTGAAGAATCGGAGCTCCGTCGTCCCGGGCGTCCCGGAGGCGACCCGGGCAGGCTGTGGCCGCCTCCGAGACGCCCGGGACGAGGGGTCCTCGGGGAAGGAACTGGCGCAGGGACGGGCCGGCGCGGGGGGAGGACCCGGCGCAGGGACGGGTGCGTGGCGGGGAGATCGGCCACTCGCTGCCGTATGCGGATGGCGCATACGGCAGCAGGGCGCCTCCGTGACGGGACAGACGATTGCGACGTCTCCGTGACGAGGCCGAGGGAAGACGCCACGAAGACCGTGCGATCTGCGCGGGTCCCGCCCGGGAGATGCATGATCCGGCGGGATCCCCGCCGGATCATGGTCGGTCGGTGACGAAGGGTCCACGATCGCAGGGAAGGCGTATGCCTTCACGGGGAGGTCCAGGGTCCCATCTTCGCGCTGCGTGGTTTGACCCTGCCATGGAGGCTGTCGCACAAACCCCCGCTCCGTCCGCTCCGCCGGCGAGCATCGGCGCATGCCCCGGAACTTCTTCCCCTGTGACCGTGACCAACCCCTGCTGCTGCCGCCCGACCTTCGCGAATGGCTCCCCGAGGACCACCTCGCCTGGTTCGTGATCGAGTCGGTCGAGTCGCTCGACCTCTCCGCCTTCTACGCCGCCTACCGCTCCGACGGCCATGGCGGCGCCGCCCACGACCCGCGGATGATGGTGGCGCTCACCCTCTACGCCTACGCGACCGGGGAGCGCTCATCGCGATGGATCGAGCGCCGCTGCCGCGAGGACGTCGCCTTCCGGGTGATCGCGGCAGGGCAGACGCCCGACCACGCCACGATCGCCCGCTTCCGCACCCGCCACACCGACGCCCTGGGGGCCCTCTTCACCGGGGTCCTCGGCCTCTGCGCGAAGGCCGGCCTCGCCTCGGTCGCGGTGGTCGCGGTGGACGGGACCAAGCTCGCCGCCGACGCCTCGGGCCACGCGGACAGGGACCACGAGGAGATCGCCCGGGAGATCATCGCCGAGGCGGGTCGGATCGACGCCGCCGAGGACGAGCTATACGGCGATCGCCGCGGCGACGAGCTGCCCGAGGAGCTCTCGACGCGCCGCGGCCGCAAGGAGTGGATCCGCGAGGCCCTGCGCCGGCAGAAGGAGGAGCGCGAGGAAGATCCGGAGCCGGTCCCGAGGGCCCGGGCGGGGCGCCTGGAGATCTGCCGCTCGCGCCTGGTCGCCGAGCACCACACCGTAGTCGCGGCCCACCGCGACTACGACCGCAAGCGCGCCGCCGCCCCCCGTGGGCGCCCGCCGAAGCCCGCCGAGCCGCCGGCGGAGCCCGAGGGGAAGGTCAACACCACCGACCCCGACTCGCGCCCGATGCGCTCCCCGAAGGGCTTCCTCCAGGGCTACAACGCCCAGGCCCTCGTCAACGGATCCCAGGTCGTGATCGCCGCCGAGGTCCTCACCGAGGCCAACGACTCCGAGGCGCTGGTCCCGATGCTCGGGCTGGCGGCGACCGAGCTGGAGCGGGCAGGCTCCCCGGAGCGCCCGGGCGTCGTCCTCGCCGACGCCGGCTACTGGTCGGCCGACCAGATCGACCGGGTGCGGGAGGGGCCGACCATCCCCCTGGTCCCGCCCGACGGGCACGCCCGGGGCGCCCCCGACCCCGGGGGCGGCACCGGCCCGCCCGGGTTCATGCGCCGCGCGCTGCGGACGCCGACCGGCGAGGCCCTCTACCGCAGGCGCCAGTGGATGGTCGAGCCGGTCTTCGCCGACATCAAGTTCAACCGCCGGGCCGGCCGCTTCAGACGCAGGGGGCTGGCCGCGGTGCGCTCGGAATGGCGCCTCCTCACCGCCACCCACAACCTGCTGAAGCTCCACCGCCATCACCTCGCCCTCGCCGCAGGGTGAGGCGGGGCGGTCGACCCCGGATCGGGCTCGATGCGCTCCGATGCCGAGGGGTTCATGCGACAGCCTCCCTGGCAGGGTCAAACCACGCAGCGCGAGACGGGGCCCTGAAACTCCCCGCGAAGGCTCACGCCTTCCCTGCGATCGTGGACCCTTCGTCACCGACCGACCATGATCCGGCGGGGATCCCGCCGGATCATGCATCTTCCCCACGGGACCCGCGCAGATCGCACGGTCTTCGTGGCGTCTTTCCTCGGCCTCGTCACGGAGACGTCGCATTCGTCAGG
>JAFDWF010000021.1 GCA_018268575.1 Actinomycetota bacterium
CCGTGACGTCTCCCTCACGTCTCCCGCGCGGTTCCCGGCGTCTTCGTGACGGACCCCGCGACACCCTCCCTCCGCTGTTCCTTATGCCCACCATCCCGGCATAAGGAACAGCGGAGCGTAGGACCTGCGCCGTCCCCCCATGACCAGGCCGCGTCCCTTTGGCCTCCGGGCGCCAGCTGGCGACGCCCCCATCCCTCCCCGACCGCTCGCCTCGGCGCTGAACAGTCCCGTACGCACAAGCGCGATCAACCCAAATTTTGCCAATGGCGCGAATCGGCATTGTCTGGGAGTCTCCCGGCACCGGGACGCACGTCCCGGCAGTTGGTCACGTCCCCTTGTCGTCTCTGGAAGGAGAACGAAACGTGAAGATGTCCCGGACCCGCGCGGCGGTGGGTTCCATCCTCGCCCTGGCGCTGCTCGCTTCGGCCCTGATCGTCCCCAACCTCGCCACCGCGGAAACGCCTGGCGCGATCCCCGGCGAAGCCAAAACCGTCATCGAAATCAAGATGGAAGGCAAGAAGATGGGCTTCTTCGGGCCCGCGACCGTGCACGAAGGCGAAGAGCTTGAAGTCGTGAACGACACGATGCCGAGCATGACCGGCCCGCACACCTTCTCGCTGGTCACCAAGGGCTCGCTGCCGAAGACCCCGAAAGCGCGGCAGACCTGCTTCACCCCCGGCAAGATCTGCATGGGGATCGCGAAATGGTACGGCCTGAAAGGCAAAGAAAGCCCGAAGAACCCGCTGGTCAAAGCGGGCAAAGAAGGCTGGGACACGATGGGCACCGCGACGAAGAAAGGCGACTCCTACTTCTTCGGCAAGAAGGGCGAATCGATCGACCAGAAGGTGACCGCGAAGGCCGGCACGACGCTCTACTTCATCTGCGCCGTCCACGCCTTCATGCAGGGCTCGATCAAGGTGCTGCCGCCTGTCGTCTACTGAGCCGCAGTCCGACCGTCCATCCGCGCAGCCCCGCCTGGGGCGCCGAGCTTTCCTCGGCGCCCTGGGCGGCGGCGTGCTCGTGGCGTCGCTGCCCGGCGGCGGGCTGGGACGGGCGCTCTCCTGGCTGGAGGGCGCGCCGGCGCAGGCCGCGGTCCCCTTCCGCGATCCGCTGCCGATCCCGCCGCAGCTGACCGGCGCGCGGCTCGACGTCCCGATCCGGCTCGCCGACCAGCAGATCCTGCCCGGTGAGAAGACCCGGCTCTGGACCTTCGGCGGCAGCTTTCCCGGGCCGACGATCCGCCGCCCGGCCGGCCGGCGGACCGAGGTCACCTTCCACCACGAACTGCCGAAGTCGGTCGGCGAGCTGACCGTCCACCTGCACGGCGCTCACAGCCGCACCCAGTTCGACGGCCAGCCCGGCGGGCTCACCGGGTCCCAGCCGTTCTCCAGCTACTGCAACATCCCGCTCGACCTGCCGAGCCACGTCTCCGGCAACGATCTGCTGATCGAGCCGGGCGGGCGCAAACGCTACGTCTACGACCTGACCGAAGACGGGCACCCCGAACGGGCGGCGTTCAAGTGGTACCACGACCACCGCCTCGACCGGACCGCCCTGCACGCCTGGCACGGGCTGGCGGGGATGTGGATCGTCGACGACGCGGTGGAGGAATCGCTGCCGCTGCCCGACGGGCCACACGACCTCCAACTGGCGATCGCCGACCGCAGCTTCGGCCACGACAACCAGCTGACCGACCCGTTTACCAACCTGCGCCCGCCCGACGACGGCATCGTCGGCGGCAAGATCCTCGTCAACGGGGCCTTCATGCCCCACCACCGGGTGAAGGCGCGCCGCTACCGCCTGCGGATCCTCAACATCTCCCAGTTCCGCGCCTACGACCTCTACCTGGCGGGCGGCGCCCAGATGGTCCAGATCGGCGCCGACGGCGGGCTCCTGCCGCGGCCGATCCGCCGCAGCCGGATCCTGATCGGGCCGGCCGAGCGGGTCGAAATGGTGGTCGACTTCGCCGCCGCCCGCGGCGGCACGGTCGAGCTCCGCAGCCACGGCCGGCGGCCCGGCCGCAACCCCTACGGCTCCCACACCTACGACGGTCCGCTGATGCAGTTCCGCGTCGACTCCGCGCGGGTGCCCGATCGCAGCAAGGTCCCGGCCCGCCTGCGCCCGCTGCCGAAGTGGACGCGCCACGTCAGCCGCCGCCCCGATCACACCTGGAGCATCACCGTCGGCGGCCTCTTCCAGACCACCTGGCTGATCAACGGCAGGAGCTTCGACCCGGCCTACTGCGACACCTCGCCGCGGCTCGGCTCGGTGGTCACCTGGGAGCTCCACAACAAGACCGCGGTCGCCCACGTGATGCACCTGCACCACACCTCCTGGTACCTGCTCGCCCGCGACGGCCACCCGCCGCCGCCCTGGGAAGACTGCCTCAAGGACACTTTCTTCCTCTATCCCGGCGAACGCATCCTGGTGGCCGGGCGGCTCACCGACTACACCGGCAAATTCGTCGTCCACTGCCACATGCTCGACCACGAGGACCACGGCTTGATGAGCCAGTTCCGGGTCGTGGCGTAGGTCGGGGTTTCGGGGCCCGCCCCGCGGGCGTCCTAGCCGGCGCTCCCGTCCCGCGGCAGAGGGGCGACCCTGGCGGGCCGTGGTCGCCCCTCGGCCGCTGGAGCACCGGGAGGCCACAGAGAGGCGTGGGTGAAGGGACGGAGACGTGAGGGTCCCGCATACGGGAGCGTGGCTTCCCAGGCCTTCCGTGACCCTTCCTCCGCAGACGTGCGCGTCCCGTGACGCCCGATCTCGCGCTGCATGAGTTTTCCACCATATGGCGTGGAAAGCTCATGCAGCGCGGTCCGGACCCCGGCGATCGCCCCATCGCGGCCGCGGGTGGCGTCGGTCAGCCGCAGCATCTCGCTCGGCGGCGTCGCCCCGTCGGTGGCATTACCCAGGTCGGATCTCCGGCGCGGAGGGCGCCGCGCGCTAGTTTCCCTGCGTGGCGAGCGTCTCCGAGCTGCTCTCGATCTTCGAATCGACCGAAGACCTCGGCGAGGCGGAGGGCGCCCTCGATCGGATCGCCGCGATGGAGCATCCGGAGGATCTGGAGCTCGGCGAGTGCTACGACGGCCTTGCCGAGGTCGCCGCCGATGCAGGAGATCTCGAGCTTGCGGTCCGGGCGGAGCGACGTGCGCTCGAGCACGGCTGCCGGGAACCGGCCCTCGCCCGGCAGATGCTCGGCTGGTACCTGCTCGAAGCCGGCGAGCGTGAAGAGGGGGAGGTGATCTTCGCGGCCGCTCGAGCCGAAAAGCCCGACGATCCCTGGATCCTGTCCGCGCTCGGTGCCGCACGTCGGGGCTCCGGTGACGGGCCGGGTGCGATCCGCGCCTACGACGAGGCGCTGGCGCTGGCGAGGGTCGGCACCGACCGCAACCTGACCAGGCGGCTGAGGGCGGAACGCCGGGAATGCAGGGCCGACGAGGATCTGCCACCCGACGAGGACGACGTCCTCGCCGATGCCGACGATCCGGAGCTCCCGGATGCCGCGGCCCGTGCGGTCGGCTGGTTCCCGCGCGACCAGATCGAGGTGGTACTGGGCCGATGGCCTTCCCTCGCCAGGGAGCTGGGAGACCCCGATGCCTATTGCGCGACCGTCGAGGGTCGTCTCCGCGACATGCGGAGCGCGACCGGCCAGGCTCCGCGGGTAGCCCCGATCAGAGTCGAGGCCCTCGAGCTGTTCGCCTCCGAGCGCGGGCTGGATCCCGGCAGCGGATTCGCCCGGGTTCGCTTCGCGACCGTCCTCGCCGATCGTGGCGAGGCCCAGCCCTGGCCCCCGGGCCGAAACGAGCCGTGCTGGTGCGGCTCGGGGCGCAAGTACAAGCGTTGCTGCGGCTGATCAGCGCCGCGCGACCGGGCGCTCGAAGCTGGTCGAGCGCAGCACGATCCGCGTCTCGCTCCCGGCGGCGCCGCTTTGGCGGATCGCGCGCACGGTGCGGTCGAGGTCGTCGGCGTCCCGGCAGGCGACCCGGCACTGGTAGTCGAAGCGGCCGGTGAGGAAGGCGACTTCGCGCACCGAACCGAGGCGTGAGACCCGCCGCTCGAACTCCTCCGGGTCGGTGGCGGGGAGGAGGCGGACGTCGATGAAGGCGTCGAGCGAGCGCCCCACCCCGGCCGGGTCGATCTTCGCCGCGTAGCCGGTGATCACCTTGTCGCGCTCGAGCCGGCGGATGCGGTCGGCGGCACCGTGCGGGCTGAGGCCCACCTCGCCGCCGATCGTGGCGTAGGAGGCCCTTCCGTTTGTGGCGAGGATGCTGAGGATTTTGTCGTCGATCTCGTCCATCGCTGTGGAAACGAGGAGATTTGGGCAGAAAGCTTGGTGAACCGCTGATCATGACGGAATCTGAACCGATTTCAATCAGGCTGCGACAAATGCGACGAAGGAGAAGGCGATGAAGATCGGGGTGCCGAGCGAGGTGAAGGTCGACGAGTACCGGGTCGCGATGACCCCGGCGGGCGTGCGCGAGTTGACCGACCGCGGGCACGAGGTCGTCGTCCAGGCGGGTGCCGGCGTCGGCTCGGGCGTCGCCGACGAGGACTACGTCGCCCAGGGCGCCGAGATCCTCCCCGACGCGCCCGCCGTCTTCGCCGCGGCGGAGATGATCGTCAAGGTCAAGGAGCCCCAGCCGCCCGAGGTGGCGATGCTGGAGCCGCGCCACACCCTCTTCACCTACCTCCACCTGGCCCCCGACCCCGACCTCACCCAGGGCCTGATCGATTCCGGCGCCACCTGCATCGCCTACGAGACGATCACCGACGTCCACGGCCGGCTGCCGCTGCTGGCACCGATGAGCGAGGTCGCGGGCCGGCTCGCGACCCAGGCGGGCGCCTTCATGCTCGGTCGCCCGGCGGGCGGCTCGGGCGTCCTCCTCGGCGGCGTCCCCGGCGTCGCCGCGGGCAAGGTGCTGGTGATCGGCGGCGGCATCGTCGGCGCCAACGCGGCGCGGATGGCGGTCGGCCTCGGCGCCGACGTCACCGTCCTCGACCGCTCGATCGACCGCCTGCGCGAACTGGACGACCTCTTCGCCGGAACCGTCGACACCGGCTACGCCACCGCGCTCGAGGTCGAGGCGCGCCTCGCCGAGGCCGACCTGGTGATCGGCGCGGTCCTGGTCAAGGGCGCCAAGGCCCCGCACGTGGTCACCCGCGCGCAGCTCAAGTTGATGCGGCCCCGCTCGGTCCTCGTCGACGTGGCGATCGACCAGGGCGGCTGCTTCGAGACCTCCCACCCGACCACCCACTCCGACCCGGTCTACGAGGTCGACGGGATCAGCCACTACTGCGTCGCCAACATGCCCGGTGCGGTGCCGATCACCTCGACTCGGGCGCTGACCAACGCGACGCTCCCCTACGCGGTGCGGCTCGCCGACGAGGGCGCCGCCAAGGCGCTGGCCGCCGACCCCGGCTTCCTCGGCGGGCTCTCGGTCCACGACGGCCGGCTCACCGACGAGACGGTGGCGTGCGACCAGGGCCGCGACTGGACCCCACCCGCCGAGGCACTCGCCGCCGTCGCCGCCTGAGCGGCGGCGACGTCTGGGCGCACCGGGCTGGCGCCCGGCGAGGGTTCGGGCCGGGCCGGGCCGAGCTGGCGCCCGGGTGAGGTCCGGGCCGGACCGATCGGAGCTCGTACGTCCCGGGCGTCCCGGAGGCGACCCGGGCAGGCTGTGGCCGCCTCCGGGACGCCCGGGACGGGAGGTCTTGCGGGGGGAAGCCTGAGCAGG
>JAFDWF010000220.1 GCA_018268575.1 Actinomycetota bacterium
CGAGACGGGGCCCCGAAACTCCCCGTGAAGGCTCACGCCTTCCCTGCGATCGTGGACCCTTCGTCACCGACCGACCATGATCCGGCGGGGATCCCGCCGGATCATGCATCTCCCGGACGGGACCCGCGCAGATCGCACGGTCTTCGTGGCGTCTTTCGTCGGCCTCGTCACGGAGATGTCGCATTCCTCTGTCCCGTCACGGAGACGCCGAACTTCCTCGCCACGCACCCGTCCCTCCCCCGCGCCGGCCGGTCCCTGCGCCAGTCCCCCCGGAAAACTCCCGTCCCGGGCGTCTCGGAGGCGGCCACAGCCTGCCCGGGTCGCCTCCGAGACGCCCGGGACGCCTGGGCCCCGATCGGTCCGGCCTGAACCACCTCAGGCCCGGACCCCGCCCGGGCGCCAGCTCGACCAGCGCGCCACCCTCGTGGAACTGCTCGCCTAACAAGTACCGGTGACCGGCCTGGAAGGCCCGGACGCGGGGGAGGAGCGGGTGCGGCCGCGGCTGGTCGCCACTTCACAGGCCTCCTCGGCGCCGATGAAGGGCGCCAGAGCGAAGTAGGTGAGGAAGGGGGCCAGGCGCGGCAACTCGGCGGTCTTTCCTTTCCAGACGCCCTCGAAGGTGATCCCGTAGATCGCTCCGGCGCTCGCCTCGAGCATCAGGCCCGTAGGGGAGATGCCGGTCCCGGCCGCGGGTCCCATCAGGGTGCCGATGATCTGCCTGCCGATCTCGTTGCGTTTGGTGATCGCGATCGGCCCGGCCCCGTAGATGTCGACCGCGAGCAGCGAGGCGAAGGCGGGCTCGGAGGCGAGGAAGCCGCAGATCTCCTCGAAGCCGATCCGTGTTGCGATCCGCCAGTCGTCGGCGCGCCGCACCGCCGGCATGATCGCCGCCAGGAGCTGGGCGCCGCTCGAGTCGAGCGCCGCTTGCAGGGCGTCCTCCTTGCTCTCGAAGTGCTCGTAGAAGGTGGTCTGCGAGATCGAGGCGGCGGTGGCGATGTCGGCGATCGTGGTCGCCGGGTAGCCTTTTTTCGCCACCGCGGCGGCGAAGCCGCGGATGGCCCGCTGTTCGGCGCTGTAGGAGGCAAACGGCGGCGCGCCGGAGATCGGCCGCTGGACGATCAGGCGTCCCGGGCGGCGCAGCGGGCGCGGCGGCGAGGGGAAGCTCATCGCCCAGTCCCAGAGCTCGGGCACGAGGCCCGGCAGCTCGCTCTCGCGGTGCTCCAGCAGGCGACCGTAGATCACCTGGTAGAGGCCGCCGGTGATCCCGCGCAGGAGCTCCGCTGGGACCTCGCCACGGTCGGGGATCCGCGCGGCGGCATCGCGGCCGAGGACGATGATCCAGTCCATCGCCCGGCGCACCGGCTCGATCCCGGTCTCGCCCGCCGCGTAGGACTCGACCAGGACCATCCGCGCCGCCGCGGGCTGCTCGACGATCAGGCGGATGAAGGCTTCGAGCGCGGCGCGCGGTCTGGCCACGGCGTCGCCTTTGCCGCCGAGCTCCTCGGCGACCGCGCCGATCGCGGCGCCGATCATCTCCTCCTCGGCGGCGCGGAAGCAGTCGAGCTTGTCTTCGAACTGCTCGTAGAAGGTGGCGCGGGAGACCCCCGAGGCGCGCAGCAGGTCCTCGACCGAGGTGGCGTCGTAGCCGCGGCTGGCGCAGCTGGCGACGATCGCGGCGAAGAGGCGCTCGCGCTGCTCGCGGCGCGCGGCCTCGCGGTCGCTACTGCGCCCGGGCGGGAGTCGGCGCTCCCGCAGCGTCTCGGCATCTCCCCATGGGGTCTGCAACGAACGCGACATTAGCCCGCGCAGCGAACGGGCGCGCCAAGCCTTCCGCCGGGCCGGCGAACGCCGCCCAGTACATTGCGGCGATGACCTATCCGCTGGCCAATGCGATGTACCAGTGGGAGGAGGGCGCCCGGGAGCTGGCGGCGATCGAGGACCCGCGCC
Organism: Actinomycetota bacterium; assembly: GCA_018268575.1. Lineage (GTDB taxonomy): Bacteria > Actinomycetota > Thermoleophilia > Solirubrobacterales > 70-9 > VAYN01. Next base: position 1,948 of record JAFDWF010000220.1, read on the forward strand.
GGCGCCGCCTCGCCGACCGCGTGATCGACGCGATCCGGCTCGAGCTGCGGCGCCGGATCGGCCCGACCTTCAGCGCCGAGGAGCTTGCCGATCTCTACGGCGAGGGGACCGACTGGGCGCAGCAGATCGCGATCGACGTCGCCCCGGCGGCCTCCGGCGAAGCGCAGACGCTGGCCGACGCGGCCTTCTGGTCCTACCTACGCGGGGCCGGCAACTTCGCCGGCGGCCGCTCTCTGTCCGTCTGACCTGCGCATCTCTGGGTCCTCGGTCGCTCGGATCGGTCACGCACGGAAAAGTGCGCTCCCTCACCTCGCTCCCTGTGTCCACCGACCTGCTTGGTCAGACGGACAGAGAGACGGCGTGGGGCTACTCGTCGTCTGAGTCCTCGTCGTCCGCGTCGTCGTCGGCGGCGCCGGCTCGGCGGATCACGATCTGGTCGGCCTCGATCCGCACGGTGACCTCGCGGTTGCCGGCCCAGTGCTCGGCGTAGACCGGGTTGTCCTTCACCGAGGCGTCGAGCCAGAGGCCGTAGCCGTCGTTTTCACCGTGGTCGAAGGTCGCCTCGAGCTCTTTGCGGCGTCCGCGGCCGCCCCGGCGGCCCCGTCGACGGCGCCGCCGCGGGCGGCCCGAGCCCCCCTCGTCGTCCTCGTCGCCGTCATCCTCGTCCTCGGCGTCGGTCTCGGCCTCTTCCTCGGCGGTGGCAGCTTCGATCTCCGCTTCGATCTCGTCGCGCAGGTCGACTTCGCTCGACCCCGCGTTCTCGTCGTCGGGCGAGAGTTCGTACTGCCGGCGGAACTCGCGCAGCTCGGTCGCCGAGATTTCGAGTTGGTGGGCGATCCAGGCGTCGGTGCGGCCCTGGTGCACCCAGGCGCGGATCTGATTCAGCTGTGGCTTCAGAGAGCGTCGTGGCATCGGCGGGCGAGTCTATTGAAAGCGGCAGGCAAGGCGCCTGCCGAGCTAGGAGATGAGGATCGAGAGCGCCTCGAACATCGCCACCGCGACGACGATCACGGTCACCGTGAGGCAGAGCGCCAGCACGCTGAAGCGGACCGTGCCGGAATGTTCGGTGCGCTCGATCCGGCGGGCGCGGGAGCGGTTGGCGGCGCGGCGCCGAAGCTGCTCACGCCGGCGGCGCTCGAGTGAAGTCTCCTGCTCGAAGGCGGTCTCGAACTGGGAGATGCTCTGTCGCATTCTCATAACGGGGAGCCCCGGAGGGCCGCGGGCACCGTAGCAAAGGATCTTGCAAAGCTCATGAGTCGCTCATACCGAGCCGATGGGCGAGACGGCTCAGCACGCATTCCAGAGCCCTTTCCCGGCCCTCGCGGCTTTCTGCGCGAGCTCCGCGAACCGGGAGGCAAAACGGTCGTTTGGATGAAACGGGAGCGTGCGGGCGAGGCCACGGCGGAGCAGCTCCGCCTCCAGGGAGCGCCCCGGCGGCGCGGCGCGACGGTGCGCTGGGCGCGCCAGGTTGCGGCGGTCGACCCAGACGTAGGCGAGCAGGCGGCCGTAGAAGTCGCGTGGTTCGACCCCGGTCAGCAGCCGCACCCGGCGCCCTTCGACCGTCCGATGCTCGAAGCGCGACGCCCGCGGGCCGAAGCATTGGACCGGCGTATCGGGCTTGACCGTCTCCGGCGTGTCGACGCCGATCAGGCGGACGGTCTCGGTTGCCCCGTCGTCGAGCCTCACTTCCAGCGTGTCGCCGTCCACCGCCCGCACGACGCGGCCGGCGAGCCGCTCCGAGGCCCCCGGCCCCGCCGCGCCTTCCCCGAGGGAGAGGAGGCGTCGGGCGGTGCCCGTGTCCCAGGGGCGCAGGAGGATCGTCGCGGCGATCAGCAGCAGGGCGATGCTCCCGCGTCCCTTCATCCCCACCCAAGCCGGGCGAGGTCTCGCTCACTCCCCCCTCGTCAGGGGTTCTCGCCGGATTTTGGCGCTACTCGAGTCGAATCGGGTAGGGCGAATCGTTCTCGATCCAGAAATAGACTTCGTGGACGACGAGCGGCGCAGGCGAGTTGAAGCTGACGTTGTCGAAGACCGAGATCCCGGGGTGGGACCCGGGGTTGAAGAATCCGGGCGTGCAGCCGCTGCCGACCGTCCCGAGGTGGAGCTTGTCGTCGGTTTGGGCGGTGCAGGTGATCGAGTTGGCGGTTGCGTCCCACTGGATCGTTCCGTGCTCGGTCGCGAGCTGCGAGCCGCCGTCGGTGGCCCGAATCGTGTAGCGGACGAGCCCGCCCGCGACCTCGGTCCCCGAGAGTTCGATCGAGAAGAGGCTCGCGAATCCCGGCGCCGCCAGCGTCATCTGCTTCACGCCCGAGGTGATGTTGGTGACGCCGGGGAGGCCTTGCGGGCCGGTTGGACCGATCGGCCCGACCGGGCCGGTGGGACCGGCGGCGCCCGTCGGCCCGGTGGCACCCGTCGCCCCGGTGGCACCCGTCTTGCCCTGTTTCCCGCGCGGGCCGCGTTTGGCGGTATCCAGCAAGCGGCCCGCCTGTCGGCTGAAGCAGGCTCCGCTCTCCCGTGCCAGGCTGGTGGCGCCGGCGGGCAGGGTGCAGGTTCTGCTGACGTCCCGGGCGGGGCCGACGGCGCTGCCGGCGATCGCGTAAGAACCGCCCGCGAGGGCGACGAACAACGCCACCAGACCGATTGCGTTCTGACCTAACAGCGAAGCAAGCCTCTTCATCTACCGCCCTTTCGCCCCTGATTGGACAAGAAGCGCGCAACGTAGATCGGATCGGCCTGACTGTCAGTGTCAGGCCGATCTCGGCTTTGCCTCGCCGCCGCGCTACGGAGTGCGGCGCACGTTGGAGAGCAAGGTCTCCTTGATCTGCTCGATGATCGCCAGCGCCTCGTTCCACTCGCGCTGCCAGACGTTGCGGCCGAAGATCACGCCGCTGCCGCCCGCCTCCATCACCTCGCGGGTGTTCTGGAGGACCATCTCGTCGTCGACCTTGGAGCCGCCGGAGAGGACGACCAGGGCGCGGCCCGCCGACTCGACGCAGTGGTTGATCGCCTCCTGCTGGGTGACCTCGAGCTCGTTGTAGGGCGCCGGGGCGTCCTTGTCCTTGGCCGGGTCGATCTTCGGCATGTTGAGCTTGACGATGTCGGCACCCATCTCCATCGCCATCCGCGCCGCGTAGTCGATCGCGTAGAAGGAGTTCTGGCCGCCCTTCGCCTCGACCGCTTCGCCGCGCGGGTAGGACCAGACCACCAGCGGCATGCCGAAGCGGTCGCAGTCCTCGCGCACCTGGCGCAGCTGGGCGAGGTCCTCGTCCTGGCGCGGGGAGCCGACGTAGAGCGTGTAGCCGATCGCGTCGGCGCCGAGCCGGACGCCGTCCTCGACGCTCGCGTTGCAGGTCGAGAAGGCCTTCGAGGAGCTCGGGATGTCGGTCTTGCCGTTGACCTTGAGGATCAGCGGCACCTTGCCCGCGTAGTCGGGGTAGTACTTCTCCGCCATGCCGATCTGGCAGGCGAGCGCCGAGTAGCCGGCCTCGGCGGCGAGCCGGAACTGGTAGTCGGGATCCTTGGAAGCGGGGTTGGGGAAGAAGTCCCTGGGACCGTGCTCGATGCCCTGGTCGATCGGCAGCAGCATCAGGGTGCCGTTACCCGGACCGAACTCGTACAGAAGGCGGTAAAGACGAGCACGTTTGCCCGGCGGAAGCGTCGCGAGCAGCGACTTCTGCTCGGTCAGGCTCTTCAACTCCACTGTGATTCCTCCTCAGATATGGGTGGATTGTCAGTATGGCAGCGGAATCGACCATGGGGAGCGCGGTCGCCGGGTATCCTCGAACGAGCCCATGAGTGAGACTGAGCTCAGCGTCATCTGCAAGAACTGCGGTTCGGAGGTCAGTCCGTATGTGACCGAGTGCCCTTATTGCGGCGCTCGCCTGCGCAAGCGGGCGCCGAAGCTGGAGCGGCGGGGCGACGGGCTCGAGGCGCAGCGGCCGAAGCGCCGTCGCCGGCGGCTGCGGCTGCCCCGCCCGAGGCGGATCTCGGCGCCGTCGTTTGCGGGGGAAGGCTTCCGGCCCTACGCGACGCTGACCGTGATCCTCGGCTCGGCGATCCTGCTCTTGATCCAGAAGGCGACCGGCGACTCGCTGGCCACCTTCGGCGGGCTGATCGTGCCGTTCGGCGACGAGTGGTGGCGCTACTTGACCGCGCCCTTCGCCTACGTCGACGTCGGCTACCTCTTCGTCGTCGCGGTCGGGCTGGCGATCTTCGCCACCGGGGTCGAGCGGCGGCTCGGCAGCGCCCCGACCGCGCTGCTGCTGCTCGCCTGTGGGGCGCTGGGGGTGCTCGCCGCGGGCGGCATCGCCAGCGCCAAGGGCGACATCACGGTGATCGCGGGTGGCAACGGGATGGCGCTAGGCGCCGTCGCCGCCTGGTTTGCGATCCGGCGCAGCGAGGCGCACGGCGCGATCGACGAGGAGTACGACGTGATCGGGGTCGCGGTCGCCGCCGCGGTGCTGGTCGCGCTGCCGCTCTTCGCCCCGACCGCGGACTTCTTCTCCGCCCTGGTCGGCGGCGCTGTCGGCGGCCTCGCCGGGCTGGCGGCGACGACTCTCCACCACAAGGAATAGACAGGTCGGTCCGCCTCGCGGCTGGCTGGCGCCAATCATCTAGGCTGCGGCGGTGCCCGACGACGCCGAGCTCGAAGCCGCGATCGAGCGACTGATGGAGGCCGAGCGCTTCGCCGAGGCGGAGCAGATCGTCGCCCAGGCCGCGCCGCAGCTGCAGAAGGTGCTGGCCGCCGCGCTCGCCGAGGGCGGCTGGTTCGGCGAGCCGCACGAAGCCGAGACCCTGCGCGCCGCCACCGTGCCCGACCCCGACGAGCGGATCGCCGCGGTCCGCGCCCTGCTCGCGGAGGAGGCGCGGATGGGGATGATGGTTGGGGTCGCCGTCGGCTGGGCATTGAACGAGGAGCTCCGCCACGACGGAGAGCGCGACGATCCGCGCCGCACCGACCAGAAGGGAGACCCCTGAGATGGAGATCAAATTCCACGGCCACGCCTGCTTCGAGTACTCCGACGGAGGGACGACGGTCCTCACCGACCCGTTCCTGGCGCCGAACAATCCTGCCGCGGTCGCGACGGCGGCGGACGTCGAGCCGGACGTGATCGCGATCACCCACGGACACGCCGACCACATCGCCGATGCGGTGCCGGTCGCCCAGCGCACCGGTGCCCAGTGCGTGGCGATGGTCGAGGTCGCCGGCTGGCTCGGCTCGCACGGCGTCGAGGGGGTCAGCGACCCCAACCTCGGCGGCACGGTCAGCTTCGACTGGGGCTGGATCAAGCTCGTCCCCGCCTGGCACACCAACACGCTGCCGGGCGCCGGCGAGAACCCGTTCAGCGCCGAGACCGGTGTCGTCGTCGGCATCCCCGCCGGGCTCTTGATCAACCTCGGCGGCAAGACGATCTACCAGACCGGCGACACCTGCCTCTTCTCCGACATGAAGCTGATCGCCGAACGCAACCCGGTCGACATCCTCGTCCTGCCGATCGGCGGCCACTACACGATGGACCGCCACGACGCGGTGGTCGCGGCGCAGTTCGTCGGTGCCGACACGGTGATCCCGATGCACTACGACACCTTCCCGCCGATCGAGACTGACTCCGCCGCCTTCAAGGCCGATGTCGAGGCCGCCGGAGCGGGCTCGGTCGTCCTGCTGAAGCCGGGCGAGGGCTACTCCGCCTAGGCCTCCCGAACCGGACTGGCCGGCCGGCCAGTCCGGTGTTAGCCTCGCCCCACAACGGGAGTCGACAGCGAGGAGGATCGGGATGGAGGCGAAGGAGGTGACCGGGATCCGGTCGCGGACGCAGCGGGAGGATTACCAGGCGACGGCCGACCCGGCGTTGAACGAGGCGGCGGACCGCACCGCCGACATCAAGCTGCTCGACTACGGCGAGCTCTACGACCTCTGGGAGCGCCAGCAGTGGCAGACCCAGGAGCTCGACTTCAGCCAGGACCGCGAGGATTGGCACGAGCGAATCTCCGAGGAAGAGCGCTTCCAGCGCATGTACGGGCTCTCGTCGTTCTTCATCGGCGAGCAGAAGGTGGCCGAGGAGCTGGGGCCGATCATGCGGGCGGCGCCGACCGAGGAGCAGAAGATCTTCCTCTGCACGCAGATCGCCGACGAGGCCCGCCACGTCCGCTTCTTCGAGCGCTTCTACCGCGAGGTCGGCGTGCTCGAGTCCGACGGCTTGGGCGCGATGCTGACCGAGACCTCCGCCCACCTGAACGACAACTTCGGCCGGCTCTTCGACGAGATGCTGGGGGCGCGGACCGAGCGACTCTCGCGCGAGCCGGAGGACACCGAGGCGATGGTCGAGGCGGTGACGCTCTACCACATGGTGATCGAGGGGATGCTCGCCCTCACCGGGCAGCACTTCATCATGGAGTACAACGAACGCGAAAACACGCTGCCGGGCTTCGTCGAGGGGTTCGGCAACGTCGCCCGCGACGAGCATCGCCACGTCGCCTTCGGCTCGGTCTTCCTGCGTGAGAAGGCAAGCGAGGACGAGCGCTACAAGGCGGCGATCCAGCGCACCTTGGAAGAGTCGCTGCCGGTCGCCGACGGCGTCTTCGCGCCGCCCTGGGCGGAGGGCGGCGACGACTTCGAGCTGTTCGGCTACTCGCTGGCCGAGACCAAACAGTTCGCCGCGACGTGTCTGATGCGGCGACTGAAAGTGATCGGGCTGGGCTGAGGGTAGGGCTGGCGCCCGGGGAGGGTTCGGGCCGTACCGAGCTGGCGCCCGGGCGAGAGACGGGCCGGACCGATCGGGGTTCCGGCGTCCCGGGCGTCCCGGACGCGACCCGGGCAGGCCGTGGCCGCCTCCGGGACGCCCGGGACGGGAGCTCTCCGGGGGAAGCCTGCGCAGGGACGGGTGCATCGCTCAAGGGCGTCTGTGTGGAGTTTCGGTCCCACGGCGACCGAAACTCCACACACAGGTCCCTGACCGGTCGGGCGACGGGATACGAGGCGCCCTGCCGTCACGAATACGCCGGGGACGTCACAGGGACGCCGGGATCGCAGGGAAGGCGTATGCCTTCACGGGGAGGTCTCAGGTCCCCGTCCCGCGCTGCATGGATCGCCCGTGCCATGGCACGGCCAAACCGTGGTCACGTCTTCGTGACCGTGGAGGAGGCGTGGAACCCGTGAGGTCTCCCTCATGCCTCCCGCGACATCTCCCTCCGCTGTTCCTTATGCCCACCATCCCGGCATAAGGAACAGTGGAGCGTAGGTCCCTCCGCTGTTCCTCCCAAATCCCGGCCTTTTCGGAGGCGGCCACAGCCTGCCCGGGTCGCCTCCGAGAAGGCCGGGTCCCTTCCCCGTCCCCTCGGAGTGCTCCCGTAAATCCCCGTTAAGGGGCTTCGGCCGGCGGGGTTTCGACTGCGCCTTCGACTGCCGGCGGCGGTGTTTCGGCTTCGGCCGGCGGTGCCGGCGGCGTTTCGGCGGGGGGTGGGGTCGAGGTCGTCGGAGGGGCGGCGGTGGTCGCCGGTGGCGCCGGGGCGGGGGGCGCCGGGGGTTCCGGGCTGACCGTCACGGTGACGGTCCCTTTGCCGCCGTGGACGCCGGGGACGGTGGTGGAGCTCGCCGCGGTGGCGGGATCGACTTCGACGCCCCCGGTGAGTGCGGTTTCGGTGTCGGAGGCGCCGGCTTCCGGTTCTTCGACCGCGACGGCGTTTTCGGGCGCCGCGGTTTCTTCCGGCGGAGCAACCGTGGTTTCGGCCGGTGCGACGTTGGGAACTTCGACTTCTTCGGCCTTGGCCGGGGCGACCGCCACCGCGTTGGAGGAGATCGCGGGCTTGGTGCTTTCGACCGTGCGCGCGGGTGAGACCGTCGGTTCGATGCCGCCGCTTTCGGGCGTCGAGGCGACCGTGGCAGGCGCTTCCTTGGCCGCTGGGACCACCGGCGTCGAGTGGTGTTCCTTCGGCAGCTCGACCGCGGCGCCCGCGGTGATCACCGCCGCGGTGACGACGCCCGCCACCGCCTTGGTGCCGATCGCACCGCCGATCGCGCCACCCAGCCCGCCGAGTCCGCTCGCCGCGCCGGAGCCGCCGAGCGCCGCACCGATGCTGCTGGCCGCGCCGCCCGCGGCAGCCGCGCCGCCGCCCGCCGCGGCACCGGAGGCCGCCGCACCGCCGGCGGCGGAGGAGCCGCCGAGGCCGAGCTTGGAGGCGATGAAGCCCTTGAAGGCGATCAGCGCGGGAACCGGGAAGAGCGCCGCCAGCATCTTCTCGTTGGAGCGGACCTGGGAGCGGAAGTCGGCGCATTCCTCGCACTCGCGGACGTGGCGTCGGACCGGGGCCGAGACCTTGCAGAGGCCCTCGGCCGCTTCGGAGAGCTCGACCCGGACCTCACCGCAGGTCAGGAGGCGCGCCTGGCTCGCCTCGGCGAGCGAGATCCGCGCCCGCACCAGCAGCGACTTGACCGAGGGGACAGTGGTTTCCATCGCGTCGGCGATCTCCTCGTAGGAGAGCGCGTCCATCTCGCGCAGCAGGAGCGCCGAGCGCTGCGTCTCGGGAAGCTTGTTGACGTCGGAGAGGATCTGCCGGAACTCCTCCCGGTTGTGGACCTTCTCCGCGGTCGAGGCGGCCTCCACCTCGGGGACCATGTCCATCGATTCCTGCGCGTCGGCGCTCGGCCTGCGCAGGTGGTTGAGGCAGCGGTTGCGGGCGATCCGGTAGAGCCAGGGGCGGAGGTTGATCTCGCGCTCGTCGGCGAGCATCGCCCGGTAGGCGTTGACGAAGACCTCCTGCAGCACGTCTTCGGCGTCCTCGGTCGAGCCGAGCATCTGGCGGCAGAAGCCAAGCAGGCGGCCCTGATAGCGGTCGACGATCGTCTCGAAGGCACCAGGATTGCCACCGCGGGCCATCGCGATCAGCTTTTCGTCGCCCTGCAGCTTGAGCAGTGGCGACTTGCGGGCGAGAAGCCCGCGGCGACTGGCATGAGTTAGCGCTGATGCCTCCAAAGGTTCCCCTCCAGGGAAGGCGTGGACCGGTGGCTCCTAGACACGGTAACAACGGTCGAGTTGCGCTTTCGGAACTTTTATTGGGCTTTTATTGCCCAATCGCAGGTCTTTTTGCACGCTCATTGCACGCTTTCAGAGGCCACAGGCGGGTTACCATCGCCTGGCCCGGGTGGCGAAACTGGTAAACGCGGCGCCCTTAAAAGGCGCTACTCCTTATGGAGTTCGCGGGTTCGAGTCCCGCCCCGGGCATTGAGCTATATGGCCCTGCGACTGGACGACGGCACCACGATCATCGACCTCAGCCGGCCGCGTCAGGGCACCCGCCACCGGGTGCTGTTCGGCGTCGAGGAGGCATCGGGTCGCGCGGTGGCGGTCAAGATCGAGTCGCTTCCTGGGACGCTGGAGCCCGAGCGACGGGCGCTCGAGTGGCTGGACGCTTACGACGGGCCCTCGCCGCGCCTCCGCGCCGCCGGCACCGTGGCCTCCGCGGAGGCCGCCGGCGCCGTCTGCCTGGTCATCGACCGGGCCGCGGGCGAGGCGCCGCGCTCCGCGGCGGGTTGGTCGCGCCTCGGCCGCGCGCTCGCCAGGCTGTCGCGGTTCCCGTGGGAGGGGAGCGGACTCGACGTCCTCGACCACCGGCAGTTCCTGGCGGTCCACGAGCGGCGCCTCGACGATCTCGGCCGGGCGCTGGGGGCCGAGCTCCGCGAGCGTCTGCCCGCGCCCCCGCCTTCGTACGTCGACTCGCCCTTGGTCCTCGCCCACGGCGATCCCGGGCCGGGGAACTTCCTCGACGACGGAGGCGTCGGGACCCTGATCGACTGGGAGGACGCGCGGGTGGCGCCGCGCGGGCTCGATCTCGGCCGCGCCGCCTTCATCGCCCTGGTCGGCTCGGGACCGGAGGGCTACGTGGCGGAGGCGGGGACCGAGCGTGGGCGCGCGGTGGTCGCCGGCCTGCTCGCGGAGAGCGCCGACTGGGCACCCGCCACCGACGAGCTGACCTGGTGGCTGACGGTCGCCGGGGTCCAGTTCGCCCACCGTCGGCTCGAGCGGGCGGGAGAGCCCGGGGTGCTGCCCTGGCTCGACGCCGTCACCGTCCTCGAGGATGCGCTCGGTGCGAACGATCACGACATCATTTGGTGACACGTATATGGTTCCCGCCATGAGTGAGCATGGGGGGCGGATCGTCGCCAAGGTCCTGAAGTCGCGTGGGGTGGAGACGCTGTTCACGCTCTCGGGCGGCCACATCTTCTCGATCTACGACGGCTGCAAAGCCGAGGGGATCCGGATCGTCGACTTCCGCCACGAGCAGAGCGCCGCCTTTGCGGCGGAGGGGATCGCGAAGGCGACCCGCGGGCTCGGCGTCGCCGCGCTGACCGCCGGCCCGGGGGTGACCAACGGGATCAGCGCGATCGCGGGCGCGCAGGCGAACAACTCGCCGGTGACGATCCTCGGCGGGCGGGCCCCGGAGATGCGTTGGGGGTCCGGCTCGCTGCAGGAGATCGACCACCTGCCGTTCGTCTCGCCGCTGGTCAAGTCGGCGGCGACGGCGAAGGAGACCGGCGCGATCGCGGCGCTGACCGCCGCCGCCCTCGACACCGCCGCCGCGGCGCCGACCGGCCCGACCTTCGTCGATTATCCGATGGACGTCGTCTTCTCCGAGGCCGAGTTCGAGCTCCCGCCGCTGCCCGCGGCGCCCGCCGCCCAGGCGCCGGAGGGGGTCGAGGAGGCGGCGGCGCTCCTGGCAGGCGCCGAGCGGCCGGTGATCATGGCCGGCACCGGCCTCTACTGGGCCCGCGCCGAGAACGAGCTGCGGGCGCTGGCCGAGGCGCTCGGCATCCCGGTCTTCCTCAACGGCCTCGGCCGCGGCTGCGTCCCCGCCGACCACGACCTGTCCTTCAGCCGCGCCCGCTCGACCGCGCTGCAGGGCGCCGACGTGGCCCTGGTGGTCGGGGTGCCGATGGACTTCCGGCTCGGCTTCGGCGGCAGCTTCGGCGAGGCGACGAAGATCGTCCGCCTCGACGTCGCCCCCAACGCTCTGACCGCGAACCGCCTGCCCGACCTAGACCTGGTAGGCGACGTCGCCGCCGGGCTCGCCGCGATCGCCGCGGCGGCGGGGGAGGGGGAGCGGACGAGGGCGTGGGTCGAGCAGCTGACCAACGTCGAGGCCGAGGCGCGCGCGAAGGAGCGCGAGCAGCTCGACGATCCGCGGGCGCCGCTCCACCCGGTGCGCATCTACCGGGAGCTCGATCAGGTTCTCGATCGCGACGCGGTGGTGGTCGGCGATGGCGGCGACTTCGTCTCCTACGCGGGCCGCTACATCAACACCTACGAGCCGGGCTGCTGGATGGACCCGGGCCCGTTCGGCTGCCTCGGGGCCGGCCCCGGCCAGGCGATCGGCGCCAAGGTCGCCAACCCGGACAAGCAGGTCTGCCTGCTGCTCGGCGACGGTGCCTTCGGCTTCGCCGGGATGGAGTTCGAGACGATGTCCCGTCACGGGCTCGGCGTCGTCGGGGTGATGGGCAACAACGGGATCTGGGCGCTCGAGCATCACCCGATGAAGTTCCTCTACGGCTACTCGGTGGCGGCCGAGCTGCGGCCGGAAACGCGCTACGACCGGCTGGTGGAGACGCTCGGCTGCGAGGGCGTGATCGTGCGTGAGCCCGACGAGCTGCGCCCGGCACTGGAGAAGGCGCTCGCCTCCGGCGCGCCGACCCTGGTCAACGTGATCACCGATCCCGAGGTCGTCTACCCGCGCAAATCGAATCTCGCCTGAGCGCGCGCTCGCACTCGGCCTGAGGCTGAAGTCGGTTCGGATGGGCCCCGAAACGAGAATCGCCCGTCATATGACGGGCGATCCACGCGGATCCCTCAGGACGGGCAGGGGTACGTCTTCAGGGACCCTTATTGATGGGCTCAGACGGCGGGAGGCGCCATGATGCGGCAATCGCCCAAGCCCTATGCCAAGGGCAAGGTGAGGTAAACCCCTCCTCGTCCCCGGTCACGTGAGTATTGCCAGGCATGAAGCATTTGTCCACCGCTTCATGCGTGGATTACCAAAAAAGTGGTTGGCAAATACGCCATTTGTGGGGGTCAAAACCCACCAACCACCCGTTTGTCCTGTTGGCCGGATGGCCAATGTCCATCCGGTACGTCCAGTTGCTCTGAACGCGTCGCGATTCTACTTAACTGGAATCCGATAACGCAATCGCCGTACCGTACAAAATGTCGTGCTCCGACACAATGATGCGGTCGAGGTCGAAGGCGCGCATCGCCTCGACCAGGGTGACGACGCCGGCGACGATGGTCGGCGCGCGCTCGGGGTGGAGGCCGGTGATCTCGACCCGCTTGGCCAGCGGCGCGGCCGCGAGGGTCGACAGCATCCGTTGGATCTGGGGCAGCTCGAGCACGTGGCCGTGCACCCGCTTCGGGTCGTAGGGCTCGAGCTCCAGCTCGATCGCCGCCAACGAGGTCGGCGTCCCCGCCACCGCGATCCCCGCCGCGGCGCCGGGAGCCTCGACCGCGGCGGCGTCGATCAGCCCGCTCAGGTCGGCGGCGAGCGCTTCCAGCTCGACCGGGGTGGGCGGGTCGGAGACGAGGTGGCGCTCGGTGTGGCGGACGACGCCCGCCTGCAGCGAGGTGTGCCACTCGATCTCGTGGCCGACGCCGACGATCAGCTCGGTAGAGCCGCCGCCGATGTCGACGACCAGGGTCGGCACCTCGGGCGAGTGCTCGGAGGTGGCGCCGAGGTAAGTCAGCCGCGCCTCTTCCTCGCCGTCGAGGACGCGCGCCGAGAGGGCGAAACGCTCGCGCAGCTCGGCGACGAAGGCGCTGCCGTTGGCGGCATCGCGGACGGCGCTGGTGGCGATCGCGTCGACCCGCTCGGCGCCCAGCTCCTGCAAGGTCGCCACGTAGGGGTCGATGGCAGCGCAGGCGGCCTCGATCGCCTCGGCGGCAAGCCGGCCGCTGAGATCGACCCCCCGGCCGAGCCTGGTCACCGTGCTGCGCCGCTCGATCGGCGTGACGAGACCTTCCTTGACGTCGGCGACGAGCAGCCTGGTCGAGTTGGAGCCGATGTCGATGACGGCGACGCGAAGGGGGGCGCTGGGCATCCCGCCCACCCTAGAGGCCCGATGCCGGCACCGACGCCCCTGTCGGCGCTCCAGCCCATTCGGAGCCGCGAGCACCCACGGCGACTCACGGCGCACCCCGTCCGGCCACCACCCGTGGCCCGGTCCCGCACGCCGCCGGCTTTCGCCGGCCATCAACCACCGTCCCGCCGGGTGTGGATTTCAACCTCAGGTTGCTAAAATCCTGTGTCCGCCGCGGGGTGGAGCAGCCAGGTAGCTCGTCGGGCTCATAACCCGAAGGTCGCAGGTTCGAATCCTGCCCCCGCTATAGGACAAAGGCCCCGTGAATTCGGGGTTTTTGTTTGCTCGGGGACAGTGAGATCTCGGCCCCGGGGCAAGAGTTGGGGCAATGTGAGCTTGCCGCGAGGGTAAGGCTTCCCTGCCCGAGGGGGGCCACTGTCCGATCTCGTTCCCCTGTTTGGGTATGAGCGTTTCGGAAGCGTCGACTCCTCCGGGCGGCAATTGCCGCCCGAGATACCGCTACCCCGCGACGACGATGCTTTGGTCACGGCTCTCGCCGAGATCTTGTTCGACCGAATCGCCGAGCGGCTCGGCCCTGTCGACGACGGATTCCTCGACGCCGAAGGCGCCGCTCGGCACCTCTGCACTTCTCGTCAGCGGGTCCACGAACTCACTAGCGCCCGCACGCTGAGACCGGACGGCTACGACGGCAGGCGCCCGCTCTATCGACGAGCCTCTCTCGATCGTTATGTCGAAGGAGGCGAGGGAGGATGAGGCCGAGTTCGCATTCTCCGACAAAACGATGCGCCGCGAGGGCTTGGGACCTGGACCCGGTCCATGTAGTTTCGACGCGACAATTGAAATGGCGACGGCGCCGCTGGAACGGCCCGCCGCCCGGCTCACGAGGTGTCACTCATGAGCAGTGCTGAGACTAGGTCGGCTCGCGCCGGTCGTCCAGCCGGACACGAGAAGCGGCGGCTCAGAAAGACGAAGACGCCCGGTGTCTACCGCCGCGTCGATCGAGACGGGACGACGGTCGGATACGTCGCTGTCATCGTGGTGGCCGGAAAGCAGCGGAAGCGCATAGCGCCGACCTACGACGCTGCGCGGCGGCTGAAGCGAGAAGGGGAAACGGATCGCGACCGCGGCGTGCTTGAGGAGCACGGTACGGCCCGCTTCGTCGACTTCCTCGATGAGTGGGTCGAGCGCTACCAAGGCCAAGGTCGGCGTGGCTTTCGGGTCCATACGCGCAACGAATACCGCCGCCTGATCCAGGCATACGCCCACCCCTATTTCCCGAAGCGCCTGAAGCTAGTCGAGGTGACTCCCTACGCTCTCGCCCGCTTCGTCGACTGGCTGGCCGACGAGCGCGAGCAGGGTAAGCGACTCAGCGACAAGACGATCGCCAACATCGTGATCCCCCTGCGGACTGCCCTGAAGTCAGCCCAGCGGGAGGGATTGATCCGCCAGAACCCGTCCCAAGGTCTTGCTCTTCCTCATCGCGAAGAGGACCCGGACGAAGAAGAGGTCGAGGCGATCAAAGTGTTCAGCCGCGAGCAGCTGACGGCGGTCTTGTCGCTCGCCCCTGAGCGACACAAGCTTCTGCTCGAGTTGCTCGCCGGCTGCGGCCTCCGGATCAGCGAGGCGATCGCGCTTCAGCGCCTGCACTTTCAGTTGGACGGCGGGACGCCGGAAGTCTGCATACGACGGGCGCTGGTCAAGGGGGTCATGGGTCCCCCGAAGTCGAAGCGCGGTCGTCGCGACATCCGTCTGTCAGCTCCTCTCGCCGACAAGTTGCGGGCTCACTTGGCGGCTAACACAGGCGAATCGACCGACCTCGTCTTCGCGAGCAACGGCGGCGGAGCGCTCGATCCCGACAATCTTCGGAAGCGGATGCTGAAGCCGCTGGTCGAGGAGGTCGGCGCTCCTTGGGCAGGGTTCCACACCTTCCGCCATACGTTCGCGTCCATCCACCTCAGCGAAGGCACGAACCTCGTTGCCCTGAGCAGAGCGCTCGGCCATCACTCGCCAGCCTTCACGCTCAGCCGCTATACGCATCTATTGCCCGGCGAGTCTGCGGCGCCTTTGGACATCGGCGTCGTCGGACCGGCCCGGTCGTAAGGCAATGGCGCAACGTCCGGCAATCGGGAGGCCTCGGATTGCGCCGATTCAACAGGTAGCCTCGGCGCCTCAATGGACAATTCCAGGAACTTGAGCTGAGGTGGGCGCTACCACCGTCGTAACGCCGCCCCATTCGGGGCACGGATTTTCACCCGCTTACAAGACTTCCCGCGGAGCCATGTATCAGGCGAAGTTCGAGGACTTCATCGAATCGCGTAGCGCCACCGCTCGTGCCGGAAAGTGTCAGTTGATCTTCACGTCTCCTCCGTTTCCGTTGAACCGGAAGAAGCGATATGGAAATAAGGTGGGCGAGGAATACATCGAATGGCTGGCGAGCTTCGCTGAGCCGATGACGGACCTGCTGACGGACGATGGTTCGATAGTCCTAGAGCTCGGCAACGCCTGGGAGCCCGGGCGGCCCGTCATGTCTACGCTGGCCCTTCGAGCGTTGCTCTCTTTCGCAGAAGCGGCCGAATTGAACCTCTGCCAGCAATTCGTCTGCCATAACCCGGCACGTCTTCCGACTCCGGCTCAGTGGGTCAACATCGATCGAATCAGAGTGAAGGATGCATTCACCCACGTGTGGTGGCTCTCTCCCACCGACAGGCCAAAGGCCGACAACCGTGCCGTCCTGACTACCTACAGCGAGTCGATGAAGAAGCTTCTGAAGAAGCAGGACTACAACAGCGGCCTCCGACCTTCGCAGCACAGGATCAGTGAAACGTCGTTCCTTGCGGATAACGGAGGTGCAATCCCACCGAATGTCCTCACCTATAGCAACACGATGTCGACGGACGCTTATCGAAAATACTGCACCGAAAACGAGATTCCCCTACATCCGGCGCGGATGCCGGTCGGCTTGGTCGACTTCTTCATCCGCTTCTTGACCGACCCCGACGATCTAGTGCTCGACCCCTTCGCCGGCAGCAATACCACCGGCGCCACCGCTGAGGGCTTGGACCGGCGCTGGGTGGCGATTGAGCCAAACGCCGACTACATCCGGGGTTCACGTGGGCGCTTTCCGTCGCTCGTGACGTAATAAGCAAATGCCCGCGTGGCGACTCTCCCGATCCCCTCGACGCTGGCAGGAGGATGCCCTTCGCATCTGGCGGAGTCAGGGACGTCGAGGAATCGCTGGCGTCGTGACTGGAGCCGGGAAGACGATATTCGCCGAGCTATGCATGCTCGACTTCCTTGAGGCGACCGATGACGGCCAGATTGTTGTCATCGTGCCGACTGTCGCCCTGCTCGATCAGTGGTATATCGACCTCCAGGAGGATTTGGGAGTCGAGGCAAAAGACATCGCCCTCTTCTCGGGCGGCCATCGTCCCGACGGGCGGGCAGTTGTCAGTCTCATGGTTCTCAACACCGCTCGCATCGAGGCGCCAAAGCTGGCCGCCGAGGCGCCAACCCTCCTGGTTGTTGATGAGTGCCATCGAGCCGCTTCTCCCGAGAATGCGAAGGCTCTCGCTGGCAAACACGCAGCCAGCCTGGGTCTATCGGCGACCCCCGAACGAGACTACGACGAGGGCCTCTCAGAGGTGCTCGAACCTGCGCTGGGAGGGCAGTTCTTCGAGTACGGATATGACGAGGCGAGCGCCGACGGGGTCATCTCAGACTTCGTTCTTGTCAACGTTGCGATCCCGCTACTCCCTGTCGAGCAGGCCAAGTACGACGACCTATCCGTCCGTGTCGGCACCGCCATGCGCGCCGTAAAAGAAGGTAAGAGCAACGACAGCCGACTAAGGGTGGCCCTGCAACGTCGGGCTGCCCTTTCGAATCGCGCGGCTTCGCGCGTTCCTGTCGCGGTCTGGCTCGCTGATCGCCATAAAGGTGAGCGGACCGTCATCTTCCACGAGGAGATTGCTGCCGCGGAGGAGATCTATCGCCTCCTGCTCGAGCACGGACACAACGCCACGATCTACCACAGCAAAGTGCCCGACCATATAAGGCACGATAATCTCCGATTATTCCGCAGAGGAGTTTTCCAAGTTCTCGTTAGCTGTCGAGCACTCGACGAGGGGGTGAATGTGCCGGAGACGCAGGTGGGTGTCATCGCCAGTTCCAGCGCAAGTTCGCGACAGCGCATCCAGAGGCTGGGCCGTGTGCTTCGACCGGCACGTGGCAAGGAGAGCGCGACCATCTTCACGCTCTACGCCACCGAGATCGAAGAGCGGCGACTCAGGGAAGAGTCAGAGCAGCTCAAAAGCGCTTCTGCGGTTCGATGGCAGCGAGCACGAGTCGGCGTTGCCTAGGCTTCTGATCGACGGACAGCGGTTTGAGGCTTTGAGCTCAAGCGCGCTTTACGAGGGCCAGTACACCAGGCTGCTCCTGCAGCACGCGGACACTCTTTTTCCGGGCCTCAAGGCAATCGCGTTTTCGCCAATTGTCGTGTCTGACAGCGTCGGCAAACGGGCTGACATGGCGTTGATCGAGCCGGATTACAGTCGCTGGTGGGTCGTAGAGGTCGAGCTGTCTCATCATTCGCTCGAGGGGCATGTCGCACCCCAGGTGGCGGTCCTCGCGCGAGCGGCCTACGGAGCCGATGCGGCGGCGTGGATCAGCGATCGCAACCCAGACCTCGACTCTGTGGCACTTCGGCAAATGATGAGAGGGGAGCAGCCCGAAGTTCTCGTCATCGTCAACGCCTCCAGGCCCGAATGGGTCACGAGGCTACGCCCCGATGCAGAGGTGATGGTGGTCGAACCGTTCCGATCGGATTTCAACAAAATGATCTTCCGTCAGAACGGAGTGGAATTGACCCCTGGATCTTCGGTGCTCTCTTTCTGTCGGGTGCATTCCATCCTCCGTCGGATGCTCGTCGTCGAGTCGCCCGCGGCTATTTCGATGCTCGGTACCGAGCCGTTCATGGTCGAGTACGAAGGCTCGGTGAGCTCATGGAAGCAGATTCCCACCGGAGATCAGGTGTGGCTTGCCCCAGAGCGTAGTAGTCCGTTTCCGGTAAGTACGCGCGTCGCTCTGGTGCGTCGAGTAGATGGCGGAATAATGTTCCAAAATGAGGAGGATCTGTGACCCCCGAAGTTGAGAGACAGCTCGAGTTCCGCCTCGGTCTGGACGCGATCAGCTCGTACAAGCGCCTCGACTACACGGCGTGGCATGCCCTGGCCGAGTTTGTCGACAATGCGACTCAGTCCTATTTCAACCACCGCGACGAGCTCGACGCCGCGTTTGAAGCCGACGCAGCATACGACTCGCTGCACGTAAGCATCGTCTACGACAACGATGCCGGAACCGTGCGGATCGTCGACAACGCCATGGGGATGGATCGACCCGAACTTGACCACGCGCTGGAAGTCGGGGCTCCACCGGCCAACACGAGCGGCAGGTCGAAATACGGCATGGGCATGAAGACGGCGGCCTGCTGGTTCGGGAACAACTGGTCGATCCGTACGAAGAAGCTGGGCGAGACCAAAGAGATTGCGGTCGAGATCGACGTTGCGAAGGTGGCATCCGGAGATCGGGCGCTGCCGACCGTGGAAGCGGAGGACCAAGATCCCTCTGCCCACTACACGGTAATCGAAATCAGGAGCCTGAACCGAGCCCTTAGGGGAAGGACGCAAGGGAAAGTCAGGGACTTTCTTTCCTCTATGTACCGGCAGGATTTGCGCGACGAAATTCTCGATCTCCTGTGGCAAGACGAGAAGCTTGAGTGGACTTTTTCCGAGGATGAGTTTTTGACCGCCAAAGACGGGTCCCCGTACAAACGAGAGTTCGACGAGCAGGTCGACGGGAAGCGAGTTTCGGGCTGGATAGGAATCCTGGACCGCGGGAGTCGAGCGAAAGCAGGCTTATCGATCCTGCACGCGGGTCGCGTTGTCAGGGGATGGCCGGAGTCCTGGAGACCGCATTCAATTTTTGGTCAGTACGAGGGATCAAACGACCTCATCAACCAGCGTCTCGTCGGTGAGGTTGTTCTCGACGATTTCGAAGTCACCCATACGAAGGACGGCATCCTCTGGGGTGGGGACGAGGAGGAGGATGTCGAATCCGCCCTGAAGGAGGTAGCCGCTGAGTATGTGACGGTCGCTAATCGGCGCCGCAAACGCGGTGACGCAAGCGGCGGGCCTACCGACCAAGAGGTCTCAGTCGCCGTTCAGGAATTTCAGTCGGAACTGTCGTCTGCGGAGTTTGCTGATTTCGTGACGCTTGAGGATGTCCCTCCGCCTGAGGCGGTTCAAGCCAATCTTGGCCCTGTACTTGAGGCAGTCGCCGGATCAGATCCAGACTTCAGCGCGATTATCGGCGATCTCCAGATCCGTGGCTATCTGGAGCGCGATACCTCCGCAAACGACCCGTATGTGGTGGTCGATTCGGCAATGACCGAGGGCGTGACCGTCGTAGTGAATATGTCCCATCCGCATATCTCGGAATTGATAGGAACGGAGGGCATGCTCAACTACTTGCGTCACTGTGTCTATGACGCGATCGCCGAATGGAAGGCGAGTCAGAGCACTGCGGCCATAGACTCCAACACGATTAAGATGCTCAAGGACCGACTTTTGAGGGTCGCGATGGAGATCGAGATGCACGGTCCGTCTGCATAGGCTCGGAGGTCGTCACTCTTTGTCCGCGTGGGGTTGGCGGGACGGCGGTCAGGACCCTCGGTAATGCCAGGTGTCGTCTCCTGGGCAGAGTCGCTAAGGCAGGAATCGTTCGCGCATCGGGATCGAGGTGGCCGCGATGACGAAGGATTGGCCCAGTTCCCGATCCCGGCCCCTCGTGTCAGACGGCCTGGCATTCTTCCTTTCGCGGGCTGGGAGTCGGGATCGTGAGCTAGGTCGGATGCCTTCAAGGGCCAAGTTTGATGCCCTATCATGATGCGCATGACGCGCACCACGGTTGATGTAGACGAGCGGGCGCTCGACGCGGCGCGTCGGGAGCTGGGCACCAAGGGCCTGAGTGAGACGGTAAATGCCGCGCTCCGCGACGCGGCCAGGCGTCGCACGCTGAGGGAATTCGATGTCGTCCGCGATGTCGATGGCACCCCGCAAGAGGTGGCCGCCGGCCGCGAGCGCGGCTGAGCGCCGTGACCGATCTGCGGTTCCCGCCACTCGACCGGCCGGCGCTCTTCGATACTGGTGCCTGGACTTGGGCGCGGGACCGCCGCTTCCCCGAGCTCACCGCCTGGTTCAACGCCGCGGTCGAGGCCGGCCTGGTTCTGGTCTGCGATCTCGTCATCCTCGAGCTGACGCGCCTCGCCCCGAACGAGGTGCGGGCGCAGGAGGTCTCCGCTCGACTCGCAGCCTTCGAGGCGATCTCGATGCCTGCTGGGCTCTGGGACCGGGCCCGCAAAACCCAGTTGGCGCTGTCGGCGAACGGTGACCACCGCCGGGTCCCGCCCGCGGATCTGCTGCTCGCAGCTGCAGCCGAAGAGGCCGACGTGGACCTCGTCCACTACGACCGTGACTACGACCGGATCGCCGCCGTCGCCGCCCTTCGTCAGGAGTGGCTCGTCCCAGACGGGACGCTCGCCTGAGTTCCCGCTGGCCGTGGGGCAAGGATTGGGGCAAAGAGGCCCACGTATTCGAGCCAATCCCAGACGAGTCCGATATCGCTAATTTGGCTTGAAACCTAGGCCTATGGAGTTCGGAGAAGTCCCAGTCTCGGGCTCATAACCCGAAGGTCGCAGGTTCGAATCCTGCCCCCGCTATTAATTCGTCGCAGGTTCATATCGCTTCTGAATCCCCTGCAAATGGGGATTTTTTGTGTCCCGATTCTTGCGGTCGCGGGTTCGAAACGCCTCCGCTGTGAGTGAGGTTTGCCACGCACCTGCTTGACTTGGAAGGAGATGGCGGACGGGATGCTTGACACCGCGGCGCAGAGGCCCCCGACCGGCCTCGACGAAGGTGCGCGCGCGCTCGTGCTCCGTGTCCTCAGCGAAGCATCGGGCGGGGATATCACCCCGGCCCTGGTGGCGAGCGCCTTCTTTCGCGACCGCTTCGGCGGCCCGTCCGACTACCTGCAAGCGGTCGGCGCGGTCTGGGGAGACGCTGCCCGCTTCCGACTTCAACAGGACATCTCCGGCGCGAGTGCGGATGCCCAGTTCTCGCTCGAACTCCCCCGACGTAGGACCCCGGAGGCCGCAGCGGCCCAAGCGATGCTGCTGCGGATGCCGGAGCCGGATTTTCGCACTGCGGTTGAGGCGACGATCGACGCGGGAAGATTGGACGTCGCTGAGCGGATCACCGCGATCTGTCGCAATCGAGGCGCGCCGTGGGCACTCTCGAACGACCGATTTGAGTACGTCGGCGACGAGGAGGTCGAACGGGAACTGATCCGGCCCGGCCTCGCCGCGATAAACCGGCCAGAGTTCTCCGGCGGGGTGAAGCAAGAGTTCGAGGCTGCCCGGGCCGAGCTGGCGAAAGGGGCGCCCGGCGACCTGAAGCAGGCGATCTTTGAGGCCGGAGCCGCGGCCGAGAGCGCCATGAAGGTCCTCCTAGAAGCTCACAGGGTCGCATTCGACCGGCGCGACACCGCTAAGGCGCTCTTTGACTCTTTGGAGGCGGCGGGCATCGTTCCGCGGCACATGGAGAATCTGGTCTTGGTGGCGATGGTGCCACGCAACCGCATGGGTGGCCATGGCGCAGGTGCCGTTGCCCACCAGGTCGCTGCCGTGGAAGCCGAGGCCGTCGTCGCCGGGGTCGCCGGGGCGATCGCCTATCTGGAGACCCGGCTTCCTTAAGCCAACAGTAGGAAGTCGGCACCCACCGCAGTAAGAGCACGAGTGATTCGTCACCGATGGAGTTCGGGCGGCTAAGTCCGGGCTCGAACCTCTGTGGCTTCGTGCGGTCTTTGCTGGAGACTGTGCTGGTTTCGTCCGTACTGATGCATAGCGTTCCTTAGATGCGTTCGAGAGTGGCTCCAGCGGCGACGCCGGCATACCCGCGCGGATCTGTGTGGAGGCGCTGGGACCTTCACGTTCACACTCCCTGCTCCGTGCTGAACAACCAGTTCGGCCAAGACTTCGAGGCCTACGCGACGACGCTGTTCGCCAGGGCCGTCGCCCGCGGGATAGCTGTAATCGGAGTGACCGACTACTTCTCCGTGGACGGTTACAAGTACCTGAAGGAGATCCAGGTAAACCAGTCTCGGATGGAGGCGCTGCTGGGGGACGAGGTCGCTGAGAAGGCGGCCGAGATCCTTCTGCTTCCGAACGTCGAGTTACGGCTCAGCGACATCGTGCAGGTTGGCGGAAAGAGCGCGAGGATTAACGCCCACGTGATCTTCTCCGAGACCGTCTCGATCCGGGACGTCGAAGAGAACTTCCTCCATCGACTCGAGTTCCCCTCGTCTTCATCGCCAGGCGGGGCCGACGACAAGAAGACGTTGACCCGCGCCAACCTTGAAGAGTTCGGAGCGCGTCTCAAGGCAGAGCACGCGCCGTTCGCCGAAAAAGGGGATCTGGAGGTCGGCATGGATCAGGCCGTCGTATCCCATGAGCAGATTGGGACCATCCTCCAGCAGGGTTCGTTTGCGCGCCGTCACCTCTTTGTGGTTGTCGCTGATGAGGATCTTTCCCGGATCAACTGGGACAGTCAGGCCCACAACTCGCGAAAGGTGTTGATCCAGAAGTCACACATGCTCTTTTCGGCAAGCCCGGGGACCAGGAGTTTCGGGCTTGGGCTCAAATCAGAGTCGGTCGGGGAGTTCGAACTGGAGTTCCACGGGAGAAAGCCCTGCATCCATGGATCAGACGCCCATAATGAAGACGGTCTCTTCGTCTTCTCGGAAGATCGGCAGCTCTGGGTCCGGGCCGATCCGAGCTTCGATGGTCTTACGCAGCTGCTTCACGAGCCGGCAGACAGGGTCTTCATCGGCCCCGAGCCGCCCGAGATCCAGCGGATCCGCACCTCTGCAACGAAATCGATCGACGGCATCGACTTCGTTCGTGATGAGACGGCAGCGGCAGATGCGAAATGGTTCTCGGGCTCGATACCGCTGAACTCGGGTCTCGTCGCCGTCATCGGCAAAAAGGGAAGCGGAAAGAGTGCGTTAGCCGATGTGATCGGACTTCTCGGCAATGCTCACACGCAGAAGGATTTCTCGTTTCTCACCTCGCATCGGTTCCTCAAACCGCGTGACAACCTTGGCCCGCGCTTTCAAGCGACGCTCCACTGGCGCTCCGGTGTCTCCGAGACGAACTCGCTCGACGCATCGACCGACGAAACGCTCCCGGAGCGGGTTCGTCACATTCCGCAGAACTATCTGGAGACGATCTGCGCCGAGATCCAGGACTCTTCGGCGCCGACTCTGTTCGATCGGGAGCTCGAATCGGTGATTTTTTCCCATGTCCCTGAGGCGGATCGCCTTGGCCGAAGCTCGCTCCAAGAGTTGTTCGGATACACGGCGGAGCAGACTGAAGCCAGAATCGAGCAGCTCAAGCAGAAGCTCAGCCAAATCAACCGGGAATACACCGAGCTTCGGCGAGCCAGCTCGCCAGAGTCGAAGAACAGGGTCAAGGTCGAACTGCAAGAACGCCAGGGTGAACTGGATGCCCACCGGAAAGCCATGCCCGCCGAGGTTGCTGATCCGAGCGGTCAGGAAGCGGCGACGCCCGAGTCGATCAAAGCTCAGGAGGAACTCGCCAAAGTCGTATCCGAAATCGAGGATCTCGACCGGGGGAATGCGGCTTTACAGAAGGCCGACGGATCGGCGAAGAGACGGCAGGCCGCTGCGGGGCGGATGCTTGCACGGATCGAGAACCTGCAGGCCACCTTGGAGGAGTTCTTCCAGCAGAGCGCCGAAGACGCAGAGCTGCTCAATGTGGACCCCCGACAGCTCGTAACTCTCGAGGCTGATTCCACGACTTTGCTGAAACTGCGGAGTGAGATCGAAAAGGAAATCGGCGAGCTTGCCGACAACCTCGATGAGGACAAGACGGGTTCGACGACGAGGAAACGGATAGAGGCATCAGCGCGCGCCGACGAGCTGCGCAGAAAGCTCGCCGAGCCTCAGCGGCGCCACCAGGAATACAAACGTTCGCTCACCAACTGGCAGAAACAAGAGCGCCAGCTTGAAGGCACTGTTGAGGAGACCGCGTCGGTCAAAGGGCTTGAAGCCAGGTTGCTTGAACTCGACAGGCTCCCGGAGCGAGCGAATGCAAAACGCGCCGAACGCGACGCCGTGATGCGGGAAATCTTCGCCGCGAAGACCGAACTGCTCGATTCTTATCGGCGACTCTACGAGCCGGTCCAGCAATTCATGGCCGATCATGAGGTCGCCCAAGAGGTCAGCGCCCTTTCTTTCGACGCGGTAATCGCCGTCGACGGGCTCGAGGACGCCGTGTTGGGAATGATCCATCAAGGTCGACGTGGCAGCTTCCAAGGCGAGCACGATGGGCGCGTTCGACTGCGGGCGCTGATCGACAAGCACGACTTCTCCTCTGCAGATGGCGTTTCGGCATTTCTTGAGGAGCTCGGCGAAGACCTTTCTTACGATCGCCGTTACGAGGCCGCGCCCCGTATGGAGGTCGAAGATCAACTGATGCGAGGGGCCACGGTCGATGGGCTCTACGACTTCCTGTTCGGACTCCAGTACCTGATGCCGCGGTTCAAGCTTCTTTGGCGAGGCAAGGCTCTCGACCAGCTCTCCCCCGGGGAGCGAGGGACGCTCTTGCTCATCTTCTACCTACTGATCGATTGCGAGGACATCCCACTCGTCATCGATCAGCCCGAGGAGAATCTGGACAATGAGACGGTCGCCGAGCTTCTTGTGCCGGCGGTGAAATACGCAAAGGCCCGACGGCAGATCATTCTCGTCACCCACAATCCGAATCTCGCGGTCGTTTGCGATGCCGACCAGATCATTCATGCGAGCATCGACAAGGCGGACGGGAATCGGGTCGTGTACACAAGCGGTGCAATCGAGGATCCGATCGTCACCCGTCTGATCGTTGATGTCCTTGAGGGAACCAAGCCCGCCTTCGACCTTCGCGACGCAAAGTACGAGGTCCTTGACCGAGTTGCTTAGGAAATGGCGCACCGAGACAGCTTGATCCTCCTGCCGCTCGGCCAAGAAAGCGTGAAGCCTTGGGGACTAGTTGGACGAGCGAGGCCCGTGGCTACGTATTGCCGTTTATCGGGCGAGCCATTGCAGGCTGGCGGTGTATTTTCCGGTGTAGTTCGTGGTAGTCTAGTGCCGACCCGACCAAGGAGCCGCCGTGCCCGTCCTTACCCCTCCAGCCGCCGAGCAACTAGATCACGATGCCGCCACGCTGCCGATCTCCGAGATCGCCGGCTACTTGCAGGACGCTCTCGGCCAGCGCATCGCGGCCCATCTCGTCGGCTCGCGTGACGCGAAGCAGATCGGCCGCTACCGCAAGGCCGACGGGCCGACCCCGAACCCGACGACCGACCTCCGGCTGCGCGAGGGCTACAAGGCGGTCCGCATGGTCGTCGAAAGCTTCGACGACAAGACCGCGCGCGCCTGGCTCTTCGGGACCAACACCCGCCTCGACGACGAGGCTCCCGTCGACGTCCTTCGTCGGGCCACCGAACCGAGCCAGTTCGCCGAGGTGAAGGCGGCCGCCAGGCAGCTTGTTAGCTTCGAGGGGTGAGCAGGGGAGAGCTTTGGCGTGTCGGACATCGGTCCGATCCACTGGCGTACACGCCGTACGAGCTCTGCTCATGGAACCATCGCTTCGACGACCGCGAGCGGCGGTTCCGCACCGTCTACTGCGCCGAGCATCGTGAGACCTCGCTGCGTGAGGTGCTCGCCGACCTTCGTCCCAACCTTGCAGCCCGGGAGGCCTTCGCCGATGCCTTCGGCGTCGAGGCCCTGGCCGACCTGCCGGCGGCTCCGGTGACCGCACGATGGCGCGAGGAGCACCTGTTGGTCTCCGCGCGGATAGTGCTCGACGGCGACCTGGCGGACCTCACCAAGCCGGAGGTCCGCGCCGAGTTGGAGGATCGGCACGCCGCCTTGCTTCTCGATCATGGTCTCGAGCACCTGGACCTCCACGAGATCACCGCGCGGCGTCGGGTGGTGACGCAGTCGATCGCCGCCGACCTCTTCGACCGCGGGATCGCTGCCTTGCGCTTCCCGTCCCGGCTCGATGGCCTTCCGGCATTGGCGCTCTTTGAGGGGCGAGCGGAGCTCGGGCAGGTGGGGGAGCCGATCGAGCTGACCGATCCGGCCCCCGAGCCACTTCGCGTCGTGTCTCGGGAGTGGGACCTGGCGCTGGAGCCCAGCGGGGACGCTGAAGGGGAATGGATTCATTCAGGACGGCCCGGCCGGTGAGCCGGGTTCTCCCTCGGACTCCCGAGCTTCTCGTTCCCTCTTCAATGTGGCATGGCGGATGATCGCGGCCATCGCCCTGATCTGCCGTCGGTGCAGGTCCTCTGCCTTGGGGTCATCCGGGTCGAGCACCCGGACTTGGTAGGTGATCTTCAGGTCCTTGCCTTCGGCCCGAGCCGGATCATTGTGTTTGGTGTCGTCGCCCACGAGAGCCTCCCTCGACCACCTGATCGGAGGGAGGGGCACTCTAGTCAGGCGCCCGATCCGCGGCTCCCTGATCGTCAGCGGCGTCGATCCCGCTTGTCCCGCGCTTCGCGGTCGGCGCGGATCAGGTCGGCGAACTCGAAGCGCCCGGCTCCGGCGAGGGCGGCCCGGCCACGCTCGATCGCGGCATCTATCCGCGCGGTGCTGAACCGCTCCAGCTTGTCCTTTCGTTTGCGCATGTGCGCCTTTCTTGTGGCTGAAAACGGCTTGGTCAAGCCAAATCAAACGTCATTGATATCCGGCAGGTGGTCGCTGAATTCCCTTCGGATCCCGCCCCCGCTATTTCGCGGAACCCGCTTTCCTCTCTGCACGTTCGCGTCGAAATCGACCTGACGCGGCGGACCGATCGGCTTCCTTCGCCGCGCCGGCGGAAGGAGCCCGATCTCGATGTGGACCGATCCGAACACCGTGCGTCTGCTGGCGCGGTCTCTGTACTCCACCCTCACCAACCGGCTACGGGGGCTCGCCGGCGATCTCCTCGCCGGTCTGTGGGGCGGCCGCAGGCTGACCGCCGCGCAGCGCGACTTCCTCCTTGGCGATCTCCGGCTGGAACTCGAGACCGCGGTGGAGGACGCCGAAAGACACGCGATCTCGGACGAGGACGCTATCCGGATCGCCCATATCCGGTCGCCGATCCGATGGCTCGAGTACGGCGAACTTCCTGGACCCGAGGCGATCCCATACCTGGAACGGCAGCTGGGCGGTATCCCTCGCAGGGCCGATCCACACGAGATCATCGAGCGGAAGGCGTTGATCGCCGCGATCTATGAGCTCGGCGGCAACGGTCGTGCGGCAGCCGGGATCTACGAAAAGACCCATGGCGATGAAGAGCGGGGTCCTTTCGCCCGGCTCTCATCCAACTTTTAGCCTGGAGGACTCAGCGGCCTGAACGCCGCGCCGGCGGCCGCCGTATGCCGCACATCTACCGGGACCCCGGCCGCTCCGGCCTGACCCACACACAAGGAGGCAGTGAGTGAAACGGTCTTACCTCGCCGTCGGCGCCCTGGCGCTGTTGGCGGCCCTCGTGATAGCCGGCTGTGGCGGCAGCTCCTCGCCGAGCACCACCACCACGGAAAGCGAACCTGCGGCGGAAACCGAAGCGGCGACCGAAGCCGCTTCCGCGAAGGAAGAATCGGCGCATAGCTCCGAACCGTTCCTGTCCAAGCTCACCAGCGTCAGCAAGATCGCCTCGACGGTTCCCTCGAACGGCGACATCAATCCCTACGGAATCGTGTCCGTTCCCACCAGCGTCGGCAAGCTCAAGGAAGGTCAGATGCTGATCAGCAACTTCAACGCCAAGGAAGGCGCGAAGCAGAGCGGGCAGGGCACCGGGACGACGATCGTGCAGGTATCGACCGCCGGGAAGGTCTCGCCGTTCGCGACGGTCGATGCCAAGACGCTCCCCGGCCCGTGCCCGGGAGGCGTCGGGCTGACGACCGCCCTGGACATCCTGCCGGGCGGTTACGTCGTCGTCGGCAGCCTGCCGACGACCAACGGCAAGACGGCGACCGCGAGGTACGGCTGCCTGATCGTGCTCGACAGCGAGGGCAAGGCGGTCGAGACGATCGCCGGCAAGAACATCCAGGGTCCGTGGGATTCGACTGCGGAGAGCGAAGGCTCGAAGACCACGCTGTTCGTCAGCAACGCGCTCAACGGCGGTGCCGCGAAGGGCAGGCACACGATCGACAACTCGACCGTGTTGCGGATCGAACTGGAATCAGGCGAAGGCCAGATGCCGAAGGTGACGGGTGAAACGGTGGTCATCGACGAAATCCCCTGGGTCGACTCCGAAGAAGCGCTCGTGCTCGGGCCGACCGGTCTGGCCCTCGGCTCCGACGGGACTCTCTACGTCGCCTCGACCGAAGACAGCAAGATCCTCGCGGTCCCGGAAGCGATGACGCGCACCACGGCCGCCCCCGCGGCGGGCAGTGTCCTTGCCGAAGGCGGCCACCTGAACGAACCGCTCGGCATGGTGCTGGCGCCGAACGGCAACATCGTCACCACCAACGGCGGCGACGGCAACATGGTCGAAACCACGCCGGAAGGCAAACAGGTCGCTGTGCAGACCGCCGACAAGAAGACCGGGCCGGGGTCGCTGTTCGGCCTGGAACTGGCGCCGGAAGGCAAGGGCATCTACTTCGTCGACGACGGCGAAAATACGCTCAACCTGCTGCATTAGGAACTCGCGGCGGCGCCGACGCGATTCGGCGCCGCGACGAATGTCAGGCCAAGATCTCCTCGGTCGATCCCGCGGCCGAGGAGAAATGGCCCCCGAAAGAAGGCGCTGAGATCCGGTCCGGCCCTCCCGAGGGGAGGCGGCTCATCGCCCTCCCGGCCTACGCCGCGAGACCGCGAGCCCCCGGGCTCGCCCGGGTGACGGAGCCACCAGGCGGCGTCTCGCCTGCGCCCCGAGCCTGCCGCCAGCGGGCATCAGCCTGACCTCATGCGGATCGAGCTCCTCCACCTCGACGGCCGCCCGGGCCATGAGGAGCCCCTCCCACGGCCGCGAGGACCGGTCGCGAAGGTGCAGCCCGACGCGGGGTCGAGCTGCACCGCATCGAGACCTCCGAGGAGGCCGGGCAGGAGCGCCTCCTCGGTTCGCCCACGGTCCGCGTCGCCGGGATCGACATCGACCCCGGCGACGCCGGGCGGACGGACTTCGGGCTCCGGTGCAGGCTCCACCGAGGCGGGGGAGCCGTCTCGGGGACGCCGCCGGACGCCTGGATCGAGGCGGCGCTGCGGCGAGGCCGCCGCGGGCCCGGTTGACCGTCCCGGGCACGGGCCCAGCCTCCGGCGTTCCCGGTCGCGGCGCCGTGTCGCGGCGCCGCGACAGACCTCCTCGAAGGGCGAGGCTGAAATCGGGCGCCGCGCGGCGGGCCTTCGGCCGCGCCTCGATTCGGGACCGCCCCGCGGCGCCCGCCGTCGACCACGCAGGGAGGGCCGGCCGAGCCACCCCTGATGTAGGGCGGACCC
>JAFDWF010000221.1 GCA_018268575.1 Actinomycetota bacterium
CTGGGTCTACGAGGATTCACCGATCCTTACCGCCGTTTCCGGGATGCGACGCGAACCGCCGGATGCGGACCCGCACGTCCGGTGGTGTGGGAGGGGCGGGGGTAAGCCCCGCCCCTACCCGATTCATGGCCCATCGACCTGGCTGGCGGGGCTTCCCCGCGGTCGGGCTGGGGCGCATGGGGCATGCAGGAATCGCGGGCACGACGCCGACGGCCGATGCGTTTGGCGGTATTTGCGGGTGCGCTCCGTTGGCGGCGCAATTTTTCTGTCTTAGCATTTGCTAACCTGCCGCCAACTTCCGCTGAATCTTCGCCTACATAACGCGAAGAGCGGGGGACCCAATTGGTTGGGGCGAGTCGCCGGCTGTGGCCGGCGTAGCGCAGCTCTTTCAGCGCGAGCCCGTCAGCTAACCCCGCAAGCGCCCGAAAGAGCGATGAACGACCACCCCCACCGCCCCGCGCGGAAACTCGACCTCACGGCAGCCCCCGGTCTAGGGCGGACTGCGCTTTGGCTGCGCGCCGCCGTGCTCGCGGGCGCCCTCGCCGTGCTCTCCCTGGCCATCGTCTCCGGCGCGCAGGCCGCCACCGGCGGCGCCGCCGCCTCCCCGGTCGCCGCCGGAACCGAAGAAACGGCGCCAACGACCACCGCCACCACCGCGGGTGAATCCGAACTGACCTTCACGCCCTACCGCTACGCCGGCGCCAGCTGGTACGGCGGCATCAGCATGTGGGGACGCTCGACCGCCTGCGGGCAGGTCCTGCGCCCGAGCACGATCGGCGTCGCCAACAAGACGCTCCCTTGCGGCACCCCGGTGAAGTTCATCTGGCGCGGCCGCTCGATCGTCGCCCCGGTCATCGACCGTGGCCCCTACATCAAAGGCCGCGCCTGGGACCTCACCTCGGCTGCCGCCGAAGCCCTGAAATTCGAAGGGATCGGCCGGATCCGCTACGCGGTCGCGGTCGAATACGCCTCCAAGGGCCTGTAGCGCGCGCCTGGCCTGGCCGAGCCGCGCGTCTGATCTGGTGCGCTCCGCCGCCGGCCGCCACCCTCCGAACGGCGGCGGCACCGCATCGTCTGCCCTTCTCGGCAGTTAAAGTTCCCTGCTCAGTTCGCCTTTTGAGAGAGGAGCCGTGCCGATGTCGAGGACTTCCCACCGTGCTTTCGCCGCGCCGACGCGGAAGGGACGTCGGGTAGCGCTCGTGCTCGCCGGCGCGCTTCTCACGCTGGTCGCGGCTGCCGCGATCGCCTCCGCCGCCGAAGTCGAAAAGACCACGGTCACCCTCGGCGGCACCTCGTCGACGCCCGACCCGTCCTGCCCCGACCTGCCCTGCCAGGCGGTCGGCAGCGTCACCGGCTTCCAGGTCTCCAACGGCCAGGCCCAGAACCCGTTCCTGGTCCAGACCGACGGCACGATCAAGTCCTGGACCCTCACCCTCGCCCAGCCGACCAACAGCCAGCGCAGCTTCTTCAACGGCTTCTTCGGCACGCCGCCGGAGGCGCGCCTCGCGATCCTTCGCCGCGTCCCCGGCACCAACCCGCCGCGCTACAACCTGCGCCGCCAGGGCGCGGTCAAGGTGCTGACCCCCTATCTCGGGCAGACGGTCAAGTTCGGCGCCTCGCTGAAGGTCGAAAAGGGCGACATCATCGGCATCACGGTGCTGACCTGGGCGCCGATCTTCGCCCAGGAACTGAGCGCCAACAACGTCTGGCGCGCCAGCCGCGAGCCGGGTGGCTGCACCAACTCGACCGACATCCGCCAGGGCCAGCCGCAGGAAACCGTCGGCAAGCGGGCGACCTACGGCTGCAAGTACGCCACGGCGCGCCTGCTCTACACGGCGACACTGGTCGAGGACGGCTAAGAGCCCCTTTCAGAATGCCCCGCGCACGCCTGGACGGCGCCGGACACACTTGGGGGCGTCGTCCTCGGTCGGCCAAATGGCGCTGCCATTCGGCCTCCCTGCGTCCTACCTCCGCTCGGTCCGGCACTCGCCAGTCGCACACGCGGCATTCTGAAAGGGGCTGAGCCCAGGACGACTGAGGCCCGACGCGCTCGCGCCGGGCCTCGTGCGATTCCTGGTGGCCTGGCCTAGGCGGCCGAGGGGAGGACCCGCGGGGTCGCCTGGTCCTGGGGGAGCGCCGCGGCGCTCGCGATCAGGCTCTGGAACTCGTTGAGCGCCAGATGGCCGACCGCCTCGAGGATCTCCTCGTCGGTCCAGCCGATCTCGCGCGCCTCCTCGTGGAGGTGGAGCGGCGGCGGGCCGTCGGCGTCGAGCGCCTCCTTCAGGTAGAGGAGCAGCGCCGCCTCCTTCGGGTCGGCCGAGGTGAAGGACCGCGCCCGGGAGACCTCGTCGAGGCCGAGCCCGGCGCGCCGCGCCGACTTCGCGTGCTGGGCGATGCTGTAGCTGTCCTCGCGGTGCTCGGCGACGGCCAGGGCGATCCGCTCACGGGTCGCCTGGGGGAGGACGCCGCCGCGCAGCTCGGAGCGCATGCGGGTGTAGGCCCGGAGGACGGCAGGGGCGCCGGCGAGCACGCCGACGAACTTGGTGACCGCCCCACCGGCCGCCTGGATGGACTTGATCAGCGGGGCGCTCTCGTCCGGCGCCGTCAGCTCATCGTGGATCTGGAATCTGCTTACTGCCGTTTTTACCGTCAACTTGCTTCTCGTCTCTGGCCTGCTGGGCCGGATCGTGGGTCCTGATTGGGAAATCCGCTTTACAGGGCCTTTACGTGGCCTTTACTTTACTTTGAGCCTCTTACTTACGTGTCGTAAGTTATAGCGAGATTCGCGGAGGCTTTCAACCCGGGTGAAACGCTCGGTACCTACCCGATATACGGCGATCTGCACATCTTCGGTTCACCGCTCGTGCCCGGTTCGCCTATCGTTGCCGGCTCACCGCGCCCCGAGCCGAGGAGGCAACCCGACCGATGGCAGATCGACCGCAGACCGCCGAGGATGTGATCACGCTCTGTCGAGAGCACGACGTCCGCTTCGTCCGCCTCTGGTTCACCGACGTCCTCGGCCGGCTGAAGAGCTTCTCGGTCAACGCGGCGGAGCTCGACGACGCCTTCGAAGGTGGGATGGGCTTCGACGGGTCCTCGATCACCGGCTTCAACCCGATCGAGGAGTCCGACATGCTCGCGGTGCCGGATCCGACCACCTTCGACATGCTTCCCTGGCGCCCCGAGGAGGAAGACTCGGTTGCGCGCATGTTCTGTGACATTCGCGTGCCCGGCGGGGGGCCGTACGAGGGCGACCCGCGCTGGATCATGCGGCGGGCGCTGAAGCGGGCCGAGGAGATGGGCTTTGACGCCTACAACATCGGCCCCGAGCTCGAGTACTTCTACTTCCGCTCGGCGAAACCGGAGGGCGGCGTGCCCGAGGTCCTCGACGAGGGCGGCTACTTCGACCTGACGACGCTCGACGCGGGCTCCGACCTGCGGCGCGAGACCGTCCTCGCCCTGGAGAAGATGGGCATCCATGTCGAGTACACCCACCACGAGGTGGGCCCCTCCCAGCACGAGGTCGACATGCGCTACAAGAACGCGCTCGAGATGGCCGACGACTGCATGACTTACCGGATCGTGGTCAAGGAGTACGCGCTTAAGTACGGCTATCACGCGACTTTCATGCCGAAGCCGCTCTTCGGCGAGAACGGCTCCGGGATGCACGTCCACCAGAGCCTCTCGAAAGGCGGCAGGAACGCCTTCTACGACGCCGACGATCCGTACTTCCTCTCGCCGACCGCGAAGTCGTTCATCGCCGGCCAGCTGAAGCACGCGCGCGAGATCTCGCCGCTCTTCGCCCAGTGGGTCAACTCCTACAAGCGGCTGGTGCCGGGCTTCGAGGCGCCGGTCTACCTCGCCTGGTCGCGCCGCAACCGCTCGGCGCTGATCCGGGTGCCGCTCTACCACCCCGGCAAGGAGGCGGCGACGCGGGCCGAGCTCCGCTGCCCCGACCCCGCCGCCAACCCCTACCTCTGCTTCGCCGGGATGCTGCAGGCGGGGCTCGAAGGGGTGGAGAAGGGCTACGAGCTGCCGGAGCCGATGGAGCAGAACCTGTACCACCTCTCGCAGGAGGAGCTCCAGCACCAGGGGATCGAGCAGCTGCCGGCGACGCTCGGCGAGGCGATCGAGGTCGCCGCCGAGTCGGAGTTGGTCCTGCGCACGTTGGGCGAGCACACCTTCCGCCGCTTCGTCGAGATCAAGCGGCAGGAATGGGACGATTACCGCGTGCAGGTCACCCCCTACGAGATCGAAAACTTCCTGCCCATCCTGTGACGCGCGCGGGGGGACGGAGAACGTGAGCGAGCTCCACGTTCTGCGCGTCTTCTGTGACGCTCGTTGGGGGTTCGGCAACCCGCTCGGGGTGTTCCTCGACGGCGGTGAGGTCGCCGAGGAGCGCCGCCAGGAGGTTGCCGCAGAGCTCGGCTTCTCGGAGACGGTCTTCGTCGACGACGCGGCGAGCGGGCGGATCCGCATCTTCACCCCAGGGCTCGAGCTGCACTTCGCCGGGCACCCGACCGTCGGCACCGCCTGGTTGCTCGGCAAAGAGCGCGAGCCGGTCGAGGTCCTGCGCCCGCCCGCGGGCGAGGTCGAGGTGCGCGTCGACGGTGGCCGCACCTTTGTCACCGGGCGGCCGGAGTGGGGGCCGGACTGGAAGCTGATCCAGCTCGAGGACGCGAGGGCGGTCGAGGAGGCCGATCCGCCGCCCGAGGAGGAGCTTCCCTGTCTCTGGGCCTGGGTCGACGAGGGGGAGGGGAGCGTACGCTCGCGCTGTTTCTCTCATGAGGACGGCGTCGGCGAGGACGAGGCGACCGGCTCGGCCGCGATCTGCCTGACCGTTGCGCTCGGCCGCGACATCGAGATCCTCCAGGGCCGCGGCTCCCGCCTCGATACGCATTTCCTCGGCGAGGGACGAGCGGAGGTGGGCGGGAGGGTGGTTGTGGACGAAGTGCGGGATTTCGCGGTGTAGGAGAGCTGGCGCCCAGGCCCCGGGGTTCGGACCTGAGGAATCGGGGCCCGGGACGGGAGGTCTTCGGGGGAGCCTGCGCAGGGACGGGTGCGTGGCGGGGGAGATCGGCATCTCCGTGACGGGACGGAGGGATGCGACGTCTCCGTGACGAGGCCGAAGAAAGACGCCACGAAGACCGTGCGATCTGCGCGGGTCCCGTCCGGGAGATGCATGATCCGGCGGGATCCCCGCCGGATCATGGTCGCTCGGTGACGAAGCCTCCACGATTGCAGGGAAGGCGTGAGCCTTCCTGCGAAGGTTCCGACCCCTCTCTTCGCGCTGAGTGAATCCGGGCCCCTAGATGATTGATTCCTAATTCCGGTGTGACCGGGGGCGGGCCTGACCAAGCAGGTCAAGGACGCAGGACGCATGCTGGTTGCCGGTGGGGCAAAGGCAAGCCCGAGGACGCCGAGATGCGCCGTGTCAGGCCCGTCATCCGGGGTGTGCAGGAATTAGGAATCAATCATCTATAGGGGCCCGGAACCGTGGTCACGTGATTGTGACGGTGGAAGAACTGTGGAACCCGTGACGTCTCCCTCACGTCTCCCGCGCAGTTCCCGGCGTCTTCGTCACGGACCCCGCGGCACCCTCCCTCCGCTGTTCCTTATGGCCCCGTGGGGGCCATAAGGAACAGCGGAGCGTAGGACCCTCTGCCGTCCCCTCATGACCCGGCCTTCTCGGAGGCGGCCACAGCCTGCCAGGGTCGCCTCCGAGAAGGCCGGGTCCCTTCCCCCGGGCGCCAGCCGGCAACGGCCCCGTGCCCCAGCGGTCCCGCCCTTACGGCCACATCCCTTCTCAGCCGCCGCACATCCCGTTCCGACGCAATCCCCGCCACCTAAAGCTGTCGCCGCAACTCCTCGGGGTCGGTCACCGGCAGTTGGCAGACGAAGCCCTCGCAGACGTAGGCGGCGGGCTTGCCGCCGACTTCGGTGCGGGCGTCGAGGAGGGGTGGTTCGGTTGCGCCTGCCGGGCCCGAGGCGACGACCACATCGGGGCGGAAGGTGGAGCGGACGACGGTGAGGAGGGCTTTCGGGTCGCCGACGAGCGCCACCTCATGGGTCGGGGCGAGGTCGAAGTCGAGGGCGCGGAGGAAGTGGGCGAAAGAGTCGGGGTGGGTCACCGCGGGCTCGCCGAAGAGGGCGAGGACGCCGCGGGCGCGCCCGGCGAAGCGGGCTTCGCCGGAGAGGGCGGCCAGTCGCAGGAGGCCGAGCGTGGCGGCGCTGTTGCCTGACGGGATCGGATGGTCGCCGACCTCCTTGCGGCGGGCGATCAGGGTCTCGTGGTCGGTGGAGGTCGAGTAGAAGCCGCCGCGCTCCTCGTCGCCGAAGCGCTCGATCATCGTCTCGGCCAGCTCGCGCGCGGCGGCGAACCAGCGCGGGTCGAAGTCGGCTTCATAGAGGACGAGGAGGGCTTCGATCAGGAAGGCGTGGTCCTCGAGGTAGGCGTTCAAGTGGGCGCGGCCGTCCTTGTAGGTGCGCAGCAGGCGACCGTCGTCGCGCATGGTGGCGAGGAGGAACTCGGCGCAGCGGGCCGCGGCGTCGAGGTAGTCGTCGCGGCCGAGTATGGCGCCCGCCTCGGCGAGCGCCGCCAGCGCCAGCGCGTTCCAGGAGGTGAGGCGCTTGTCGTCGAGTCCGGGCCAGCCGCGCTCCGCCCGTGCGGCGAGGAGCGCGCCGCGGGCCGCGTCGAGCCCCTCGGGCGCGGGCGCCGCGGCCCCTTCGGCGAGGTGGAGGATGTTCTTGCCCTCGAAGTTGCCCGCCTCGGTGACCCCGTAGTAGGCGAGGATCTCCTCGGCTCTCGGTCGTCCTTTCCCACCTGTAGCGCCGGTTAGGTCGCTCGCGCTCGGGTCGGCCGGCGCCGCGCTCGGGTCGGCTGCGTCCGACGCCAGCACCGCGCGGATCTGATCCGGGGTCCAGACGTAGAACTTGCCCTCCTCGCCCTCGGAGTCGGCGTCATATGCCGAGTAGAAGCCGCCCTCCGGCCCGCGCATCTCGCGCAGCATCCAGTCCAAGGTCTCCTCGCAGACCCGTCGGTAGCGCTCGTGCCCGAGCACTTGCCAGCCGTGCAGATAGGCGCGCGCCAGCAGGCCGTTGTCGTAGAGCATCTTCTCGAAGTGGGGGACGAGCCAGGCCGCGTCGACCGAGTAGCGGGCAAAGCCGCCGCCGAGCTGGTCGTAGATGCCGCCGGAGAGCATCGCGTCGAGGGTGCGCTCGACCTGCTCGAGCTCCTTGCGTCCCCTGTCTCCGGCTCGCACGCCGCGCGTCATCAGCAGCTCCAGCGAGGACGCGGGCGGGAACTTCGGCGCGTGGCCGAAGCCGCCGTTGGCCGGATCGGCGCGTCCGAGGAGCGTCGCCACCGCGCCGGCGAGCGCCGCCTGATCGGGGACCCCACCTGGGGAAAGCCTTGCCAGCGCCTCGAGTCGCCCCACCGTCGTCGCCGCCCGCTCGCGGATCTCCTCGCGCTGTCCGCGGAAAGCCTGCAGCACCGCCTCCATCACCATGCGGAAGCTCGGCATCCCGCGCGAGTCGTCGGGCGGGAAGTAGGTGCCGCCGTAGAACGGCACGCCCCCCGGGTCGAGGAACACGGTCATCGGCCAGCCTCCCTGGCCGGTGAACGACTGCACCGCCTCCATGTAGATCGCGTCGACGTCGGGGCGCTCCTCGCGGTCGACCTTCACGCAGACGAAGTGGGCGTTCATGTACGCGGCGGTCTCGGCGTCCTCGAAGGACTCGTGCGCCATCACGTGGCACCAGTGGCAGGCCGAGTAGCCGACCGAGAGCAGGATCGGCATGTCCTCCGCCCGCGCTCGTCCCAGGGCCTCCTCGCCCCAGGGGTACCAGTCGACCGGGTTCTCCCGGTGCTGGAGCAGGTACGGGCTGGTCTCGGCGGCGAGTCGGTTGGCCATTCGTTCGAACGAAAGTACCCTCATTTGCAGCGCTGCTTCGGGTACCTTCGATGGTTCAGTGAACATCATGAATAGCAGCGGCAAGCGAGACGCCGCCCTTCAGGAGGTACTGGCGAAGTTGGAGCCGGCCGATCGTCAGGTCGTTCTCGACGCGCTCGACGCGGCCGAGAAGACCGAGACCGAGCTGCGCTACCTGGCCGACCACGATCCGCTCACCGCGCTCCTCAATCGGCGCTCGTTCCGGGCTCGCCTCGACACCTACGTGAACTTCTCCGCCCGCTACGGCGGCCGCGGCGCCGTGATGGTGATCGACGTCGACGGCCTCAAGGAGGTCAATGACCGCCTCGGCCACCAGCAGGGCGACAACCTGATCCGCCGCATCGCGGCGACGCTGCGCGAGCGCGTCCGCGGTACCGACATCGTCGCCCGCCTCTCCGGCGACGAGTTCGCGGTGCTGATGCCGCAGACCGACGTCGAAGGCGCCTTGCAGCTGTCCGAAGACCTGCGCGTGCAGGTCGCCGACGCCTTTGTCGGCGACCCGGAGCTGGCCGGGGCGACGTTCAGCGTCGGCATCACCATGTTCGGCGCCGAATCCGACGGCGGCGCCGGGGCGGTGCTGGCCGCCGCCGACGAGGCGATGTACCAGGCGAAGGCGGCGGGCCGCAACCGGGTTTCGCTGTTCGAGGCGCCGGTCGAGACGGGT
>JAFDWF010000222.1 GCA_018268575.1 Actinomycetota bacterium
CGGCGCTCGGCGCGGCGGCGGCGGTCATCGCCGGCTGGTTCGTCGGTGGCCTCGAACTGGCGCTGCCGCTCTCGGTCGCCGGGCCGGGCATCGCCGCCTGGGCGATCTCGAGCCGACGGCGACGCTACCGGGCCGCGGTCGAGCGCTCGCTGCCGGAAGTGGCGACCGCGGTCGCCGACTCGCTCGCGGCGGGGCGCTCGCTGCGGGCCTCGCTGCCCGCCGCGGCCGCCTACCTCGACGGGCCGCCGGCCGCCGAGCTTGTGCGCCTCGGGGCGGAGCTCGACCTCGGCGCCGGCACCGCCGAGGCGGTCGCCGCCTGGCGGGCGCGGATGCGCTCGCAGCGGGTCGACGCCTTCGCCGCCGCCCTCCTCAGCCAGCGCCTCGCGGGCGGTGACCTCGCCGGCTTGCTGCGTCGGTTCGCCGCCGGGGCGGCGGAGCGCGACCGGGTCGCCGAAGACGCCAAATCGGCGACCGCCCAGGCGCGCTTCACCGGGCTCCTCGTCGTCGCGATGCCGACCGGCGGCGCGCTCTTTGCCGAGGTGGTCCAGCCGGGCTTCTTCGCCAAGCTCCTCGGCTCGCCCGCGGCGGCAATCCTGCTGGCGCTCGCGGCGGGCCTGCAGGCGATCGGGTTCATCGCGATCCGCCGGCTCTCGCGGGTGGTCGAGTGAGCCCCGCTGGCCTCCTCTTCGCGATCGCGACCCTGCTCGCGCTCGCCGCCGGCCGCGAGGTCTTGGTCGCCCGCGCTCAGCGCTCGGGTGTGCGAAATGTGCGCGATGCCTACCTGACGCACAGCGCAACGGGTCTCGACCCCGGGGTGTCGAGCGCGGCCGCGATGCGCGCCGCCTCCGGGGGCTCTGCGCTCGCCGGCCGTTGGGCGCTTGCCGCGCTCTGGCTCGGCCTCCCCGAGCGGTTGCGTCGCTCGGGGCTCGAAGCGCGGCTGCCCCTGCCCGCGGTCCTGCTCGGCAAGCTGGCCGGGCTCTTCGGCGGGGCGATCCTCGCCCTCGGCGCGGCCCCGGCGGCGCCGGGCCGGATCGGGATCGTGGTCGCGCTCGGCCTCCCGGCGACTGGCTTCTTCGTCCCCGACGCGCTGCTCGAGCGCGAGGCGCGGCGCCGTCGTCGTCGCCTGGTCGCGGCGCTCCCCGACGCCCTCGACCTGCTCGCGGTGAGCGTCGCCTCCGGCCGCGGTCCGGCCGAGGGGCTCGCTCAGCTGGCCCGGGCGGGGGAGGGCCCGCTCGCCGAGGAGATGCGGATCGCCGTCGCCGAGCTCTCCTGCGGCAGCTCGCTCTCGACAACCCTCGCCGCGCTTCGGGCCCGCGTCCCCGGCGGCGAGCTCGCCACCCTGGTCGCCTCGATCGAGCGCTCGCGCCGCTTCGGCTCGCCGCTCGCCGACCAGCTCCGTCGCCAGGCGAGCGCCCTGCGCCGCGAGGGCCGCCGTGCGGTCGAAGAGCGCGCCGCCCGCGCGGCGCCGAAGATCCAGCTGGTCGTCGCCCTCGTCCTCGTCCCGTCGGTGATGCTGATGATCGCAGCCGGCCTGATCGCGAACGCGGGGTCCCTACTTTCAGGGTTCTGAAGCCACCCGGCCCGGGAACAGAGGAGGTGGCGCCTTATGAAGAGGACGTCTCGGCGATCTCGTCGCGCAGCCGCTTCGCGATCGCCCCGGTCGCCGCCGCCACCCCGTCGAGGTGGCCGGTGTCCTCCTCGTGGCCGGGGACGTAGGCGACGAGGATCCCGGCGACCAGCTCGAAGGCGAACTTCGGTGGCGCCGATTCGGTCAGCCAGACGATGAACAGCGGCGAGAAGAGGCGGCGCAGCCAGACGTCGTCCTGACCCTTGCTGACGAAGATCTCGTAACGATCGGCGAGTGCCTCGCTCTCCAGGGTGACCCGCCGTTTGTTCACCCGGAAGGCGTCCTCGAGCTTCTCCAGCGCGCGCAGCCCCGACCTCCGCTGGCAGTAGAGCTCGGGCACGTGCTCGACGCACTCGGGCAGGTCGGCGATCCCCAGCGTGTAGCTGTAGTACTCGGTCGATTGGGACCCGTCCGAGCCGCTCGTCCGTT
The DNA here is from genome assembly GCA_018268575.1 of Actinomycetota bacterium. Taxonomy (GTDB): domain Bacteria; phylum Actinomycetota; class Thermoleophilia; order Solirubrobacterales; family 70-9; genus VAYN01. Next base: position 2,057 of record JAFDWF010000222.1, read on the forward strand.
CCTCGTAGGTGTAGAGGGCGAGCATGCCTTCGAGGTCCGGCGCGATCTGACCGCTCAAGGTCCGGGTCGCGTAGCGCTTGCTCCCCTTGCGCAGCAGCGGCGTCGCCGCGGGCAGGTTCGTGCGCCCGCCGAGGGCGAGGTCGCGGCTCTCCGCGTAGACCGTGAAGAAGTCGTCTGCCGCCTTCGAGTCGGCGATCCAGAAGACGATCCCGACCCCGATCGCGATCACGACCAGGGGGAAGATCCAGCCGGTCGCCGGATCCCGGCTCAGCCCGTAGAAGAGGGCCGCCAGCGCCGGGATGCCGATCAGCCACAGGGTCAGCGGCGTGCGCACGAGGCGGTTGAAGTGGTAGCCGCGCAGCGAGTTCGAGTCGGTCGGCGCCGTCGTGGCCGTGGGCACGGCGGCCGTCGCCGCGGCCGCCGGGGTCGGCTCCGGCGGCGTCGACCCGGGGGCGTCGGCGGGTGGCGGCTCGGGGGCCTCGGGAGTGCTCACGGCGGCAACCTAGCGCGCCCGGTCGTCGCCTACGTGAGCTTGCAAATGGGGTTGCATGGGAAGGTGGTGTTGCAAAGTGGGAGAGTGTGTGTCAAAGTGGCGCTCGAGTTGAAGCCCAGGACCGGGGTGGTGAGGCTCCTCCCACCTCATCACTTCGGTCCCAACTCTTTTCCGACCTCGAACCACCGCTCAGAAAGGACGCCGAGTTGGCATTTCGGGGCCTCTACGAGCACAGCCTGGACAGCAAGGACCGATTGACCGTGCCATCGCGCTTTCGCAGCTCTCTTGCCGACGGAGTGGTTCTCTCCAAGGGCTTCGACCCCTGCGTCTGGGTGCATACGACCGCCGAGTTCGAGGAGCTCTCCGACCGCTTCCTCTCGCCCCACAGCCCCTTCGGCAAGGACGCCCGCGCCCTGCGCCGCCGCTTCCACGGCGGCTCTTTCGATGAGAAGCTCGACTCGGCCGGGCGGATCCGCATCCCCAAGCCCTTGATCGAGCACGCGGGCCTGGACGGCGAATGCGTCGTGATCGGCGCCGGCGAGTACCTCGAGATCTGGAACGCCGACGCCTGGGCGAAGCAGGAGGAAGAGCTCGACGCGGCCGCTCCAGAGATCGCCGAGGGCCTGGCCGGGGCGGGCGCCGCGTAACCATGAGACTGCATGCCGCCCGCACTCCCACCTTCTCCCACGCCCCCGTCGGCCCGTCGCCGCTCAGCCTCGTGACCCGCGAGCACGATCCCGTCCTCGCCCCCGAGCTGGTCGACCTGCTCGCCCCCGAGGCCGGGCAGACCGCGGTCGACTGCACCTTCGGCGCCGGCGGCCACGCCCGCCTGGTCGCCGAGCGGCTCGGCCCGGGAGGGACGCTGATCGGGATCGATCGCGACCCGACCGCCAAGGAGCGCTTCAACCGCTTCGCCGCCGAGGCGCCCTGCCGCGCCCTCTTCGTCGGCGCCGACTTCGTTGCAGGACTTCGTGCGCTGCGGGGCGAAGGAATTCGCCCAGACATGGTCTACATGGATCTGGGAATGAGTTCGATGCAGGTCGACGCCTGGGAGCGGGGCTTCTCCTACTCCTACGACGCGCCGCTCGACATGCGGATGGACCCGCGCCAGGGCTTCGACGCCGCCGACCTGGTCAACGAGTGGCCGGAGTCGCGGATCGCCCAGGTGCTGCGCCGCTTCGGCGAGGAGCGCCACGCCGCCGGGATCGCCCGCGAGATCGTGGCCCGCCGCCCGCTCCGCACCACCTCCGAGCTGGTCGCCGCGGTGCAGGCGGGGATGCCCGCCTCGGCCCGCTTCGCCGGCGGCCACCCGGCCAAGCGCACCTTCCAGGCGCTGCGGATCGCCGTCAACGGGGAGCTCGACCTGCTGGACGAGGCGCTGCCCCTGGCCTGGGACGCGCTGCCGCTCGGCGGGAGATTCGCCGCGATCTCCTTCCACTCGCTCGAGGACCGGCCGGTGAAGCGGTTCCTCGCCGAGAAGGCGACCGGCTGCGTCTGCCCGCCGGAGATCCCGGTCTGCGTCTGCGGCCACGAGCCGGAGGCCGAGCTCTTGACCCGGCGCGCGATCGCGCCCGGGCCCGCGGAGGCCGAGGCGAACCCGCGCTCGCGCTCCGCCCACCTGCGCGCCGCGACCAAGATCGCCTTCGACACGGGCGCCGGGGAGGAGGGCTGATGGCCGTCGCGGCGCCGCAGCGCCGCTCGCAGAGCCAGGCCGCGCCCGCCCCGTCGCGCACCGCTCCGCCGGAGCCGAAGAAACGTCCCCGTGACCGCCCCCGCCCCGGGGGCAGCGGCCGTTCGGCGGCGCCGGCGACGAAGCCCGCACGCAAGCCGACGGCGCCGAAACGGAAAGCTGCGCCGGCTCGCAAGGCGGGCGCGACGAGGAAGGCGACCGCGGCGCCCGCCCGGCGCAAGGCGGCGCCGAAGCGGCGCTCCCCCGCCGGTGTGATCCCGATCGCCGCCGGCCACGCCGGTCGCGCCGCCGTCGCCGTCACCCAGCTGCCCGAGTCCGGCCTGATCCACCGCCTCACCCGCGGCCGCGCCTGGATCGGCGTGCTCGGCGTGCTCCTGGTCGGGATCGTCGCGCTCAACGTCGTCACCCTCAGCTTCGCCGCCTCGGCGGGCAAGGTCGACGAACGCAATACCGAACTGAGCCAGGAAAACTCGGCGCTCCAGAGCCGCGTGGCGCAGAAGTACGGCCAGGCGAAGCTCCATCACGAGGCCACCGCGCTGGGCCTCTCGCTCTTGCCCGAAGCTCAGCCGCAGATCCTGACCGTGCATCGCAGCGACGTCGCCGAAGCGGCGGCGCGGCTCGCCGCGGCGGCAGCGGGCGCCGCCCCCGCCGCCACGACGGGCGAAGAATCCGCGTCCGGTGAAGCAACGGGGGCGGGACGCGAAGAAGCGGCAACCGGCGGGGAAAGCGCGACGAGCGTAGGAGCCGCGAGCAGCGGCGGAGTCCCCTCCGAAGCGGAAATCGCCGCGATGTCGCAGGCCGAAAAAAACGCGCTCTACGAAGAAACGCTCGCCAACGAAGCCGAAGTCGCCGCCACCGAAGGCCCTGCCGAAACCGTGACCGAAACGCCGGCGGGATAGCGCCGCGATGCGCCTGATCGAGCGACGGATCGGTCTCCTCTTCGCGGGGTTCCTGGTCGCCTTCCTGCTGATCGTCTGTCGCGCCTTCTGGCTGCAGGGGGTGGAGGCCTCGCAGCTCTCCTCGCAGGCGCTGAACCAGCAGACGCAGACGATCATGGTGCCGGGCCTGCGCGGCTCGATCCTCGACCGCAACGGCACCCGCCTCGCCTCCTCCGAAGACGCGGCGACGATCTACGCGACGCCCTACCAGGTGAAGAACCCGCCGGTTGCGGCGGAACGGCTGGCGCCGATCCTGAAGCAGAAGAAGGCCAAGGTGCTGGAAGAGCTGACCGTCGAATCGGGCTTCTCCTATCTCGCCAAGGACGTCGACCTGGCGACCGCGGAGAAGGTCGAAAAACTCGAAATCGAAGGGATCGGCCAGCTGCCGGCGAGCCGCCGCACCTACCCGCAGGGGGAAATGGCGGGGCAGGTGATCGGCGTGGTCGGCGTCGACGGCGAAGGGCTGACCGGGATCGAGGCGGGCGAGGAATCCGCCTTGGCGGGGGAAGAAGGCGAACGCAGCGTGGTCACCGACGCGCTCGGCGACCCGATCAAGCTGGAAACGGTGAAGGAAGCCCGCGACGGCGAAGACGTGCAGCTGACGCTCGACCCGGTGATCCAGGAGAAGACCGAACAGGTGCTGGCGAAGGTCGGCGAAACGTACTCGCCGCACGGCGCGACGGCGATCGTGATGGACCCGGAAACCTCGGAAATCCTGGCGATGGCGAACTGGCCGCCGGTCAACCCGGGCGACCTCGAACACATCTCCAGCGAAGACCTGCTGAACCGGGCGACCAGCTTCAACTACGAACCGGGCTCGACCTTCAAGGCGTTCACGGTTTCGGCTGCCTTGGAAGAAGGCCTGGTGACGCCTTCGACCGAACTCACGCTGCCACCGGAAATCGAAGTCGGCGAACGGTGGATCCACGACGCCGAGGAACGCGGCACCGAAACGATGACCGTGTCGCAGATCCTGGCCCGCTCCTCGAACGTCGGCGCGGTCGAAATCGGCCTCCGCGTCGGGGCGACGAAATTCTCCAAGTGGATCGAAAAATTCGGCTTCGGCAAGCAGACCGGGGTCCAGTTCCCGGGCGAGGAAAAGGGCATCGTGCCGAAGCTGAGCGAATACTCGGGGGCGACGATGGGCAACCTGCCGATGGGTCAGGGCGCTGCCGTCACGCCGATGCAGATGGTCCAGGGATATGCGGCGATCGCCCACGAAGGGATCGAGCGGCCGCCGCAGCTGATCAAACGGATCGGCGAAGAACCGGTCCACGAGCCGCAGGGCCACCGCGTGATCAGCGCCAAGACGGCCGAAGAGGTGCGCGAAATGCTCGAGGGCGTGCTCGGGCCGGAAGGAACCGCCTCCCAGGTGAGCGTCCCCGGCTACACGCTCGCCGGCAAGACGGGCACCGCGCAGGTCGCCGAAAACGGCGGCTACTCGGAAACGAAGTACGTCGCGTCCTTCATCGGCTTCGCCCCGGCGATGCACCCGAAGTTCCTCGCCGCGGTGATCGTCGATCAGCCGGAAGGCGAAATCTACGGTGGGTCGGTCGCGGCGCCCGCGTTTGGCGAAATCGCGGCGTTCTCGCTTCCTTATCTGGGTGTGCCACACGAATAGGCGAGGCTTGGGCGTGGGGGCGCCGGGCGCCCGGTGCCCTACCTAGAATCGCGGGCATGAGACTCGCAGAGCTCGCTGCCGTAGCTGACGGGGCCCGGATTGTCGGTGACGGGAGCGTCGAGATCAGCAACCTCGCTTATGACAGCCGAAAAGCTGGGCCCGGGACGCTGTTCTTCTGCGTCGTCGGGGAGAAGCGGGACGGGCACGAGTTTGCAGGGCAGGTGGTCGAGGCGGGGGCGGTGGGGCTGGTCGTGGAGCGGGAGTTGGATCTGGGGGTGGCGCAGGTGGTGGTGCCGAGCGCGCGGGCGGCGATGGCGCCGTTTGCGGCGGCGTTCTGGGGGGATCCCACGGCGGCGCTGAGGGTCGTCGGCGTGACCGGAACCAACGGCAAGACGACGACCGCCTACCTGGTGCGGGAGATCCTCGAAGCGGCGGGGGTCCAGACCGGGCTGATGGGGACGGTGAAGCAGGTGGTCGGCGGCGCCGAGGAGCCGGTCGAGCGGACGACGCCGGAGGGGATCGACCTGCAGGCGACGTTCCGGCGCATGCTGGAGGGCGGCGACACCGCCTGCGCGATGGAGGTCTCCTCGCACGCGATGGCCCTGCACCGCGCCGACGCGATCCGCTTCGACGTGGCGCTGTTCACCAACCTGACCCAGGACCACCTCGACTTCCACGCCGACATGGAGGACTACTTCGCCGCCAAGCGGCTGCTCTTCGAGGCGACGCCAGGGGTGCGGATCGTCAACGTCGACGACCCCTACGGCCGCCGCCTCGCCGCGGAATTCGACTGCCTGACCTTCTCCGCCGAAGGCGCCGAAGCCACCTACCGCGCCGCCGACGTGGAGTTCGACGCGAGCGGCGCCGAGTTCACCGTGTTGATGGGCCGAAAACTCCAGGAGGGCTTGAGTTTTCGGCCCACCAACGGGGAGGTGCGGGTGCGGACGGGGATGCCGGGGCACTTCAACGTGGCGAACGCGCTCGGGGCCTTTGCGGCGGCTCATGCGCTCGGGGTCGACCCGGAGACCGCCGCGGCCGGGCTGGCCGCCGCGGCGCGGGTGCCGGGGCGCTTCGAGCCGATCGACGAGGGCCAGGGGTTCGCCGTCCTCGTCGACTACGCCCACACCCCCGACTCGATCGAGAACGTGTTGCGGGCAGCGCGCCGGCTCACCGCGGGGAGGCTGACCTCGGTCTTCGGCGCGGGCGGTGACCGCGACAAGGCGAAGCGGCCGCTGATGGGACGGGCGGGCGGCGTCCTCTCAGACCTCGCCGTCGTCACCTCCGACAATCCGCGCTCCGAGGACCCCGAGGCGATCGTCGCCGAAGTCGCCGCCGGCGCCCGCGAGGGCGACGCCGAGCTGGTGGTCGAGGTCGACCGCCGCGCCGCGATCGCGCTGGCGCTCGGCCGCGCCCGGCCGGGCGACACCGTCGTGATCGCGGGCAAGGGCCACGAGCAGGGCCAGGAGTTCGAGGGCGGCCGGAAGGTCCCCTTCGACGACCGCGAGGTCGCCCGCGAGGAGCTGCGCAAGCTGGGCAGTTTGGCGTGAGGCTCGGCGGGGCGGAGATCGCGGCGGCAACCGGCGCGAAGGCGCTCGCCGAGGGCTCCTCGGAGTCGCCGGCGCGTGCGGTCATCGACTCGGCGGCCGTCAGGCCGGGTGACGTTTTCTTCGGCCTGCGCGGCGAGAACCGCGACGGCGGCGAGTTCGCCGCCGCCGCGATCGAGGCCGGCGCGTGGGGGGTGGTCGTCGGACTCGAGCACGCCGCGGCGCTTCCCGCCCGCTCCGCCTGGGTCCTCGCCGCCGCCGACCCCCTCGCCTCCCTCCAGAAGCTCGCCACCGCCAACCGCCGCGCGCTCGGGGCGCAGGTCCTCGGCGTCACCGGCTCGGTCGGCAAGACCTCGGTCAAGGACATCGCCCGCACCTTGCTGCCCGGCCGCGTCCACGCCAACCGGCAGAACTTCAACACCGAGATCGGGCTACCGCTGACCGTGCTCGAGGCGCCCGACGATGCCGAGCGCCTCGTCCTCGAGATGGCGATGCGCGGGCCTGGCCAGATCGCCGAGCTGGCCGCGATCGCCGAGCCCGACGCGGCGATCATCACCAACGTCGGCCCCGTCCACGTCGAGCAGCTGGGCTCGATCGCGGCGATCGCCGCCGAGAAGGCCGCGCTGATCGACTTCCTGCCCGAGGGCGGGACCGCGATCGCTCCGGCCGAAGCGGGTGAGCTCGAGCCGCATCTCGCCCGCGCGCCGCGCGTCTTGCGCTTCGGGCCCGGCGGCGACGTCGAGGCGGTCGAGGCGCGGGTCTCGGCCGGCGTCACCGAGGCGCTCGTCCGCACGCCCGTGGGCGAGGCCCGCTTCGCCCTCCCCTTCGCCGAGGACTACAACCTGACCAACGCGCTGGCGGCGATCGCAGGTGGCGTCGCACTCGGCGCCGACCCCGAGGAGATGGCCGTCCGCGCGGCGGACATAGGCTTCTCCCGGTTCCGTGGCGAGCGTGTCCAACTCGGCGACGGGATTCTCCTCGTGAACGATTGCTACAACGCCAACCCGGTGTCGATGCGCGCGGCGCTCGACCATCTCGCGACGCTCGGGGCGCCGCGCACGGTCGCGGTGCTCGGCTACATGGGTGAGCTCGGCCCTGACGGGCCGCGGTTCCACCGCGAGGTCGGCGCCCACGCTCGCGGTGCCGGGATCGACGCGATCGTCGGCGTCGGCGCCCCCGCCCGCGAATACGACCCCGACGAACTGGTCGCCGACCCGGGCGAGGCGGCCGAGTGGCTCGACGCCCACCTCGAACCGGGCGACGCGGTCCTGATCAAGGGCTCGCGCGCCGTCGGGATGGAGACGATCGCGTCCGAGCTCCAGGCGACCGAGCGTGGCGAAGTTCCGCCCGAGCTTGGCGTTGAGACGACCGAGCATGACAAAGCGGCCCCCGGACGCGGAGCCGGGGGGCAATCCATATCTGACTCTGTTGCCCCCCGGCGGAGCAGAGGAGGCCGCGCCTGACCATGGGCGAAATCCTGATCGCCGGCATGGCCTCGATGCTGATCACGATCTTCCTCGGGCCGAAGTTCATCGAATACCTGCGGGTGCGCGAGTTCGGCCAGCACATCCGCGAGGACGGCCCGCAGGAGCACCACGCCAAGGCGGGCACGCCGACGATGGGCGGCCTGATCATCTTCGCCGCGATCTGCGTCCCCTACCTGGTGCTCTCCGAAGTCGACGCGTCGAGCTTCGCCGTCTTCGGCGTCGCGCTCGGCTGCGCGGCGCTCGGCTTCGCCGACGACTACATCAAGATCGTCAAACGGCGCTCGCTCGGGCTCTCCGGCCGCTACAAGCTGCTCGGCCAGCTGCTGCTCGCCTTCGGCCTCTGGTGGGTGGCGCGCCACTCGGTCGGGCTCGAACCGCGCCTCTACTTCCGCATCGGCGGGGCCAGCATCTACCTCGGCCCGGTTCTCTACTTCGTGCTCGTCTTCCTCGTCATCGCCGGAACCTCGAACGGGGTCAACCTCACCGACGGCCTCGACGGCCTCGCCGCCGGCTCCTGCGCGATCGTCCTCCTCACCTTCACCGCGATCGCCTTCGTCGCCAACGGGCAGAAGGACCTGGCGCTGCTCGCCTGCTGCCTGGTCGGCGCCTGCATCGGATTCCTCTGGTACAACGCCTTCCCGGCGTCGATCTTCATGGGGGACACCGGCTCGTTGGGCCTCGGCGGCGCGATCGGCGCGATGGCGGTGATGACCCAGACCGAGGTCCTGCTGATCATCATCGGCGGCATCTTCGTGATCGAGGCGCTCTCGGTGGTCCTCCAGGTCTTCTCCTTCCGCGTCTTCCGCCGGCGGGTGCTGCTGATGGCGCCGCTCCACCATCACTTCGAGATGATGGCCTGGTCGGAGACGAAGATCATGCTCCGCTTCTGGATCATCGCCGCGGTCTGTTCGGGGATCGGCTTCACGCTCTACCAGCAATCGATCGGCCGCTGACCCTAAAATTGCGTAGGTCGTCCGCTTAGGGGTCCTTGACCGGTACGGGCATGTCGAATTAGGTTGTGGCCGCTCCCCCGCGAGAGGGAGCGCGCAAAGGCAAGGGGGCCAAAGCGCAATTTGGGTGGCGATCAGCCGCCGTCGGGATTCCGATCTGGATGACTGGGATCCCGGCGGCGGTCCACCTCTGTCCGCAACCCGGTGCGTTCGCACTTCCCTACAACCAGTGTGGGAAACTGCGAACGCATCCGCAGGGGCGGGGGCGAGCGGGGCGAACATCGACGTATGCCCCTGATCCCGGCCAAGGAAGCCCGCCCGCCGCTACCGCGCGGGCCGTTCCTGGTCGTCGGGCTGGCCCGCTCGGGACAGGCCGCCGCCCGTCTCCTTGCCGCCCATGGCGAGCGGGTCCGCGCCGTCGATTCCGGCCATCCCGAGGGCGCGGAAGGGCTTTCGGGGTCCGGCGTCGAAGTCTTCCTGGATACGGATGGATTGGCTCAGCTCGAGGGCACGCACACGGTCGTCAAGAGCCCGGGGGTTCCCCGGGAGGCGGCGGTGATCGCAGCCGCTCTGGAGCGGGGGATGGAGGTGACCGGTGAGCTCGAGCTCGCCTGGCGCGCCCTGCCCAACCGCTTCCTCGCCGTCACCGGCACCAACGGCAAGACGACCACGGTGGAGCTGCTCGGTCACATCTTCCGCGGCGCCGGCGAGCCGGTCGCGGTGGCGGGCAACGTCGGCGTCCCGCTCGCGGGCCTGGTCGGGGAGCTCGAGCCGGACGCGACCGTGGTCTGCGAGGCATCGAGCTTCCAGCTCGAGGACGCGAGCCTGTTCAGCCCCGAGGGGGCAGTCTTCTTGAACCTGGCGCCCGACCACCTCGACCGCCACGGCTCGATGCCCGCCTACCGCGACGCGAAGCTGCGCATCTTCGCCAACCAGGGCAATGACGACGTCGCGGTCTGGAACGGCGACGATCCCGAGCTGGCGGGGGTCGACCTGGGTGGCTGCGGGCGGCGGATCGAGTTCTGCCGCGGCGCCTCGCCCGACTGCGAGGTGGCGACGGCGGCGGGCACGATCTTCTACGACGGCGAGCCGCTGCTCGAGGTCTCAGAGCTCGGCATCCCCGGCGAGCACAACGTCGAGAACGCGATGGCCGCGGCGGCCGCGGCGCTCGCCTTCGGCCTCGACCGCGAGGCGGTGGTCGCCGGGCTGCGCAGCTTCGCCGGCGTCGCGCATCGGCTCGAGCCGGTCGCCGAGATCGACGGGGTCCGCTTCGTCAACGACTCCAAGGCGACCAACGTCGCCTCCGCCGCGGTCGGCATCGGCAGCTTCGACGCCGGCGTCCACGCGATCCTCGGCGGCAGCGACAAGGGCGAGCCCTTCGGCGCCCTGCTCGCGCCGCTGCGCGAGCGCGCCGCCGCCGCCTACCTGCTCGGCGACACCGCCGCGCGGATGGCGGCCGAGCTGGCGCCGCTCGGCGAGGCGGGCGTCCCCATGCGTCGGGTCGCCGACCTCGAGGAGGCGGTCCGCACCGCCGCCGCCGCGGCCGCCCCGGGCGAGGTCGTCCTGCTCTCGCCCGCCTGCGCCAGCTTCGACGCCTTCCCCAACTTCGAGGCGCGCGGCGAGCGCTTCCGCCAGATCGTCGCGGCGCTCCCGGGGGCAGGGCGGGGATGAGCGGGCTCTCGGTGGCGCTCGGCCGGGCGCGCCCGGCCAAGTCGAAGAAGCGCAAGGCGAAGTCGCGCCGCGTCGCGGTCTCGACCGAGTACAACCTGCTGCTGACCGCGACCCTCTGCCTGCTCGCCTTCGGCGCGGTGATGGTCTTCTCCGCCTCCTCGACCACCCAGGTGTTGCAGAACGGCGGCCTCGCCGACTCGGCCTACTACCTGCAGCGCACGCTGATCGTCGGCGCGATCGGCCTCGTGATCATGCACTTCACCGCCCGCTACGGGCTGGGCTCGATCCGCCGCGCGACGCCGCTCCTGCTCGGCGGCTCGATCTTCCTGCTGATCGTCGTGCTCGGCGCCGGGCAGAGCGTCAACGGCGCGACCCGCTGGATCGGCAGCGGCTCCGTCCAGATCCAGCCCTCCGAGCTGGCCAAGGTCGCGCTCGTCCTCTACGCCGCCGACCTCTTGGCGCGCGAGCCGAAGCGGGTGCGCTCGATCCAAGGCTTCATGCCGATCCTCCTGGTCACCGGCGCCTCCTGCCTCTTGATCATGCTGCAGCCCGACATGGGGACGACGCTGGTCCTCGCCTTCGCCGTCGGCGCGACGCTGATCGCGGCCGGGGTGGCGCCGCGGGACCTCGGCAAGATCGCGCTCGTGATCGGCATCGGGGTCTTGCTGATGACGCTGATCGAGCCCTACCGGATGGCACGCCTGACCAGCTTCCTGAACCCGGGCGCGGAAACCGAAGGCGCGGGCTTCCAGGCCCAGCAGGCGAAGATCGCGCTCGGCAGCGGCGGCCTCTTCGGGGTCGGGATCGGCAACGGCGTGCAGAAGGCCTTCTATCTGCCCGAGGCCCACACCGACATGATCTCGGCGGTGATCGGCGAGGAGCTCGGCCTGGTCGGGATCCTCGGGGTCGTCGGTCTCTTCGGGATGTTCGGCTTCGCCGGGCTGCGGATCGCCCAGAAGGCGAAGGACAACTACGGCAAGATCCTCGTCGCCGGGCTGACCTCGATGGTGCTGGTGACGGCGATGATCAACCTCTTCGCGGTGATGGGGCTGGCGCCGCTGACCGGCGTGCCGTTGCCGTTCATCTCATATGGGAACTCGGCGCTTTTGTCGTGCCTGTTCGCGGTCGGGCTGATCCTCAACGTCGCCCGCGGCGGCACCGCGAGCGCGGCGCGGACGGCGGGGGGACGCGGCTCGTCGGGTGGCTCAGGCAAACTGCGCATCGTCGAAGGCGGGCGCTCGGGCTCGCGCGAAAGGAGCGGGTCGAGCGGTGCCAGACGGGCCAAGAGTGGTGGTGGCGGCGGGGGGAACCGCGGGTCACGTGGTGCCCGCCATGGCGGTCGCCGCCGAGCTCCGTAAGAGCGGTGCCGAGGTCAGCTGGCTCGGTACCCGCGATCGGATGGAGGCGGAGCTGGTGCCCGCCGCTGGCTATGAGATCGACTTCCTCAGGGTGCGCGGGATCGACCGGCGCAACCCCTTGCGTGCGGCGCGGGCGGCGCTCGAGGCGATCGGTGCGGCCGGGGCGGCGCGCTCGGTGCTGCGCCGGCGCCGTGCCGACGCGGTGATCGGCGGCGGCGGCTATGTGGCCGGTCCGGCCGGCCTGGCGGCGACGCTGACCCGCACGCCGCTGGTGCTGACCGAGGCCGACAGCCACCTCGGCCTGGCGAACCGGCTGCTGGCCGGGCGGGCGCGGCGGGTGTGCCTGGCGTTCCCGATCGAGGGGCGCACCGGGGAGCGCTATCTGGTGACGGGACGGCCGGTGCCCGAGGCGGTATTGGCGGCGGACCGGGGAGCGGCGCGGGCGCGGTTCGGGATCGGTGCGGAGGAGCGGACGGTGCTGGTCGTGGGAGGCAGCCAGGGCGCGCGCTCGGTGAACTTCGCCGCGGTGGAGGCGTTCGCCGAGCGCGACGGGCGCGACTTCCGGGTGCTGCACCTGTCGGGGACGCGGGACCACGAGGCGCTGCGCGAGCGGCTCGGCGCCGCTCCACATAAAGACGGCTACGAGCTGATCGCCTACGAACCGGACCTCGGCGACGTGCTGGCCGCCTGCGATCTGGTGTTGGGACGCTCGGGCGGCTCGATCTTCGAGTTCACCGCGGCGGGGCGCCCGGCGGTGCTGGTCCCGTATCCGTTCGCGACCGCCGACCACCAGCGCGCCAATGCGCGCTGGATGGAGCGCGCTGGCGCGGCGGCGATCGTCGAAGACGACGCTCTCGACCCAGATCGGCTGCTGGCCGAGGTCGGCGGGGTCCTCGGCGATGCCGAGCGCCTGGAGAAGATGGCCGCCGCGGCACGCGAGCTGGCGAAGCCCCGCGCCGCGCGCACGATTGCGGACCAGGTGCTGGAGGCGGCGGTCAGGTGATAGGCGCGGCACCGCAGCGAGGCACGGCCGACCATCCCCACCTAATTGCAAGTGAGGTGGGGATGGTCGGCCGTGCCATGCGCGCACGCGCGGCGGATGAGCGCGTCCCCGCCCAACCCGTTGTCTTTAGTAGCCCTGTGGGCGACAAAGGACAACGGATACGTCACGAGATGGAGGCGGAAGCGTGACGGGCGCGGGCTGGGCCGGGCGGCGGCTGCACTTCATCGGGATCGGCGGGGCCGGGATGAGCGGGCTGGCGGTGGTCTGCGCCGGGCTCGGTGCCGAGGTGACCGGCAGCGACCGGAGCGAGTCCTCTTACATGGAGCGGCTGCGGGCGGCGGGGCTGGAGCCGAGGATCGGCCACGACGCCGCCAACCTGCCGGAAGGGGCCGAGGTGGTCGTCTCGACCGCGATCGCCGCCGAGAATCCCGAGCTGGCCCTGGCCCGTGAGCGGGGCCAGAAGGTGATCCACCGTGGCGAGCTGCTGGCGGAGCTCTGCGCCGAGAAGCGCCTGATCGCGATCGCCGGAACGCACGGCAAGACGACGACCACCGCGATGACGGTCTGGGCGCTGCGCGGGCTGGGTGAGGACCCGGCCTTCTTCGTCGGCGGTGAGGTGCCGGGTCTCGGCCCCGAGGGCGCCCCCGCCAACGCGGGGTGGGGGACGGGGGAGTGGGTGGTGGCCGAGGCCGACGAGTCCGACGGTAGCTTCCTGCGCCTGGACCCGGAGATCGCCGTGATCACCAACGTCGAGATGGACCACCACTCCAAGTGGGGCTCCCTCGAGCCGCTGATCGGCGCCTTCACCGGCTTCGCCGCCAAGTCCCGCACCACCGTCCTCCCGGCGCCAAGTCGCGAAGGCGGCGCGGCGGAAGAGGTCCGCGAGGCCCTGGCGAGCCCCGCCTCCGGGCGCGTTCGCAGTTCCCCACACATAGTGTGGGGAACTGCGAACGCGCCGGCCGAGGCCGTGGGGATCGCGGAATTCTCGGCGCTCGGGCCAGGGCCGGCGGAGTTCGACCTGGCGGTGCCCGGCGCGCACAACGTGCTCAATGCCCGCGCGTCGCTGGCGGCGCTCGGGGCCGCCGGGTTCGACCTCGGCGGCGCAGCGGCGGCGCTCGCCGACTTCCGCGGGGTCCGCCGCCGGCTCGAGGTGAAGGGCGAGCGGGCCGGGGTCCGCATCTATGACGACTACGCCCACCACCCGACCGAGGTGCGCGCGGCTCTCTCGGCCCTCCGCTCGCTCGACCCGCCGCGCCTCGTCGCCGTCTTCCAGCCCCACCTCTACTCGCGGACCAAGGTGTTCGCGGCCGAGTTCGGCGGCGCCCTCGCGCTCGCCGACGAGATCGTCGTCCTCGACGTCTACCCGGCCCGCGAGGAACCCGTCGGTCCGCTCGCCGGCGTCAGCGGCCTCGACGTAGCCCGCGCCGCCGCCGACCGCGCCGGCGGCAAACCGGTCGCTTGGCTCCCATCTGCGGCGAAGGCCGAGGCATTCCTTTCCCGGCGCCTCGAGGCTCTCCCGAAGGATTCGATCCTCGTCACCATCGGCGCCGGAGACATCTTCAAATTGGGCGAGGCTCTGCTCGCCCCGAACCCGGGCCACGCGTTCGTAGCGGGAGGTGAGGGGGAGCCTGAGCGAACCTCCCCGCTGTTGTGAGTGAAGGCTCCCCCTCACCTCCCGCCTCGGTGACCCGCGACTACCCGCTGGCCCGCCTGACCACCGTCCGCACCGGCGGCCCGGCTGACTTCTTCGCCCGCCCGGAGTCCCAGGAGGACCTCGCGGCCCTCCTCGCCTGGGCGAAAAAGGAATCCGTTCCGGTAGGAGTGGTCGGCTCGGGCTCGAACCTCCTGGTAGCGGATGACGGATTCCGAGGACTGGCGATGAAGTTGGGCGGGGCGCTGACCGAGGTCGAGCGCGAGGGCACGCACCTGCGGTGCGGCGGCGGCGCGCGGCTGCCCTCGGCCGCCGCCAAGGCGGCGGGCTGGGGGCTCTCCGGCCTCGAGTTCGGGATCAACATCCCCGGTACCGCGGGCGGCGCCGTGCGGATGAACGCGAACGCCTACGGCGGGCAGTTGGCCGCGGTCCTGGAGTGGGTCGAGGTGACGACCGCCGCCGGGACCGAGCGGCGCGACCCGGGCTCGCTCGGCTTCGTCTACCGCAACTCGAACCTCGGGCCGGCCGAGGTCGTCTCGCGCGCCTCCTTCGCGCTCACCGCGGGCGACCCGGACGAGATCCGCGCGACGCTCGCCTCGATGCGCGGCCGCCGCCGCGAGGCGCAGCCCTCCGGGATCAAGACCTTCGGCTCGACCTTCAAGAACCCCGCCGACGAGCGCGCCGAGGGTCGCTCCGCCGGCCAGCTGCTGGAGGCGGCCGGGTGTCGCGGCCTCGGCCACGGCGGCGCCCGCTTCTCCGAGAAGCACGCCAACTTCGTCGAGAACGCGGGTCAGGCGACCACCGCCGACGTGCTGGCGTTGATGGCCGAGGGCCGACGGCGGGTGAAGGAGCGGTTCGGGGTCGAGCTCGAGCCCGAGGTCCAGATCCTCGGCGACGTCGAGGTGCCAGGAGCGGTCGGATGAAGCGGATCGCGTTTTTCGTCCTCGCGCTGGCCGTGGTCGCCGTCGCCTTCTACTGGCTTGCCCTGCGCGGCTCGTCGACCCCCACCGCCGAGGCGCAGCCAACTGAGCCGGTGGCCCAGATCGGCGAAGGCAAGACGGCGATCCTCGTTGCCGGCGACGGCCGCCTGCTCGGTCCCGCCTCGGCCTCGGCGCAAAAGTCGCAGGGCAAGTCGACGACCAAGAACGCGAAAGGGAATGGACAGAAGGCACCGCCGCGGCTGCCCGTCCTACCCCTCAAGCAGCCACCGAAGAACGGCCGCCAGGTACGCGGCCACGTGCTCGAAGAGGTCCACGTCCTCGCCGCCGCTCCGTCGGCCCTGCGCGAGTACATGGCCAAGGCCGGCTACGGCAAGATCGGGGTGGAGGTCGAAACGACCTCCGGGATCGAAATCCGCTTCGGCGACGACCGCGAAGCGGTGCGGAAGTGGGAAGCGGCCGCCGCGATGCTGGCCGATCCGTCCGTGACGTTGCTCAGTTATGTAGACGTGACCGCACCGAGCCGACCCGCGACGGGCGGCGAAGCGCACGAACTGGCGCCCCTCTCGGGCAAGTAGGCCGCCCGCTTCCCCAGGCGGAATGCGGGCCCGAGGTCAACCCTGGATCAAAGGGTGAGGGTTGAGAAACCCTCAAGTCAGGGTCGAGAAATATGCCTTGCAGGATGCCTACCCCGCGTTTGACAGACCTCGCAGAATGCCCTACGTTGAGCGCAATTTCCGCGGTTAAGGCGATAGCCGGAAACCCTTGAGCATCGCTGCAGCCTCGGACAGAACAAAGGCTCAACTCACATACAGGTGGCGATGCCTCGACGCCGAATTGTTGGAGGAGGCGCGGCAGCCCACCACCAGAAAGAAATCGGGAGATGGAATCGACTTACCTAGCGGTGATCAAGGTCGTCGGCGCCGGTGGCGGCGGGACGAACGCGGTCAGCCGCATGATCGACGCGGGCATCCGCGGCGTCGAGTTCGTCGCCGTCAACACTGACGCGCAGGCGCTACAGGCCTGCGACGCCGACATCAAGCTTTCGATCGGCCAGGAGCTGACCCGCGGCCTCGGCGCGGGCGGCAACCCCGAGGTCGGCGCGGGCGCGGCGGCCGAGTCCCGCGACGAGATCAAGGAGGCGCTGAAGGGCGCCGACATGGTCTTCGTCACCGCGGGCGAGGGCGGCGGCACCGGCACCGGCTCGGCCCCGGTCATCGCCGAGATCGCCAAGGAGG
>JAFDWF010000223.1 GCA_018268575.1 Actinomycetota bacterium
ATGTCGGTGGTGCCGCCCTCGATCGAGTTGGCGCGCGAGCGGAGGAAGTTGTACTGCCAGGCGCCGTTGGCGACGGCCCCCTCGGAGCCGCGCCCGAGCACCGCCCAGGCGCCCTCGATCTCCAGCGCCAGCTCGGTCAGGTCCTGGTTGATGTCGGCCCACTGCCACTTGCCGAGCGACCCCTCGGGGCCGGGGATCCCCGACTCCATCGTCTTCGTCAGCCCGCGATAGGCGTTCAGCCGCATCGTCTCGGCCTCGATGAAGAGCTGCGCGATCCGCTGGCGGAAGTAGGCGTCCTCGGCGGCCGAGCCGCCGCCCTCGCGCACCTCGCCGGCCAGCGCCGCCAGCCGTCCGAGGCTGTTGTGGATCTGGGCGATCGCGCCGAAGGCGAGGCCGGCGCGCTCGTTCATCAGCGTCGTGATCGCGACGCCCCAGCCGTTGCCCACCCCGCCGACGACGTTTTCCTCGGGGATCCGCGCCTCGTTGATGAAGACCTCGTTGAACTCGCCCTCGCCGGTGATCTGGACCAGTGGTTTCGCTTCCACCCCGTCCTGCTCCATGTCCATCAAGAAGTAGGTGAGGCCTTGGTGCTTGGGCGCGTCGAGGTCGGTGCGGGCGACCAGCATGCACCACTTCGCGTACTGGGCAAACGTGGTCCAGACCTTCTGCCCGGTGACGACCCATTCGTCGCCGTCCTTGACCGCCCGCGTCTTCAGCGAGGCGAGGTCGGAGCCCGACTCGGGCTCGGAGAAGCCTTGGCACCAGATCTCCTCGCCGGTCAGGATCGGCTCCAGATAGCGGGCCTTCTGCGCCTCGGTGCCGTGGGCGATCACCACCGGCCCACCCATCGCCAACCCCAGCACGTTGGCCGGGCTGGGCGCTTCCTGCGCCGCCGCCTCGCCGACGAAGATCGCCTGCTCGATCATCGTCGCGCCGCGGCCGCCGTACTCCTTCGGCCAGGAGATCCCGGCCCAGCCCGCGGCGTGCAGCTTGCGCTGCCACTCGCGGCGGAAGGCCATCACCTCGTCAAGCGAGCCCTCCGGTTCGGGGCCGGGATTGTTGGCACGCAGCCAGGTCGCGACCTCGTCGCGGAACCCCTCCTCCGATGGCGACAGCGTCAGGTCCATCGGAGGCGAAGACTACTGGCTGCTCGGCCAGGCCGACTGAGTCGCCCCGACCAAGCAGCCCTAGGACGCAGGGAGCGTGGCGTGCTCTGCACGCGAGCGACCGAGGACACCGGGATGCGCCGGTCGGGGCGACTCAGACCCGCTGGATCAGGGTCCCGGTCCCGAGGCCGCCGCCGCAGCACATCGTCACCAGGCCCATCTCCCTGTCGGAGCGCTCCATCTCGTGCAGCAGGGTGGTGATCAGACGGGCACCGGTCGAGCCGAGCGGGTGGCCGATCGCGATCGCGCCACCGTTGACGTTGACCCGGTCCATGTCCGGTCCGAGCTCCCGCCGCCAGGCGGCGACGACCGATGCGAACGCCTCGTTGATCTCGATCAGGTCGATGTCGTCGATCACCATCCCGTTACGGTCCAGGAGCTTTTCCGTCGCCGGGATCGGACCGGTCAGCATGATCACCGGATCGACCCCGACCGTGGTGATGTCGTAGATCCGCGCCCGCGGCCGAAGGCCCAGGGCGTCGGCCTTCTCGCGCGTCATCAGCAGCACCGCGGCGGCGCCGTCGGAGACCTGCGAGGAGTTGCCCGCGGTGATCTTGCCGTCCTCCTTGAAGGCCGGCCGGAGCGCCGCCAGGCCCTCCAGCGTCGTCTCGCGCAGCCCCTGGTCGGTGACGTAGGTGTCGCCGTTGACCTGCATCGGGATCATCTCGCGCTCGAAGCGGCCCTCGTCGGTCGCCTGCCGGGCCAGCTGCTGGGAGCGCAGGCCGAACTCGTCAAGCTCGGCGCGGGAGATCTCCCACCGATCGGCGATCATCTCGGCCGAGAGCCCCTGCGGGATCAGGTCGTAGCGCTCCATCAGCTCCTTTGAGAACGCCAGGCCCCGCTCGGCCATGATCTCGCCCGCCGCGGCGAAGGAGTTCTTGCCCATGTGCTCGACCCCGCCGCCGATCGCGACGTCGTGGACGCCGGAGGCGATCAGGGTGGCGGCGAAGTTGACCGCCTGCTGGGCGGAGCCGCACTGGCGGTCGACCGTGGTCGCCGGGACCTCCTGCGGCAGGCCCGCCTCGAGCCAGGCGTTGCGGCCGATGTTCAGCGACTGCTCGCCCCACTGCTGGACGCAGCCGGCGATCACGTCGCCGACCTCCGTCGGATCGATGCCGGAGCGGTCGATCAACTCCCTGTAGGTCCTGGCGAGGAGGTTGGACGGGTGAAGGTCCCTGTAGTAGCCCTTCTCCGGGTGGCCGCGACCGACCGGCGTCCTGACCGCCTCGACGATCACGACCTCGCGACCGCCCAATCTGCCCTTGCCGTGTGCCATTGCCGTCCTCCCGTGCTCGAAGTTTCCACGCCTTAGATATGCGGTGTTCCGATCAACGATAGTCCACTGATTGACTCGTCGGTCAACCGCACGGCATCCGCACGGCAAAGCCTGATAGGAACCCGGCCGATGAGCGAGAGACAGGGATACGAAAGTCCGGGGATAGCGGGGAGCGGCGCCATCGCAACTGGCCTCGCCGCGGTCTCGACCACCACCGCGGAGACGATCCTGCTGGCGCGATCGGAGGCCTCGGCCTGGCGCGCGGAGGAGAAGGTGGTCGCCGCCTGCGCGAAGATCGAGGGAGCCGAGCCGTCGCGCCTGCGGGTCACCACCGACCCCAAGGACCTGGCCGACTGCGACGTCGTCGTCGAGGCGATCGTCGAGGAGCTGGACGCCAAGGCCGAACTGGTGAAGACCCTTGACGCAAGCGTAGGCCCGAAGGCCGATCTGGCGACCACGACCTCCTCGCTCGGCATCGGCGACATCGCCGCCAAGGCGGGCGTGCCGCGGCTCTACGGCCTCCACGTCTTCAACCCGGTGCCGCGGATGGCGCTGGTCGAGGTCTGCCTCCCGGACGGCGCGGCGGCGGCGCGCGAGCGGGCGATGGCCTGGTGCGCGGCCCTCGGCAAGACCGCCGTCGAGGTCCCCGACCAGGCGGGCTTCGTCGTCAACCGCCTGCTCTTCCCCTACCTCTTCGACGCCGTGCGGATGGTCGAGCGGACCGGGATGGAGCCGGGCGAGGTCGACGCCTGCATGAAGCTCGGCGCCGGCCACCCGATGGGCCCGCTGGCCCTGCTCGACTTCGTCGGCCTCGACGTCGCCGAGGCGATCGGCGATGCCCTCTTCGCCGACTCGGCGGATCCGGCGCACAGACCGCCGGGGCTGATCGTCGAGATGATCGGCCAGGAGAAGCTGGGCCGAAAGTCCGGCGCCGGCTTCTACTCGTACGACTGAGAGCCCGGGCTAGTCGGTCGGAGTCCGCTTTTCCTTTCCGGAAAGGTCCCAGATCACGTCGGCCTCGGAGACGTTCTGACGGCGGGCGGCGATTTCGACCTCCTCCCAGGGCAGCTCGGCCTCGGGGAGCTCGTCCCAGCGGGCCAGGTCGAGCGCCTCGATCGAGCCTCTGAGCGCCGGGCCGAGGTGCTCCTCGGAGCGCAGCAGCGCCCTCAGCACCTCGAGCTGCTTGTCGGTCAGGCGAACAACCCACATAAGGGGGCACCTCCAGCTTGAGCGGGACGCGGGTTGCCCAGAGAAATTAGGCGTCCGGACGGACGGAAGAACTACCCGCGGTGCTGCTGATCCGGACCGCCTCGATCCGGTTCTCGCGCACCGCCTCGACCCGCAGGGTGTAGCCGTCGACGGTGATCGAGTCGCCGCGTTTGGGCAGCCGGCCGAGCTCGCCGAAGACGAAGCCGCCGATCGAGTTGTAGGCGTCGGAGTCGGCGTCGGGCAGGTCGATGCCCGCGTCCTCGAGGTCGCCGAGGCTGACGTGGCCGCGCACGAACCAGTCGCCGTTGGTGAGCCGGCGCACCGCCGCCGCGCGCGGGTCGGTCTCGTCCTCGATCTCCCCCACCACCTCCTCGAGGATGTCCTCGACGGTGACGATGCCGACCGTGCGGCCGTACTCGTCGACCACCACCGAGAGCGAGGTGCGCTGCACCTGCAGGTCGTGCAGGAGGTCGTCGAGCGGGCGGGTCTCGGGCACGATCAGCGCGTCGCGGATCACGGTCTCGATCGTCGCCTCGGGGCCGTCGCTCATGTAGAGCCGGGCGAGGCTGTTGTTGTGGACGACGCCCTTGACCCGGTCGGGATTGTCGTCCTCGATCACCACCAGGCGGGTGTGCCCCGAGGTGACGCAGCGGCGCAGCGCCGCCTCCACCGACTCGTCGGCGTCGACGGTCACCACCGCCGGGATCGGCGTCATCACCTCGCGCGCCTCCTGCTCGTGCAGGTGGAAGACGCCCGCCAGGTGGCCCGCTTCGTCGGGGTC
Organism: Actinomycetota bacterium; assembly: GCA_018268575.1. GTDB lineage: Bacteria > Actinomycetota > Thermoleophilia > Solirubrobacterales > 70-9 > VAYN01. Next base: position 4,433 of record JAFDWF010000223.1, read on the forward strand.
GAGGCCACCCTGCCGGGCGCCGCGGGCGATGATCAGGCGGAGCTCCTCGGGCGAGGTCTGCTCGGCGTCCTCGGTGTCGATCCGCAGCACCGTCTTGACCAGGAAGTTGGCGGGCGCGTTGGTGGCGACGATCAGCGGGTGGAGGACGCGGCCGAGGAAGATCAACGGCCCGGTGACCCGGATCAGCACCTTCTCCGGGATGCCGATCGCGATCATCTTCGGCGACTGCTCGCCGAGGATCACGTGCAGGAAGGTGACGATGATGAAGGCCAGCGCGATCGCCAGCCCGAGCGCCACCGCGTGGCTGGCGAAGCCGAAGATCGGTTCCAGCAGCTCGGCCAACGCAGGCTCGCCGAGGAAGCCGATGCCGAGCGAGGCAAGGGTGATCCCGACCTGGCTGGTGGCGACGAACTCGTCGACCCGGTCGAGCTGCTCGAGCGCCCGGGCGGCGCCGCGCACGCCCCCATCGCGCATCTGCTCGAGCCGGGCACGGCGCGAGCGCACGACCGCGAACTCGGCGGCTACGAAGAAGCCGTTGACCGCGATCAACAGCAACAGGAGGACGAGCAGCAGGACGCTCATCGGCTATGCGGCCCGGTACTTCGGGCTGGAACGTCGTCGGCCATGCGGCTTTCCCAAATATAGCCGGCTTTCCCGCGGATCCTCGCGAAGCTGCCATATTGGCGACCGGACGATGAAAGTCGCGACGCTCAACGAGATGCTGGAAGAGGTGGTCCGCCTTGGCGAGGCGACCGGCACCGGCGAGGACGCGCACGAGCTGCGCGGCGAACTGGAGGGCCGCCTGGCGACCGTCCGCGCCGCGGTCGCCGGCGCCACCGTGCCGCGCGTGATCGCGCTCGAGCGGCTCTTCGAGCCGGTCCGCGTGGCGGGCTTCTGGGTCCCCGAGATGATCGCCATCGCGGGAGGCGAGGACGTTGCCGGCGCCCCCGGCCTGGCCCCCGCCGAGGTGACCTGGGGCGAGCTCGCGAGCCTCCGCCCCGACGTCGTGATCGTGATGGTGGAGGGGTACCTGGAGGACGTGCAGGCGCAGGCGATGGAGGTCTGGGAGCACATCGAAGGCCTCGGCGCCGACCGCGTTTTCGCCGTCGCCGCCCAGGCCGCCTACAGCGACCCCGGCCCGCGCCTTGTCGACGGGGTCGAGCTGACCGGCCACCTGCTGCACCCCGACCTGATGGACCCACCCGGGAACACGCCCTTCACCCGGCTGCGGTCCCCCGCTCCGCGCACCGCCCAGGCCTAGTCGTCAGGTCAGCCGAGGAAGTAGGGACCGCCCCAGTTGGCGGCGGCCAAGGCGAGGATGAAGCTGAGGATGCCGAGTGCCGCCATCCCTCCGAGCTCGATCGCGAGCCTGCCCTGACGGCCGACCCGGCCGAAATGCCCGCGCTCGCCGGCGATGATCAGGAAGCCGCAGAGCACACCGCAGACCAGCCCGCCCACGTGGGCGCCGATGCTGATCTCCCCGTCTGAGAAGGTGAACACGAGGTTGATCAGGATGAGGATCCCGATCTGGCCTGCGATCGAGTCGAGTTTCCGGCCCCGGGCGATGACGAAGGTGGCGCCGAGGACGCCGAAGATCGCCCCCGAGGCACCGGCGCTCAACGTCGTCGGTTCGAACAGCAGGGCGACGAAGGAACCCGCCAGCAGCGAGGCAAAGTAGACGAAGGTGAAGCGCACCGTCCCGATCGAAGGCTCCATCAACCGCCCGAGGATGAAGAGCAGGTACATGTTGAAGCCGATGTGGATGATGCTCACGTGGACGAAGCCGGCGGTGACGATCCGCCACCAGTCGCCGTTCACGCTCACCGCCGGGCCCCAGAGACCGCCCATGTCGTAGATGCGTTCCGAGCTCAGTCCGCCGAGCCCGCCACCGCCCCCGGCGATCTCGATCAGGTAGACGATCACGTTGATCGCGATCAGGACGACCGTCGCCGGGTAGGCGTTGAAGCCGCTCGCCGTCCCGGTCGGGTTGCGGACCACGCGGGTGCGCTGGCTGGCGCACTCCGGGCAGCGCATGCCTACCGGGGTCGGCGTCATGCAATCAGGGCAGATCGGCCGCCCGCAGGAGGAGCAGGAGACGGCCGTCTCGCGGTTGGGATGGCGGTAGCACGTTTGCGGCACGGCAGCGCAGCCTACAATCGCGCCCTTATGGAGTCCGTAAGCCCCGCCCGCCTCTACGCCACCGCGGTCGGCGCGCTGCTCGTCATCCTCGGCATCGTCGGCTTCTTCTACGGCTCCTCGTTCGGCTCCCCGGGGACGCTCGACCACACCCTCGGAGCCCTCCGGACCAACGGCTGGCTCAACCTCCTCTGGGTGACCCTCGGCGCCCTCGGCCTGCTCCTGGCGGGCGTCGCCTCCCGCGCTTACGCCCTCGCCACCGGCCTCTTCCTCACCGTCCTCGGCGTCTGGGGCCTCGCCCTCGACCCGAACGCCGCCATCCTCAGCTTCATCCCAGCGTCCGGTGCGAACGAAGCCCTGAATCTCACTTTGGGACTGCTGGGCCTCCTCGCCGCCCTCGGAACCCCGCGCCGGCCCGTCAGCGCCAGTAGGGCAACCCCTGAGCGAACCTCCCCGCTTTTGTGAGCGAAGGGGTTGCCCTACTGGCGCCCCGCAAAAGCTAAAAGCGGTCCCGAACCCCCTCGGCAAGCCCCTTCAGCCCGCTCGCCTCCTGCTTGCCACGGCGGCGCAGCTCGAACAGGACCAGCGCCCCGGTCGCCACCCCGCCGACGCCGACCGCGACCACCGGCCGCACCCAGTTACGCGGGTCGCGCAGCGCCCGCAGCTCGGAGTCGGAGAGCTCCTCGGCCCAGTCGGAGAGCTCGCTCGCCGCGGCCGCGGAGAGCGCCGTGAAGGTGTCCTCGATCCGCCCCGAGAGCCGCTCCGGCGGCTCGATCGGCCGCAAGGCGTCGCCCAGCAGCGCCTCGACATCCCAGGCCTTCTCGCGCCGCTCCTCACTCGGAGTCATCGCCCATCTCCTCCTGCAGCTGTCTGATCGCCCTGTGGATCAGGACCTTGGTCGCGCCGTCGGAGCGGCCCAGCGCCCGGGCGATCTCGCGGTTGTCCATGCCGAGGGCAAAGCGCATGATCAGCGCCTCGCGGCGGTCGTCGGAGAGCGCGTCGAGGTTGGCCATCACCTGCCGCAGCTCCTCCCGCCCGGCGACCAGGTCCTCGGTGTCGTGCTGGGTCGCGATCGGACTGGCGTTGTCGAGCGGCGTCTGCGGCCGCCGCGAGCGGTCGCGGTAGTAGTTCGAGGCGAGGTTGTGGGCGATCCGGATCAGCCACGGCCGCAGCGGCCGGCCCTCCGACTCGCGCCGCGCCCGGTCGAAGTGGCGGTAGGCCTGCAGGAAGGCCTGCTCGGTGAGGTCCTCGGCATCGTGGTGATTGCCTACCCGGTAATAGGCATACGAATAGACGTCGCGCAGGTGGGCCCGGTAGAAGTCCTCGAAGGCGCGGTCGAGCTCCGCCTTCGCCGCCGGAGCAAGTTCGGCAGGCTCGACGTTCTCCTCGGGGCCGCTCACCGGCCAAGCCTAGATGAGGTGAGGAGTGACGTCGCGCGGTCATCAGAGCTCCTCGCCGTCGCCTGTCTACGCCGCCTGCCTGGCGCGCTCGGCGCGGCGCAGTCCGGCGACCCAGTCCTCGGCCCCTACCTCGCCGCGGATCAGCTTCGCGAGGCCCTCCAACGCGTCGCCCTCGACCCCGGCAGCGGCGACCGCATCGGCGAGCAGCGGCGTCGTGTCGAGCCCCTCGGAGGCCTGGCCGATCAGCGCCGGGATCTCCTCGGCCGGAGTGCCTGCGCCGAGCAGCTCCCCGGCCCGACGGTTGCGGCCCGTAGGCGCCAGCATCGAGGCGGTCAGGTCGCCGACCCCGGCGAGCCCGGCAAAGGTCTCCGGCTCGGCCCCGTGCGCGATCCCGTAGGCGATGCACTCGCGCCAGATCTCGGCGACCGCGATCCCGGCCGCGTTCAGCCCGTGCGGCTCGGCCGCGGCGGCGGCCAGGGCGGCGGCGTTCTTGGCGGCGCCCGCCATCTCCACCCCGACCACGTCGCCCGAGCGCTCGCAGACGAGGCCGGCGCGGTCGAAGACCTCGCCCAGCTGGGCGCGCAGGTCGGGGTCGGCGGAGCCGAGGACCAGGGCGGCGGAGCCGGAGACCGCCTCGGCCGCGTGGGCCGGGCCGCCGAGGCAGGCGATCGCCCGCGAGCGCACCCGTTCGCCGACGTACTCCGAGGGCAGCTGGCCCTGCGGCGCGACCAGGCCCTTGGTGAGCAGCAGGATCGAGGAGCGTTCTCCGGCCCGGTCGGCGATCGAACCGACCGCCGCGGGCAGCGACTTGGAGGGGATAGCGAGGATGATCAAGTCGACGCCGGTCAGCTCGATCTGGGCAGCGGTGCGGATGTCGACCGACTCCGGCAGCGGCACCGCGGGCAGGTAGCGCCGGTTCTCGCCTTCCTCGATCAGCGCCGCCGCCTGCTGCGGGGTGCGCGCGCCGAGCTGGACCTCGAGGCCGCCGCGGGCGAGCAGGACGGCGATCGCCGTCCCCCAGCTGCCCGCCCCGATCACCGCGGCGCGGCGCATCGGCGGCAGCCCTCCGAGGTCTTCCCACTGCAACTGCACGTTCGGCCAGATCCGCGAGGTGACGGTCACCGCCAGCGCCTGCGAGGGCTCTTCGGCGCGCGGGAAGGTCATCGCCTTGCCGAGCCGCACCTTCACCTTGCGCGGCCGGATGCGCCAGCCACGGCGTACGCCTTCGGTGCCGATCACCGCCGTCGGCAGGACCGGGGCGCCGGTCTGCAGGGCAAGCCGCCCCACGCCGCGCTTCGGGTTGGCGAGGCTGCCGCGGCGGATCCGCGTCCCCTCCGGGAAGATGCAGAGAGTGCCGCCCCGTTCGACCACCATCCGGGCGGTCTCCATCGAGTCCTCGTCGGATTCGCCGCGGCGGATCGGGAAGGCGCCGAGGCGGGAGAGGAACCAGGCCTGCAGCGGCTTCTGGAAGAGCTCGACCTTGGCGACGTAGTTCATCGGCCGGTGCCAGGGCAGGCAGGCGCCGACGACGAAGGGGTCGAGGAAGCTGCGGTGGTTGGCGGCGACGATCAGGCCGCCCTTGACGTGGCGGGCGTGGGCGCGGCCGGTGCGCGAGAGGCGGAAGTAGACGAGGAAGAAAGGGACGAAGAGCAGCCGGATGAAGGCGTAGAGCGGCCAGTTGACGCTGTGCTTGCGCGTGTAGGCGTGCAGCGCCGCGAGGCGCTCGTCGGGGATCACGCGTCTGGCTACACGCGAAGGCGCGCCCGGTTACGGCGCTCGTCCAGCTGTTCCTTTTGCCCAATATCCCGGCAAAAGGAACAGCTGAGCGCGCCCTGGCTCAGGTCTGCGCGGCGCGCGGGTTGACGACCGGGCGCAGGTTCGGTTCGACCTCGTCGCGCAGGTGCTCGAAATCGGGCGGCAGCGAGAGCTTCTCGCCGAGGTGCTCGAGCGGCTCGTCGACGGTGAAGCCGGGCCCCAGCGTGGCGATCTCGAAGAGCACCCCGCTGGGCTCGCGGAAGTAGATCGACTTGAAGTAGAAGCGGTCGATCTCCGGGGTCGGGTGGGCACCCGCCGAGATCGCCTTCTCGCGCCACTGCATGTGCTCCTCGATGGTCGAGGCCCAAGCGACGTGGTGGACCGAGCCCGCGCCCTGGACCCCGCGCTCCGCCGGCGGCGGGTCGAAGACATAGAGCCCGCCTCGTTCGGAGCCGCGCGCCTCCCAGCCCTCCTCGGTCGGCTCGAACTCGAGCGCCTCCAGCAGCGCCGAGCTGGCCTCCGGCGCCGAGGCGTAGGCGCGCACCGCGTGAAATCCCTGCAGGGCCAGTTCGCGCGGCACCTCCGGGTGGTCGGCGATCAGCGGCGGGTCGGGCACGTCGGCGACGAGGAGCTCGTGGTCGAGCCCCTCCGGGTCGGCGAAGTGGAGGCGCTCGCCGTCGCGCCGGGTCTCGATCCCGTGGGCGCCGAGCCGGCCCTCCCAGAAGTCGAGCGACTCGGGCGCGCCGACGCGCCAGACGATCCGGTGCACCATCCCCTCCCCCGCCCGGCCGCGCGCCGCGCCCGGGTACTCGAAGAAGGTCAGATCGGCCCCCGGGTCGCCCTCCTCGTCGGCGAAGAACAGGTGGTAGACGGTGGGGCTGTCCTGGTTGACGGTTTTCTTCACCAACCGCAGCCCCATCACCCCGGCGTAGAAGTCGACGTTGCGCTGAGCGTTCTCGGTGATCGCGGTGATGTGGTGGATGCCCTCTAGCTTCATCCCTCACGTATACCATCCGCTCGATGAAGCCCTGGCGACGTCGGACGGTCAAAGGGCTGCTCGTCCTCGGTGCGCTCCTCGCCTTCCTCAGCGTCTTCGCGATCTGGGTCGAGCGGCAGGCCCTCGACACCGGCGAGTGGGTGAACACCAGCGGCCAGCTGCTGCAGAACTCGACGATCCGCAGCGCGATCGGCGACTACCTGGTCGAACAGCTCTACGAAAACGTCGACGTCGAAAAGGAACTGGAAGACATCCTGCCCGGCGAAACGAAGGAACTGGCCGGTCCGGCGGCAGGCGGATTGCGCCAGGTGGCCGGGACCGGGGCCGAAAAAGTGCTGGAAACGGGCACCGCCCAGAACCTCTGGGAAACCGCCAACCGCACCGCCCACGAACAGCTGATGGCGGTGCTGGAAAACAAGAAAGAAGCGGTCGAAACCGCGAACGGCGAAGTGAAGCTGAACCTCGGCAGCATGCTGACCAACCTCGCCGGGCAAGTCGGGCTGGCCAAGAACCTGGCGGAAAAGCTGCCCCCGGACGCGGGCCAGATCACGATCCTGCGGTCCGAACAGCTGAAGACCGCCCAGGACGTCGTGATCGCGATCAAGGGCCTGGCGCTGCTGCTCTCGATCGTCACCTTCCTCGTCTTCGGGCTGGCGATCTACCTGACCCAGGAAGGCCGCTGGGTGACGGTGCTGTTCAGCGGCGTCGCCCTGATCGTCGCCGGGTTGCTGGTGGTCATCCTGCGACACGTGGCCGGCGGCGTGGTCGTCGACCAGCTGGTCAAACAGCAGAACGTGAAGCCCGCGGCGGAAGCGGCCTGGTCGATCGGCACCTCGCTGATGGTCTCGATCGCGACCACGGTGATCATCGTCGGCGCCTTCTTCGCGGCGGCCGGCTGGCTGTCCTCGCCGACCGGATCGGCGCGCGGCACCCGGCGGGTGCTCGCGCCTGCGCTCAGCCGCTACCTCCCCTACTGCTACGGCGCCCTCGCGGTGATCCTCGGCATCTACCTGCTGTCGGCCTCTGGGGTCGGGCTGCGCAGCTTCCTCACCGTCGTCGTGATCGGCATCATGGCCGCCTTCGGCCTGCACGAGCTGAGCAAGCAGACGGCCGAGGAATTCCCCGAGCTCACCTTCGGCGACGTGCTGGCGCCGACCCGCAAGCGGATCGCCACCGCGGTCTCCGACGCCAACCTCGGCGAGCGGGCCTCGAAGATCAAACTGCCGGAGGTACGGCGGCCGAGCGGCGGCGGGATGGGGATCCCCGACGTGCGGCGTCCGACGGGCGGGCGCGGGGCGGGCGGGCGGCGCGGGGCGGCCTCCATCCCACCGGCCGAGGCGATGCGCGAAGAAGACGCTCGCCTGTCGAGCCTCGAACGGCTGGCGACCCTGCACGAGAAAGGCGTCCTCACCGACGAGGAGTTCGCCGCCGAGAAGGCCCGGCTGCTCAAGGACTGAGCCCGCGCCGATCCTCGAACGCTCAAGTAATTTCCCGAAACTGCCGATTCCCAAGGAATGGAGCCGGTACTCGGGAGAGATGCAACCGTCGCGACCGTCCTGATCGCGGCGATCGTCGCACTGGCGACGGGGTCGGTCGTCCTCGGTGGCGCGATCCTCGCCGCGGCGGCGCTCGCCTTCGGCGCCGGAGCGCTGATCCGCGCCCGCCACGGCGCCCGTTCGAGCGTCACTCGCCCACAGGGCCACTGAAAAGCCTCGCCCGTGGCTCGGATCAGAGTTGGATGAGCAGCTACGGAGGGTGCGACGATGGCACGGCCGGTGGGGTGGGCTCGGGCGGAAGTGGTCCGAGCCGGACCGATCGGAGCCCAGGCGTCCCGGGCGTCTCGGAGGCGACCCGGGCAGGCTGTGGCCGCCTCCGAGACGCCCGGGACGGGAGGGTTTGCGGGGGAAGCTTGCGCAGGGACCGGCCGGCGCGGGGGGAGGCCCGGCGCAGGGACGGGGTGAGTTCGGCATCTCCGTGACGGAGCCGACGAAAGACGCCACGAAGACCGTGCGATCTGCGCGGGTCCCGTAGGGGAGATGCATGATCCGGCGGGATCCCCCGCCGGATCATGCTCGGTCCGTGACGAAGATTCCACGATCACAGGGAGGGCGTATGCCTTCCTGCGAGGGTTCCGACCCCTCTCTTCGCGCTGCGTGGATCCACCACACCATGGTGGGGTCAAACCGTGGTCACGTCTTCGTGACCGTGGAGGAAGCGTGGAACTCGTGACGTCTCCCGCGCGGTTCCCGGCGTCTCCCTCATGTCTCCCGCGGCACCTCCCTCCGCTGTTCCTTATGCCCACCATCCCGGCATAAGGAACAGCGGAGCGTAGGACCCGCGCCGCTCCCCCATGACCCGGCCTTCTCGGAGGCGGCCACAGCCTGCCCGGGTCGCCTCCGAGAAGGCCGGGTCCCTTATGCGTCGGGCGTCGGCCGGCGACGCCCCCGTCCCTTCCCCCGGAGCACGTCGCGGACTTACTCATCTAGGGTCCCGTCGATGCGCAAGCGGCTCATCCCCGGCCTGCTCGCGGCGCTCGCGCTCGCAGTAGCGCTCGCCTCCTGCGGAGGCGGCGGCACGACGATCCACGAGACGACCGTGATGCGCAAGTCGCAACCACGAGTGGGGACGACCTACCTCCCCGACGTGGCGACGACGCGCCACTTCGTCAAGCCCGCCACCTACCGCTTCTCGGTCGACGGGGACCTGATCGCCAAGAACCTTCGCTGGCACGGCTGGGGCGAAGCGAAGGCGACCGCCTTCGGGACGATCGCCGAGCACCCCGCGTCGGGCCTGGTCGACACCTTCGCGGGGAGCGTCACCGCCTCCGCGCCGAAGACCTGCAAGGGCGCGACCTACTACACCGAGGTCTTCGCCCACGTGCCGAAGCAGGCCGACTTCGTCCCCACCGAACCGACGAAGCTCGCCACGCCCTGCGGGTAGCCGCCCGGCAATCGATCACTGTCCCACCAACCGCGCCTTCTCCGTCGCGCGCCCAAACACACCCGCGCCGACCCCCGATCGAAATCGAGGGGCTAAGCGTCGAGGTGGCGGGTCTCGTTGAAGCTGCGCAGCAGCCAGGTGGCGTCGGCGTGGACCACCAGGCTGGAGATCGAGCAGTTGTCGGCGTTGAGGAAAGCGAAGGGGCGGCTGCCGGTCGCCAAGGCGCAGAGGTCACCGATCACGGCGCCGTGGACGAAGGCGACGGCGGTGGTGCCGACGGGGACCCCGGCGACGATGTCGGCGATCGCCCGGCGCAGGCGGCCGGAGAACTGCTCCGGTGACTCCGCCCCTGGGATCACGTCCCAGCGTTCCTGACGTGCGACCTCGGCGACCAGGGGATCGCCTTCGGCGACCTTGATCCGATACGCGCCGCCCTCGAGCTCGCCGAGGAAGACCTCGCGCAGGTCGGGAAGCACCGTGACCGCTCCGCCGCTCGCGGCGGCGAGGGGCGCGGCGGTTTCCTGGGTCCGCCGCAGGCTGGAGGCGAAGATCCCGGAGAAAGCCTCGCCCGCCAGCGCCGCGGCGACCGCGCGGGCCTGCTCCCTGCCGGTCTCCGAGAGCGCCGGGTCTCCCTGCCCCTCGACCAACTCGAAGCTCTGACCAGCCAGCGCCGCTTCCGAAGCGCCGTGGCGGACCAGCACCACCTCCACCGAATCGGCTGGCGGCGCGTAGCGACGCTGCTCGAATCCACGGGCTTCGGTCATCTCTGAGTCGATCATCTGAAGCGGAAAGAGCCCGCCGCCGGAATCGAACCGGCAACCTCCTGATTACAAGTCAGGTGCTCTCCCAGGTTGAGCTAGGCGGGCGTAGGGCCGATGATGTGGCTAGATGGATGTCACTTTTCGCTTTCTCGGCCCGGAAGAGGGTGGCGTCCTGACCGAGGCGATCGAAACAGCTTACGGGACGACGTACGACGTGCGGTGGGTCTACGACCCGCTGGAGGTCAGCGCCCGGCTCGCCGACGGGCGCTACGTGTCGTGCGTGGCGGAGACGATGGCGGGTGAGCTGCTCTGCCACGAGGGCATGAGCCTCGCCGCCGCGGGCGACGCAGTGGCGCATTCGGGCCAGGCGGTGACGCTGGAGGCGGCGCGCGGCCAGCACCTCTTCACCCGCACCAAGAAGGTGCTGATGGACTGGGGCACCGAGCGTGGGCTCGCCGGCATGTACAGCGAGGCGACCGCCGCCCACCCTTACAGCCAGAAGGCCAACATCGACCTGGGCGCCCACGAGACCGGCTTCCTGCTCGGCTGGATCCCGGCCTCGGTCGAGAACGACGCGGCCGCGGGCGGCGGCCGCCGGCGCAACTCGGCGGCGCTCTTCTACACCAAGCTGAACGACGGCCACGAGCGCCGCGTCTACGCCCCCGAGCGCCACCACGAGATCGTCGGCCAGACGCTCGCCCTCTGCGAGCTGCGCGGCACGCTCGCCCAGCCGCCGCCCGACTTCGAGCTGCCCGAACGGACCGAGATGCACACCGTGGTCGACGCCGATCACAACCTGGCGCTGCTCACGGTCACGGTTCCGGGCACCGACCTCGAGCGGATCCTGCACGCCACCCGCCACCGCCTCTTCGACAAGGTCGGGCTCGACGCGATCTACATCGACCTGCCGCTCAAGACGCCGGCGACCGCCCTCGTCGGCGACCACCTCGAGCGCCTCGGCGTGAGCTACTCGGGGATCTTCCCCAATCCCAAAGCCGACGGCGACGTGCTGCGGATGCAGTCGCTGCACCGGGTCCGAGTCAAGGCCGACGACGTATGCGTCGCCTCGGACCACGGGCGCGAGCTGCTCGACTACGTGCTGGCAGACCTGGAACGCCGCGACTAGCGACGGCGGTGCGTTTAGACGGCCACCTCGCGCGAGGCTAGGTGGGCACCGACCTTGCGCTTCACCCGCTGCAGAGCGTTGTCGACGGTCTTCGTGTCGCATTCGATGCGCTCGGCGATCTGCTCGTAGGAGTGGCCGTCGAGGTAGAGCGACAGCACCCGGCTCTCCAGATCCGACAGCACCCCGGAGACGCCCGAGAGGCAGGAGACGAGGCTCTCCAGCTCTTCGGTGGCGATCACCTGGTTGACCGGATCGTGGACGCTCGGCCCCGGCAGGATCTCGTCGAGGGTGGTTTCCGAGTCGCCGCCGGCGGTCGGGGTCTGGCTGAACGAGACGTACTGGTTGAGCGGCGTGTGCTTGTTGCGGGTCGCGGTCTTCACCGCGGTGATGATCTGGCGGGTGATGCAGAGCTCGGCGAAGTTGCGGAAGCTCGACTCCCGATCGGTGCGGTAGTCGCGGACCGCCTTGTAGAGGCCGAGCAGGCCCTCCTGGATCAGGTCGTCGGACTCTCCCCCGAGGAGGAAGTACGACGAGGCCTTGAGGCGGACGAAACCGCGGTACCGGCGGACGATCGTGTCGTAGGCATCGGTCCGGCCGTCCTTGGCGAGAGCGACGAGATAGTGGTCATCAAGCTCAGCTTGAGGGTTAGGTCGGGCAGACATGCTGCCGCGGCCAACCGCAGCGGTCGGCCGAAATTCCTGCTTAGGCGACAAAAGGGCCACAGATCCTTCTCCTTGCTGAAGGGTCGTGGCGCCACTTACCTCCCCCGAGGCGCCTTACTTATCCGGTGGGCGTCCTCAGACTCAAGCTGAGGTTCACCCTTTATTGAGGCGGCAGTTTTACGCGTGAGCGGAGTTCTGTCAACCCCAAATTGCGACTTTTTGCAATCGCCGTTGCATTTGCCACCCCCAAGAAGGACCAGCGTTCGCACTTTCCCCCAACTATTGGGGGAAAGTGCGAACGCCCGCCGAGAGGCGGGCGGGGACGGTCAGGAGCGCTGGCGGACGGACTCGAAGAGGAGCGCGGTGGCGGCCGCGGAGACGTTCAGGGACTCGACCCGGCCGAGACTCGGGAGGGCGACGAGGGCATCGCAGCTCGACGCCACGCGGGGACGGAGGCCCTTCCCCTCCCCTCCGAGCACCAAGACCGTGGGGCCGGTGAGGTCGACGTCCCAGGGCGGCTGAGAACCGTCGGCGTCGGCGCCCCAGATCCAGAAGCCCGCCTCCTTCGCCGTCGCCAGCCAGTCGGCGAGGTTGCGGACGTGGGCGACCTCGAGGTGCTCGACCGCCCCGGCCGAGGTCTTGCAGGCGACCGGGGTGACCATCGCCGCCCGCCGCTCCGGGATCACTACCCCGGCCGCCCCGGCGCTCTCGGCCGAGCGGCAGACGGCGCCGAGATTGCGCGGATCCTGGACCTGGTCGAGGGCGACGATCAGGGCGTCTGAGTTGCGCAGCATCCCTTCCGCATCGCCGTACGGATAGGGATCGACCTCGGCGACGATCCCCTGGTGGTCGGGCGATCCGCAGAGCCGCTCCAGCTCCGCCGGCGAGGTCTCCGGCGCGCGCCAGACCTTGTGCACCCGCCGACGGCCCCGCTCCGCCTCGTAGACCGGCCGGACGCCGTAGATGACCTGCGAGGCCATCAGCGCCTACGACTTGGGGACGAGGCGCGGACCCTCGGCCAAGTCGCGGACCTCGTAGCCCATCGAAGTCAGCTCGTCACGGATCTCGTCCGCCTTCGCGAAGTCCCTCGCCGCCCGAGCCGCCTCGCGCTCCTCCATCAGCCGCGCCGCGACCTCGTCCTCCTCGCCACCCTCATCCGGGCTGCCAAGGGTGCCGAGGCCGACGAGGTCGAGCATCTGATCAACAGCAGCGACGGCGCCCGGCAGCTCGTCGGCGCGATTGGCTTCCCCGACCAGCTCGAACACCTCCGCCATCGCCCGCGGCGTGTTGAAGTCGTCAGCAAGAGCCTCGCGAAAGGCCTCGAGCCTCCGCTCCGGCTCGCCGCCCGATTCGGGGGGAGACTCGCCGGAACGTCCCCGCTGTTGTTCCGCCGAGGCTCCCCCCGAGTCGGGCCCTCGCTGGGTCCTGAAGAAATTCCGCAGCCGTTCGACCCGGGCGACAGCTTCCTCCATCTGCAACTCACCAAACGCCAGTGGCTGTCTGTAGTGCCCCGATATGAGATAGGCCACCACCGCCTCCCGCCCATACCGGTCGAGCGCCTCGCCCAGTTGGAAGATGTTGCCCTCCGATTTCGACATCTTCTCGCCGCCCGCGTCGACCATCCCGTTGTGCATCCAGACGCGGGCGAAGGGACGCCCGGCCGACTCCGACTGGGCGATCTCGTTCTCGTGGTGGGGGAAGACCAGGTCCGAGCCGCCGCCGTGGATCGCGAACGAGGCGCCCAGCTCCCGCTCGGCCATCACCGAGCACTCGATGTGCCAGGCGGGCCGGCCGGCGCCCCAGGGCGACTCCCAGCTGGTGTCCTCGCCCTCCTTGGTCGATTTCCAGAGGGCGAAGTCGAGGCGCTCCTCCTTGCGGCTCGCCGAGCCGGACTCCTCGCCCTGATCCATGTCCTCGGGCCGGCGGTTGGAGAGCTTGCCGTAGCCGGGGAAGCTGCGGACGCGGAAGTAGACGTCGCCGCCCGACTCGTAGGCGTGGCCCGACTCGATCAGCTGCCCGATCAGCTCGACGATCCCCTCGACGGTCTCGGTCGCCTTCGGCTCGGCGTCCGGGCGCCCGACCCCGAGCCGATCGGTGTCCTCGACGTAGGCCGCGGTCATCGCCTCGGCGAAGGCCGCCGAGCCCTCCCCCGCGGCTTTCGCCGCCGCGTAGATCTTGTCGTTGATGTCGGTGACGTTGACCACGAGGCGGGTCGCGTAGCCCTCGGAGCGGAGGAAGCGCGCGAACAGCGAGAAGACGACGAAGGGGCGCGCGTTGCCGATGTGGATGCGGCTGTAGACGGTCGGGCCGCAGGCGTAGATGCCGACCTCGTGGCCGGGGTCGAGCGCCTGCACCGCCCCGCTCAGCGTGTCCCTGATCCGCACCTCCCGCATCGGGCGAGGTTATCCGGCCGGCGCCCGCGAGCGCGTCCGGCGTGCCTGGAGGCTCTAGTAGGTCCGGTAGCCGGTGGTCGACTGCGACTTCGGGCCCGTGTTTCGCAGCCAGGTCGGCCCACCGTCCTCGGCGGCTGCCTGGACCTCGCGCCGGGCCTTCGAGACGCTGGCGCGGATCTCTTCCTCGGTCGCGGCGCGGGCCCGCTCCTCGCGGCGCTGCGCCTGCTGCTTGATCCGCTCCGACTCGGCCTGGAGCTGGTTCTCGGCGCGAGCGCGGGCGCTGTCCTCGGCCTCGCGCTCGACCTTCTCGACCAGCTTGCGAACGCTCTCCTCGGCTTCGCGACGGACCTCCTTGGTCCCCTCCATGACCCGCTTCTCGATCTCGGTCTCGAGCCGGATCGCGGCCTCGTGGGCGGCCTCGGCGGCGGCCTCCGATTCGGCGGCGCGCTGCTCGGCCTCGGCGACGTGCTTGTCGGCGTCGGCCTGGATCCGCTGGCGCGCCTCCTCGACCCGACGGTCGATCTCGGTGCGCACGTCGGCCTTCGCCTTCTCGATCTCGGCCTCCGCCTTCTCCTCGGCATCGGCGACCTTGGCCTCGGCATCGCTCGACGCCTCGGCGGCCTTGGCCAGCGTCCGCTCGCGCTCCGCCTGCGCGGTGCGACGCAGCTCCTCGAACGACTTCTCCGCCCGGTCGCGGCCCGCCTCGGCGGCGGCCAGCTTCGATTCGGCGGCGGCCTGGGCCTGCTTGGCGGCTTCGATCTGGGTGCGCGCCTGGGAGCTCATCTCGCGCAGCGTCTTCATCGCGCGCTCCTTCAGCTCGGCGCGGACCTTGTCCGCGGAGCCCTCGGCGGCGGCCACCCGCGCCTCCGACAGCTTGACCCACTCCAGAGCCTGGGCGGCGACGGCGTGCATGTCGCGGTTCGCATCGCGGACCGCCTTCAGCTGCCTCGCCGGTTCACTCATCCGGCAGAAGCCTACTGGGCGTCCCGGCCGCTCGCCTGTCGGTCGCGCAACTCGCGCTTCAGCACCTTGCCGGTGGCATTGCGCGGCAGCTCGTCCATGAACTCGACCTCGCGCGGCGTCTTGTAGGAGGCGAGGTTGGCCTTCACGTGGGCGGCGAGGTCGGCCTCGCTCAGCGAGGCGCCGTCCTCGAGCACGACGAAGGC
This sequence comes from Actinomycetota bacterium, assembly GCA_018268575.1. Classification (GTDB taxonomy): domain Bacteria; phylum Actinomycetota; class Thermoleophilia; order Solirubrobacterales; family 70-9; genus VAYN01. The sequence continues at coordinate 19,769 of JAFDWF010000223.1, forward strand.
TTTCAGGCGCTGCCCGAACTCGGCGTCGTCGACCCCGATCACCGCCACCTCGCCGACCCCGTCGAGGTCGGCGAGCAGGTCCTCGACCTCGCGCGGGAAGACGTTCTCGCCACCGGAGACGATCATCTCGTCGTCGCGACCGTCGACGAAGAGCCGGCCGGCCTCGTCGATGTGGCCGACGTCGCCGCTGGAGAGGAGACCGTCGATCGCTTCTTTGTTGCCGCCGCCGGTGTAGCCCTCCATCCGCATCTCGTTGCCGACGAAGATGCGGCCGACCTGGCCCGGCGGGACCTCCACGCCGGCGTCGTCGTAGAGGCGGACGGTAGTGCCGCGCGGCGGCCGCCCGGCGGTGCCGGGGGCGGCGCGCAGGTCTGCCGGCGTGGCGATCGTCGCGTAGGCGACCTCGGTCGAGCCGTAGAGGTTGTAGATGGTGTCGCCGAAGCGGTCCATCCAGGCGATCGCCAGCTCACCTGGCAGCGCCGAGCCCGAGAGCGAGGCGATCCGCAGCGAGGACAGCTGGTAGCGGTCGAGCACCTCGTCGGGCAGGCCGAGGATCCGCTGCACCATCACCGGCACCGCGGCGAGGACGTCGGCGCGGCTGCGTTCGATCGCCTCCAACGTCCCCTCCGGATCGAAGCGCCGCCGCAGCACCATGGTCGAGGCGGTGGGCAGGCCGACGACGAAGTGAAAGAAGCCCCAGGAGTGGAAGAGCGGCGCCGCGATCATCATCGTCTGACCGCTGCGGAAGGGGATCTTGTCGATCACCGCGGCGAGGGCCATCAGGCCGTCGGGGCTGGTCCGCTGGGCACCCTTCGGGGTGCCGGTGGTGCCCGAGGTGAGGATCACGAAGCGCGGCTTGTCGGGCGGCGGGTGGTGGTCGGAATCGTCGCCGTCGGCCATCAGCTGCTCCAGCGTCGTCGCCCCGGCGGGCGGCCCGCCGTCGTGCCAGGCAACGATCCGCCGCACCCCCGGCTCGACCCCGGCGAGCAGGTCTTCGAACTCCTCGTCGTAGACCAGTGCCTTCGGCCCCTCGCGCTTCATCACGTCGACCAGCTGAGGGCCGGAGAACATCGTGTTGAGGTAGAGCGCCGCGGCGCCGAGCTTGGCCGTGGCCAGCGTCGTCTCGAGGAAGCCGCGATGGTTGCGGGCCATCACCCCGACCCCGTCGCCGGGGCCGATCCCCATCGCCCTGAAGGCATGGGCAAGGGCGTTGGAGCGCCTGTGGAGGCGCTCCCAGGTCAGCGCGCCGCGTTCGTCGAGGATCGCGATCTCGTGCGGATGCTCGATCGCCGCGATGGCGACGCCGGTCGCGGGCGAGGCGCCCCAGCGCAGGAAGGTCCGCGCCGCGCGCACAGCCTTGTCGGGGCGCATCGGCGCGACGATGCCCGCGTCGTGCAGAACCTTCCCCTCGAAGAGGAGGTCCGAGACGGCCCCCCGCACGTCCGTGTCACCCGTACTTGCCATCGATCGGTGAAGGATATTGGCCGAACGGCCAGGAGGCCATCCCGAGGCGGCGTGGGAGCGCCTCGCGGTGTCCTCGGTCGCTCGATTTCGGGTCACGCACCGGAGTGCGCTCCCCTCATCTCGCGACCCCCCGCTGAAAGCGGGGGTGTGAGCCCGCAGGGCGAAATCCTTGCGAGGCTGGCCCACGCCGCCTCGGTATCAGTCGTCCTCTATTTGGGCGACCGCCACACAGGCGATGCCCTCGCCGCGGCCGATCCAGCCCATGCCCTCGTTGGTCGTCGCCTTCACCGTGACGCGGCCCGAGGTGGCCTCGCCGAGGACCTGCTCCATCTGCGCCTTGTAGGGGCCGAGGCGCGGCTCCTCGCAGATCACCGTCGCGTCGACGTTGACGACGCGGCCGGCGATCGTGCCGATCGCGGTGCGCAGGAGGTCAATCGAGTCGGCGTCGCGCCAACGCTCGTCCTCGGGCGGGAAGAGCGTGCCGATGTCGCCGCCGCCCGCCGCACCGAGGATCGCGTCGATCACCGCGTGGGTGAGGACGTCGGCGTCGGAGTAGCCGTCGAGGCCCCGCGGGTGGTCGATCTCGATCCCCCCGAGGACGAGCCTGCGCCCCTCGGCGAAGCGGTGCGAGTCGTAGCCGATCCCAACCACGCGAGCCTCAGCCGACGCGGGCGCCGAGCGGCTCGAGCCGGCGCCGGCGCCCTTCGAAGACGGCGATCTCCTCGACCCCGAGCTGGTCGAGGAAGGCGATCCCCTGGTCGTAGCCGAAGCCGACCTGCTCGGGCAGGTGGGCGTCGGAGGAGAGCGCGAACGGCACCCCGGCCTCGACCACGAGCTCGGCGAAGGCGCGGGCCGGGTAGAGCTCGCCGACCGGCTTGCGCAGGCCCGCGGTGGAGAGCTCGACCGCCGCACCGCCCTCCAGGATCGCCTCGACCGCGGGCTCGTAGAAGCGGCGCAGGTCGCCCTCCGGCAGCGGCCGCCCCTTGCCCCAGACCTTGACCAGATCGGGATGGGCGAGGATGTCGAAGAGGCCGGAGCGGGCGCAGCGGCCGAAGGCCTCGAAGTACCGGGTCCAAATCGCCTCGGCGTCGCCACCCCCGCCCCAGACGTCGAAGCCGTCGTGGTCGACCGCCGCATCGCCCTCACCGACGAAGTGGACCGAGCCGACCACGTAGTCGAAGTCGCGCGCCGCGAGCAGCTCCTCGGTCCTCTCCTCGGCACCGGGGACGAAGTCGCACTCGATCCCGAGGCGCAGCGACGTCCCGCGGACGAACTCGCAGTAGGCGTCGAGGTCGTCGACGGCGTTTTCCACCCACAGCGGGTGGGTCCAGAGGTCGAGCGCCTGGCGGAAGCGGTAGACGTGCTCGGAGACGCCCATCTCCTCGATCCCGGCGGCCTCGGCGGCGGCCAGGTAGCGCTCCACGTTCGCGGACGTGAAGTAGCGCTCGAACGTGGTGCCGCCCTCGTCGGGGCGCAGGTGGAGGTGGTAATCGGTAAGCACGGGGGGAAGCCTAGTGTCCTGAATCAGAAGTTGGGTGCCACATCCGGCGAGTGGATCGCTGTCTGTGGCAAGGACGCAAGATGCAGCCTTTGCCGGTGGCAAAGGCAAATCGAGGACGCCGCCACGGGCAGCGAGACGCCGCCGGGGTGGTGCGGAACTTCTGACTCAGGACACTAAACTCCAGGGGCAGTGGGCCGTCAGCTGCTCATCCTGGTCGCCGGTTTCTTCGTCGGCGTCTTCGCCGCCCTGGCGCTCGGGGCGATCAACCTCGGCACCGCGCTCGGCGTCGGCCAGGTCACCTTCGCCGCGACCCTGGTCTACGTGCTGCTCACCGATCGCGGTCGGCGAACAGCAGCTCGACCACCCGGAGGTCCAGAGGCGTAGTCACCTTCGGGTTGGGAGCGCCGGGGTCGTGGATCAGGACGGTCCCCCCCGCCGCCTCGATCAGCATCGCCTCGTCGGTGGCGGCATCGTGGGCGTCGAGCGCCGCGCGCAACGCCTCCGTCCTGAAGACCTGAGGCGTCTGTGCACCCCAGAGCTCTGAGCGATCGAGCGTCCGCTCGATCGCGCGCGCCGACTTTCCGTTGCCATCCGACGGAAACTCCACACGGACCTTCTTGACCGTGTCGGTGAGCGGAGCGGCGGCGATGATCGCGTCCGCATCGGGGCTCGCGGCGAGCTCCGCCACGAGGGCGTCGAGGAGCTCCGGGGTCACGAGCGGCCGCGCCGCGTCGTGGATCGCCACGTACTCGGTCGAGACCCGATCGAGCGCCTTGGCCACGGACTCGGCCCGGGTCGAGCCGCCGTCGACGACCTCGACCCGCTCCCGACCCTCCAGCCCGTGCTGATGACCCGCGGGCACCGCGACGACGACGCCCACCACCGACCCGCAGGCGAGGCAGGCGTCGAGCGACCAGGCGATCATCGGCCGCCCGGCGAGCGGCACGAAGGCCTTCGGGCCGCCGGCGCCGAGTCGCTCCCCGGAGCCGGCGGCCGCGATGACCGCGGTCACCTCAGGCTTGGCGCCCTCAGGCGGAGGCGGTGGCGGCGAAACGGTCCTCCAACAGCCCGTCGAGGTATTCCTCGGCGCCTTCCTCGTCCTTGTCGAGGGCGTACATGAACTCGGACGCGAGGATCTTCTTCGCCCGGGTGTACATCTGCTTCTCACCGGTGGAGAGGCCCTTCTCCATCTCGCGGAGGGCGAGGTTGCGGACGACCTCGGCCAGCTCGAACACGTCGCCGGTCTTGATCTTCTCGCGGTTGTACTTGAAGCGCCTGTTCCAGTTTTTCGGCATCTCGGAGACGTCGTCGGTGAGGACGGCGGTGACCTTTTTGATTTCCTCCTCGTCGATCACGCGGCGCAGCCCCGCTTTGCCGGCGTTTTCGGAGGGAACCATGACGGTCAGCTCGTTGTGGAGGATTTTGATCGTGAGGTACTCACGCTCGCTGCCCATCAGCTCCCGCGTTTCCTTGGTCATGACCAAGCCGGCCCCGTGATGCGGGTAGACGACCTTGTCGCCCTCCTCGAAGTCGCAGACGTACTCGACGTCTTCCTCGAAGACCTCTTCCACGGTGGCCTCATCTAGCTCGGAAATCGGTGGCTCCTTTCGTCTTGCGACAGCGCTTTTCGCCGTCAACTCTGTAAGTACCGGTCAACCAGATCGACCTCCTGGAGCCGGCGCAGGCCCTCGCGGATGTCCTTGGCCCGACTGGGGCCGACACCGTCGACGGCGGCGAGGTCGGCATCGGGGGCCGCCAGGACCTCCTCCAACCCGCCCAGCTCGTGGGTGATCTTCTGGACGACAAGCTTGGGGATCCGCGGAACCCGGCCGAGGACCCGGTAGCCGCGCGGCGAGACCGGGAAGTCGACGGTGTTGATCTTGCGGTCGTAACCGAGCAGCTCGGCGAGCCGCCCGAAGTCGAGGACGTCCTGGTGCGGCAGCCGCGACAGGGCCTGCTGCATGGAGGCCAGCCCTTCCTCGGAGTCTTCGAGCGCGTAGTCGCGCAGGAGCGCGGTCTTGTCGGCGGCGACGCCGACCATCGTCTCCTCCAGCTGCATCTCGATCAGCCTGCCCTCGGTGCCGAGCTCGACGATGTAGCGCTCCACCTCGACCGCCATCCGCGTCACCAGCTCGGCGCGCTGGAGGGCGGCGAGCGCGTCGTGGAGGACCGTGCGCCCCTCGAACTCGAGCACGGTCAGCCGTGCCGAGACCTCGTCGAGGCGCTGGCGGTACTTCTCCAGCGTCGCCAGGCCTTGATTCGCCTTGGCCAACACCGCGGGGATGTCCTGAAGGATGTACTTGGCGCCCTCGACGTAGAGCGAGACCACCTCGCGCCGCTGCGAGACCGCGATCACCAGCGCATCGGTCTGCTTGGAGACGCGCTCGGCGGTGCGGTGGCGGGTCCCGGTCTCGGCGGAGAGGATCGTCGGATCCGGCATCAGCTGGACGTTCGCCCAGGCGATCGTCGTGGCCTCGGCGTTGAGCACGATGGCGCCGTCCATCTTCGCCACCTGGTAGAGCATCGCGGGCGTGTAGTCGATGTCCAGGCGGATGCCTCCGGACAGCAGATGGCTGATCTCGTCGAGCTCACCGACGACGATCAGGCCCCCCGTCCCGGCGTGGACGATGTCATCGATTCCCTCGCGCAGGGCACCACCTGGCGCGACCACATCGAGTGCTCTGAGTAGCCGGGGATCTTGACGTTCCGACAACTCATGAAGCGCATCCCCTGACAATGAGGCCATCCACCCAATTATTGCAAAAAGGGCTCTGGAATGCGGTTTAGAGGTGGAAGCGCCGGTGGTGCGCGTGATGCTGCAGCTCGACCGGGGCCGGTTCGCCCGCCACCGCGGGGTCGGGGCCCTCTTCCTCGGGGCCGCGCACGAACCCCCAGGTGAGCACCGCACCGACCCCCAGAAGTCCCACCGGGAGCCAGGTGGCGCCGGCCAGCGAGCCGGCGAAGGAGTGGCCGGCGCCGAGCAGGGCGTGGAAGATCGCCCCCGTCCCGGCCAGCGCCACGGCGCCCGCCAGCACCCGGACCATCGAGAGGACACCGGAGGCGATCCCGACCTTGTCGCCCGGCATCGCCGCCATCGCCGCCGTCGACATCGGCGCGTAGACGAGCCCGAGGGCGATCCCGAACAGCACGTAGCCGACCAGGATGAACCCGTAGGAGGTGGTCGCGCCGACCTGGGTGAGGAAGAGCATCCCGGCGGTCCCGACCGCCATGCCGAAGGTCATCAGCGCGCGCGGGCCGAAGCTGGCGATCAGCTTGCCCGAGAACGGCGAGACGACCACCATCGGCACGGTGATCGGCAGCACCATCACGCCGCTGACGAGGGGCGAGTGGCCGCGCACGTCCTGCAGGTACTGGGGCTGGAAGTAGATCACCGCCCAGTAGGCGCCGACGAGGCAGAAGGCGGCGGCGCTGGCGCCGAAGTAGGGACGGTTGCGGAAGAGGGCGAAGTTGACGATCGGCGCCCGCATCCGGTGCTCGACCGCCCAGAAGGCGGCGAGCGAGGCGACCCCGACGACGGCCAGGACGATCACCGCCGGCGCCGACCAGGCTTCCGACTGGACCAAGGCGAGGACGATCAAGGTGAGGCCGAGGCTGAGCGCGGCGAGGCCGGGCCAGTCGACCTCGCGGCCTGCGCCGGGGTCGGTCGACTCGGGCGCGGCGCGGGCGACGATCAGCATCCCCAGCGCGACCACCGGCAGGTTGACCAGGAAGATCACCCGCCAGTCGACTTCCACCAGCGCGCCGCCGACCAGCGGCCCCACCGCGAGCGCCGAGGAAGAGACCGCGGCCCAGATGCCGAGCGCCCTCGGCACCTCCGCTGCGGGGAAGACGTTGCAGACCAGGGCGAGCGAGAGTGCCAGCACCGGCGCCGCCCCGGCTCCCTGCAGCACCCGGCCTCCGATCAGCACGTCGGGGTCGCCCGCCAAGCCGGAGACGATCGAGCCGACGCCGAAGCCGAGCATCCCGAGCAGGAAGAGCCGGCGGCGGCCAAACATGTCTCCGAGCCGCCCCGCGGTGACGACCAGCACCGAGATCGCCAGCAGGTAGCCGTTCATCATCCACTGCAGCTGCTCGGAGGTGGCACCGACGTCGTGGCGAATCGCCGGCAGCGCCAGCGAGACCACGGTCGAGTCGAGCATCAAGAGGAAGAGCCCGAAGCAGGCGCCGACCAGCGTCCACCACTTCCCGTGCATGGCGCGCAGCCTATGTGGCGTGGGCGGCGGCTCGCGGGGAGCTCCGGGGGACGGGAAGGGACGGGGGCGTCGACGGCTGGCGCCCGGGGGTAAGGGACCCGGCCTTTTCGGAGGCGACCCGGGCAGGCTGTGGCCGTCTCCGAAAAGGCCGGGTCACGGGAGGGACGGCGCAGGTCCTACGCTCCGCTGTTCCTTATGCGCCCGTGGGGCGCATAAGGAACAGCGGGGAGAGGGTGTCGCGGGGTCCGTCACGAAGACGCCGGGAACCACGCGGGAGACGTGAGGGAGACGTCACGGGTCCCACGCTTCCTCCACGGTCACGAAGACGTGAGAGACTGTCCGACGAACTGTGTGAGGCCGAGCGGTTGGTTCATCGATCGTAGTCAGTCCGGCATCCGCTCGCCGAAATGGATCTTCAGGGCCCTTCGGGCGGCGCTCCAGTTGTAGACGGTGCGCCACTTGGTCTCGGCCCGGCAGATGGCCAGGTAGATCAGCTTCGTCGCCGCCTCCTCGCTCGGGAAATGGCCGCGGGTCTTGATCGCCTTGCGGATCTGGCGATTCAGGTTCTCGATCGAGTTCGTCGTGTAGACGACCTTGCGCAGGTCGGCCGGCAGCGAGAGGAAGGGGGTGATGTTCTCCCAGCGGGCCCGCCAGCTCTCGACGACCATCGGGTAGCGGGTCCCCCATCTCCGCCCGAAGGCCTCGAGGGCCGCCTCGGCGGCCTCGACGTCGGGGGCCTGGTAGATCGGGCGCAGATCCTTCGCCACCTGCCTCTGGTCCTTGTAGGGGACGTAGCGCATGCCCGAGCGGATCTGGTGGACGACGCAGGTCTGGACCCAGGCCCCGGGGAAGACGGTCTCGATCGCCTCGTCGAAGCCGGTGAGGCCGTCGACGCAGAAGATCAGGACGTCGGCGGTCCCGCGCTGGTGCAGGTCGTTCAGCACCGCCGGCCAGAAGCGGGCGCCCTCGGACTCCTGCCACCAGATCCCGAGCACCTCGCGCTCGCCCTCGGCCGTGACCCCGATCGCCAGGTAGCAGCTGCGCCTGGAGACGGAGCGGTCGGTCTTGACCTTGACGACGAGGGCGTCGAGACAGACGATCGCATAGATCTCCTCCAGCGGGCGGTGGCGCCATTCGGCGACGTCCTCGAGGACCGAATCGGTGATCCGGCCGATCTGATCACGCCCGATCCGGGCCCCGTAGAGCCCGGCGAGCTGATCGGAGATCTCACGGGTCGAGAGGCCGCCGGCGTAGAGGGCGATGATCTTCTCGTCGAGGCCGGCGAGGCGGCTCTGACGCTTGGCGACCAGCCGCGGCTCGAACTCTCCCGCCCGGTCCCTGGGGGTGGCGATCTCGACGTCGCCGAGCTCGGTCGCAAGGATCTTCCCGGTCGAGCCGTTGCGGTGGTTGCCGTCGGCCGCCGGCGCCCCGTGGGGGCGACCGAGATGCTCGTCGAGCTCGGCCTCCAGGGCGGCGTTGACGACCCGGCCGGCGAGCTGGGTGATCAGTCCGCCCGGACCGGTGATCTGCTCGGGGTCGAGGCCCTCCAGGGCCTCGACCAGGGCATCTGCCGGCAGAAGATCCGCCAGCCGTTCCTGGGCCTCGGGCCCGATCTCGATCGTCTTCTGGTTCTTCCTCGTCATCGTGGTCGGGCTCCTTCCGGGGCCGCCCGATCCCGCTGCGCCCTTCGGGCTTCGCGGGATCGGCTCCAGCCGCCGTCTCGGTTACCTCGACCTCACACAGAAGATCGGACAGACCTATCCCGCCGGATCATGCATCCCTCAGACGGGACCCGCGCAGATCGTGCGGTCTTCGTGACACCTTTCGTCGGCCTCGTCACGGAGATGTCGCATTCGTCACGGAGACGTGCGATCCACCGTCGGTCCACAAAGGTCAAGGGCTCCCTCGTAAACCTGGGCACACCCTGGTGTGCCCAGGTTTACGAGGGAGGGTCTGAGCGATGCGGAACCGTCCTCCGGCGCGCCTCCCTCGACGATCCCCGCGGCTCGCCCGGACCCTCTGCCGTCTCCTCATG
>JAFDWF010000224.1 GCA_018268575.1 Actinomycetota bacterium
CATCGAGATCGCCCACTTCGGCTCCAGCATCTGGTCGTAGAGGCGGCGGACGACCGGCGCCATCTTGATCGAGACGCGGCCCGACAAGATGATCAGGTCGGCCTGGCGGGGGGAGGCGCGCAGCGCCTCGGCGCCGAAGCGGGCGAGGTCGTAGCGGGCGGTGACGATCGAGATCGGCGCCTCGATCGCGCAGCAGGCGAGGCCGAAGGTGAGCGGGAAGATCGAGTTCGCCCGCGCCAGGTTCAGCATCTTCTCGAAGGTGGTGGTGACGACCCGCTCTTCGACGTAGCGCTCGAGGTCCTCGCCTTCGAGGTCGCCGCGGAGCATGTCGCGGGCGGAGGCCTGCCGGCTCTCCAGGCTGCGGCGCTCTACCTCCAATCCAGGGCCCCCTTCCGCCAGACGTAGACGAAGGCGAGCATCAGCAAGGTGACGAAGGTGATCAGCTCGCCGAGCACGAAGACGCTGGAGGCGCCCCGCATGATCACCCCGACCGGATAGAGGAAGACGACCTCGATGTCGAAGAGGATGAAGAGCATCGCGATCAGGTAGAAGCTGACGCCGAAGCGGAAGTTCTTCACCGGCTCGACCGGGATCCCCGACTCGTATGGCTCGGCCTGACGACGGCTCGCGTCGGTGGCGCGGGCCGGCTTCTTCGGCCCGATCAGGTGATTCAGCATCACGAAGACGCCGCCGACCGTAAGGCCCAGGAAGGCGAAGACGAGGATCGGGAGGTAGGTCTTGAGCACGAAGTGGTGTGATGTCCGGGTTTTGAGGCCCGAGCAGACCCGTTCACGGCCCCTCGGTAACCCTCAGCCGTGCTTTATACAACCACATTGTGACAACTTGCTACATAGTGATTTTCCGCATCAGCAAGCCGAATTCCGACCCTTTTTGGAGGGATTGAGGTGATCATCGGCCTCCACATCGCCGTCGGGATGCTGGTGATCCTGCTCAACCTCGCTGCTGGCGCCATCGGCGGCTGGGCCTGGTTCAAACTGCGCCCGTCGGTACCCTTCTGGTATCTGCTGAGATTCGCCCAGGTCGCGGTCTTCGTGCAGGCGGCACTTGGGGGGTTGCTCCTCGTCACCGACCACCAGGCGCGGGAAAACCTCCACTACCTCTACGGCATCCTGCCGCTGGTCATCTCCTTCATCGCCGAGGGCGCCCGCCTCGGCGCCGCGCAGCGCGAGCTCGGCGAGCTCGACATCGAATCCTTCCCGCCCAAAGCACAGGAGACGATCGTGATGCAGATCCTCCGCCGCGAGATGGGGATCATGGTGGTCAGCTGCATCGTCATCTTCTTCTTGGCGGTACGGGCGGCGACTACCAGCGGGTTGTAGGGATGGGGGACGCGGCCGTCGCCGGCTGGCGCCCGGGGGCCGAAGGGACGCGGCCTTCTCGGAGGCGACCCTGGCAGGCTGTGGCCGCCTCCGAGAAGGCCGGGATTCGAGGAGACGGCCGAGGGTTCGGGCGAGCACATCAGGCCCGGAGGGGCGGGAGGTCACGAAGACGCCGGGAACCGCGCAGGAGACGTGACGGAGACGTCACCGGTTCCACCCTTCCTCCACGGTCACGAAGACGCTGCGTGGATCGACCCTGCCATGGCAGGGGGGTATAGGGGACGCCTGAACCCGGACCGATACTCATCCGAAGCGGGTACCCAGATCGTCCGAACTCGTCCTCGGTAGCTCGTCGATCGGCTAGGCCGGTAGTGCCCGTGATCCGCGTGTGCTGCCACGCGATGGTTAGCCAGTTTGGGCAGCGCGCCGGTCCACAGGCAAGGGGGTGGACCGGCTCCCGCCACCCTGGGGCGCCTACTGCGCCTTGGTGATCGACGCAGACGGGGCCACCTCCGCCGTCTCGGACAGCTTCATCTCCACACCCCCTCCCTGTGAACTCGCGTGTGTCGGACACGGCGTACCGAAACGACCGGTTAGGGAGCCTCAAAAGCTGAGCTATTCCCCTGCATAAAGTCCCTCGCACGGTTGGAATCTTTCCTATGCTCTGACCTGTTCAAGCAAAGAGGGCAAACGGGCAAGGGGGCAGCAGAAGGTGGAGGCGGCGAAAACCAGCAAGCGCACGCGGCGGTTGAAGACCGCTCTCGCCGCGGCGGTCTGCCACCCGACGCGGATCAAATGCCTCGCCATCCTCGGCGAGCGGGTCGCGAGTCCGGCAGAAATCGGGCGCGAGCTGTTGATCGACGTCGGGACGATCGACTACCACGTCTCGGAGCTTCTCGACGTCAACCTGGTCGAGGAAGTCGGCAGCCGCCCGGCGCGCGGCGCGACGGAGCACTTCTACAAGGCGATCGAGCTTCCGAGCGTCACCGAGGACGAGGAAGCCGAGATGGACGAGTGCGCCCGGCGGACGCTCGCCGAAACCGTCGTCGCCCTCTTCGCCGCAGACGCGACCCGCGCCCTCGACACCGGGACCTTCCTCGCCCGCACCGACAACCACCTGACGCGGGTGGCCCGAAACGTCGATCGGCGCGGCTGGAGGGAAATGGCCGAGGCATACGCGTGGCTCTTTGAGACCGTCGAAACCATCCACACCCAGTCGGCCGAGCGGCTAGGCAAGAGCGAGGAGAAGCCGCTTCGCGTGATCAGCTTCCAAGGGCTCTTCGAGGCACCGCGGGCCGAGAATCCAGTCGATCAATCGGGAGGCACGAAAACATGAGGGGACCGCTGTTCGGACGAAGCCAAGGACGACTCTTGACCCTGTCCGTGCTCTCGTCATTGGTGATGGTCGCCTGCGTCCTGGTCCCGTCGGCCGCCTCGGCCGCCGAATGCACCGACACCTGGGTCGGGCCTGTGGGCGGCTCGTGGACCACCGCGTCCAACTGGTCGACCAAATCCGTCCCGACCGAATCGGACGTCGCATGTATCGGCGAAGGAAACCGAGCCGTCGTCTCCTCCGGGGCGAACAAGGTGAGGGTCGTGCAGGGCGCCGGGACGCTTGAAATCCCGGGAGGCTCCCTGGAACTCGTCTTGCCCTCCGCCGAAGGAGCGTCCAGCATCGCGACCTTCAACCTGAACGGCGGCACCCTCTCGGGCATCGGCACGCTCAGGATCACCAAATCGGCCTTGTGGGAAAGCGGCACGATGTCGGGCTCGGGCTCAACGATCGTCGAACCGGGGGTGACGGCATCGATCCCCGCAGGCGGCATCGCCGGAGCCCATCTGAAAGCACGCACCCTCGTCAACGAAGGGACCGCGACCCTTGAAGGCAACGGATTGGAAATGAAAGCCGGGGGGAGGATCGAAAACTCCGGCATCTTCAACGCCAACTGTTGGGCTGAACCGGCGATCGGCAACGGCAAAGAAGGCGCCGAACCGCTGATCGTCAACTCGGGGACGTTCCAGAAAACCGTGAGCAGCCGCTACGCCACCGTCATCGCGGTCAACTTCGAAAACCACGGCACGGTCAAGGGGCTGAAAGGGCAGTTGGCGTTCACCGGAGGCGGTTCCTCGGGGCCGGGGGCGACCTGGGAATCGGCGGAACCGGAAAACCTCGAATTCAAGGCGGGGAGTTTTTCGCTGACCGAAAGCACGCTGTCGGGATTCCCGAGGGTGAGGGGCGCGACCGTCACCGCGGAACACCCCTCGCTGACCGGTGCCCGGCTGATTCTTGAAGCAGGCACGTTCTCTGTCGTCGGGGCCGCGTCCGTCAAGGAACTCACCCTGAACGGCGGCACCCTCTCGGGTACCGGCACGCTCAGGATCACCAAATCGGCGTCGTGGGAAGGCGGCACGATGTCGGGCTCGGGCTCAACGATCGTCGAACCAGGGGTGACCCTCTCGATCCCGGCAGGCGGCATCGCCGGAGCGCATATGAAAGGACGCACCCTCATTAACGAAGGGACCGCCACCCTCGAAGGCAACGGCCTCGAAATGAAGGCCGGGGCGCGGATCGAAAACCCTGGCATCTTCACCGCCAACTCATGGGCGTCTCCGGCGATCGGCAACGGCAAAGAAGGTGCCGAACCGCTGATCGCCAACTCGGGGACGTTCCAGAAAAACGGGGGGAGCAGCATCTGGCCGACGGAAATCGAAGTCAACTTCGAAAACAACGGGGCCATCAAACAGCTCGCAGGGACCCTGAAGATCCTCCATCCGGTCAACGCCAAAGCGAGTACTCCGACGCCCCATCATTCCGAATGCGGGGACCCGGTCGACTGTGGCACCGGCAACTTCACCGAGACCCAGACCGACTTTCAGATCGGTGGTCGTGGCGTCGGACTCGACCTCACCCGCACCTATAGCGTTCAGGCTGCGGCGGCAGGCTCACTCGGCATATTCGGCTACGGCTGGACCAACTCGTTCGGCGACAAGCTGACCTCCGAAGAAAGCGGCGCCAAGCAGACGCTCACCGAATCCTCCGGCGGCACGGTCACCTTCACGAAATCGGGGGCGGCCTGGATCGCCCCGTCATGGAGCGCCGACGTGCTGATCGGCTCGACCGAATCGGGCTTCACCGTGACGTTGCGCGACCAAACCCGGGAGAAATTCAACGGCTCGGGTCGGCTCGAATCGGTGACCGACCACGACGGCAACGAAACGACGCTCGCCTACAACGGCTCCGGCAAGCTCGAAACGATCACCGACCCGAGCGGCCGGAAAATCACGCTCAGCTACAACGGAGAAGGGCTGGTCGAAACGGCCAAAGACCCGATGGGCCACGAAGTCAAATACGCCTACGAATCCAAACAGCTAAAGAGCGTCACGCTGCCCGGTGAAGCGAGTGCGAGCTGGCAGTTCAAATACGACGCCTCCCACCGGATGACCTCGATGACCGACGGCCGGGGCGGCAAAACGACGAACGAATACGACAGCTCGAACCGGGTGATCTCCCAGACCGACCCGATGGAACGGAAAACGACCTGGGAATACGCCGCGTTCCACACGAAGATCACGAACAAAGCCACCGGGGCTGTGACCGACGAGTGGTTCGACAGCAACAACCAGCCACTCTCGATCACCCGTGGCTACGGCACCGCCTCGGCGACCACGGAATCCTTCACCTACACCGGAGCCGGGCTGCTCGCCTCGAAGACCGACGGCAACGGCCACACGACGACCTACGAATACGACGCCCACGGGAACCGGATCAAGGAAACCGATCCCGAAGGCGACGAAACGAAGTGGACGTTCAACGAAGCCCATCAGCTCCTGACGGCGACCACCCCCAACGGCGAGAAAACGACGATCACCCGCAACGCCAACGGCGACCCGGAAACCGTCTCGCGCCCGGCGCCAGAATCGAAAACCCAGACCGTCTCCTACGAATACGGCCCGCACGGCGAAGTCAAAGCGATGACCAATCCGCTCGGTTATTCCTGGGCCTACGAATACGACAGCAACGGCGACCTCAAAGCCGAAATCGATCCCGAAGGCGACAAGCGGAGCTGGGTCTTCGACGAAGACGGCCGCGTAATCTCAACCATCAGCCCGCGCGGCAACGAAGAAGGAGCCGAAGCGGCGAAATTCACTACCTCGATCGAACGCGATGCGCAGGGCCGCCCGATCAAGGTCACCAACCCGCTCGGCGGGACGACGAAACGCGCCTATGACGCGGACGGCAACGTCGAATCGATCACCGACCCGAACGGGCACAAAACCAAGTTCACCTACGACGCCGACAACGAGCGGACGAAGGTGGAACTGCCGAACGGCAATGTAGAAGAAACCGGCTACGACGGCGCCGGCCAGATCACCAGTCAGACCGACGGCAACAAACGCAAAACGACCTATGTCAGGAACATCCTCGAGCAGCTGGTCGAAATCATCGACCCGTTGGAACGGAAAACGACCCAGACGTTCGACGCCGCCGGGAACCTGAAAACCAAGACGGACCCGGACGGTCGTACGACGACGTTTGCCTATGACAAAGCCGACCGGCTCAAGGAAATCGCCTATTCGGCCGAAGCCAGCCAGGACGTGACCCTCGGCTACGACAAAGACGGCGAGCTGACGAGCATGAAAGACGGGACCGGCGAAAGCACCTGGGAATACGACCAGCTCGGTCGCCTGGTCCACAGCAAAAACGGGCACGGAGAAACGGTGGCCTGGGAATACAACCTCGCCGACGAGCCGGTCGGGCTCACGTATCCGAACGGGAAATCGATCAGCCGTGCCTACGACAAAGCTGGGCGCCTCGAAAGCGTCACCGACTGGCTCGGCCATACGACCTCCTTTGCCTACAACCGCGACTCGGAGCCGATCGCGACGACCTTCCCGGTAGCCACCGGCGACAAGGACGAATACGGTTGGGACCGGGCCGATCGGATGGCCTCGGTGACGATGAAGAAGGGCGCCGAAACGCTGGCCTCGCTGGCCTACAGCCGCGATCCGGCCGGGCAGCTCGAATCGCTGATCAGCAAAGGGCTCCCCGGCGCCGAAGAAGAATCGTTCTCCTACGACGAAAACGAGCGGCTGACGAAAGCGGGCGGCAACAGCTACGAATACGACGCCGCCGACAACATCACCAAAGCGCCGGGTACCACCAACGCCTACGACAAAGGCAGTCAGATCGAATCGGCGACCGGCGCAACCTTCGCGTTCGACAAAGAGGGCGAGCGGACCAAACGGACCCCCTCCAGCGGACCGGCGACCACCTACAAATACTCACAGGCGGGGAACCTGACGGCGATCGAACGGCCCGAAGAAGGCGAAACGCCCGCGATCTCGGAATCGTTCGGATATGACGGAAACGGCCTGATGGCGTCGAGGACGGTCGGCCTGAGCACGACTCATCTCGTCTGGGACCTGAGCGAATCACCCGGACTGCTTCTCTCGGACGGCGCCGACAGCTATCTCTACGGGCCGGGCGGTATGCCCTTCGAGCAGATCTCCTCCGAAGAAGCGCCGACCTATCTCCATCACGATCAGTTGGGCAGCACGCGCCTCCTCACCAACGCCTCCGGGGAATCCGTCGCGACGTTCACGTACGCGCCTTACGGCGGGCTGGCCGGGCACACCGGGACCGCCACGACGGCGCTGGGCTACGCCGGTCAGTACACGCTGGGGCAGAGCGGCCTGCAATACCTGCGAGCCCGGTTCTACGATCCGGCGACGGCGCAGTTCATGACCCGCGATCCCGCCGTCGAAACCACGCGCCAGCCCTATCTCTACGGCGGCGACAATCCGCTCAGGTTCTACGATCGGACCGGGCGGGCCTGCGAAGAAACGGTCAATATTGGTCCGTTCACCACGACTGTCCCCAACGTCGTCGACTGCATCGGTGAAGGGCTTGAAGAAATCGTGGAATCGCCCGCGACGGGACCCGCAGTGGGAGTTGGCTGCGTGGTCTTCGAGCCTTGTCCGGAGGTCGGGGGTATCGGGTTAGGAGTAGCGTTCGCGCTCTCGGGCAACTGGCTCCACTCCGAAAATGACCCCTGCTTCGATCAGGTCGGAGCGGATCTCACGGGCACCCTGACCACGATCGCCGCGGGCCTCCCGGGCCTGCTGTTGGAGGATGCGGCGGCGCGCGCCGGAGTCGATGTGCCGACCGTTGTCCGGGTCGTGAATTCACTGCCTGGCTGGTTTCTGGAGGGGGTCCATGCCATGGAGGGCAGATGACGGGAGCGCACATGCAGGCTGCTACGGACGATCCGCCGATCCTTCCCGAAGGTGAGCCGTTGGTCCTCAACGAATGGGAACAGAGCGGCCTGATGCTGTTCGCACTCGTCGCCGGGCTCATAGGTCTGTTCCTGCTGGTTACTAGCCTGCATCACCTGCACGGGCCGGCCCGACCGGTGGCGGGATTGGTGTGGATCGGAGGCGCCGCCTTTTTCTTCCAGGCGGGCCGCGCCGGACTCGTCGTGGAGAAGGACGGCGTAACGCTGCGCGGCATCATCCGTCGCAGGCATTGGGCCTGGCGTGAGATCGAAGGATTTGAATTCAAGTTCGTGGTCTATTTCCCACCCCTGAAGATCAAATTCAAGGACGGTCGCCACGTCCGGGTGCGGGGATTCAGGGGCCGAACGGCGAAGGACCGAGAACTGGCCGATCGGCGTATCGCAGAGTTGAATCGGCGCGTTCAGGACGCCCGCCACTGACCCGCCGTGAAAGCGTAGATCGGCCCTTGCGTCATCGGCCGAAGCGCTGAGCATGAAGTCGCTCGATCCGCTCCCAGGTGCCGGCGAGTTCGACATTTTGCCCTCCCGCCCCCGTGTCTCCGGGCGGGCGGCCGTGTCTAAGCCAGGCTCCGGCGAAGCTCCTAGCTAGGACCGGATCATCCATTGTCAACCCTCATTGCCCCCCGCGCGGGCCGTGTCCGATCCGCCGGTTGCGGGTCGGGTCGGTGCTCGACTCCGGCACCTGACCCTGCACGCCTCCGAGCACCAGAGCCGCTGCCTCCCCTCAAGGATCGCACCGCAGTTCCGGCAGACTCGCGGATCCCCATAGGACACGACCGCGCCCTCGTCCAGCTCAAGCGGCAACGCCGTCTCGGCCAGCCGGTTGCTCTCCTTGCCGATCCGTCCGGGTTCCCCCAGCCGCACATGCCGGGGTCCGAGGAGCCCTCGTGACCACGGGTGGCACGGCCTGCCGTCAGGGTCGGCGAGCTTGCGCTCCGGATGGCGTCGATAGTCGTCGAAGTAGTCGCCGTAGCTCTGCACGGCGACGCTCCTCTCCCTGATCTCGGGCGACGAGTCGACCCGGATGCGGTAGGCGCCGCCGCCGACCTCGCCGCGATCGATCCACTCCATCTCCAGGCGCCGTCCGGCGTCGCGCTCGAAGGGCGCGATCAGGGTCCGCGGGGCATCGGGTCGGGCGCGCTCGGACACGGTCGGGTGTGCCACCGACATGAACGACCACGGCTTGACCTGCCCGTCGTAGCTGCGACCCCGGTTGTAGTCGCGGAAGGCACGCTCCTCGCGCGGCGAAGTGACCGTGATCCGTCCGACCGCCGGTTGGTCGAACCAGCCCGGAGGGTCGTCCTCGACCCCGAGTTCGAGACACAGCAGGTGCTCCCACCATCGGTCCATCCAGTCCCCTCCACCGTCCTTCGTCGTCGGCGGCTGGAGATGACCGAGGCCGTGCTCGGAGCGCGACCGCGCGCCGACCCTCCCGGTCAGCAGGGGCCGCCCGTCGGCGCCGCGGACGAAGCGGGCGCCGCGCTTCGAGGCGATGGCGAAGCATTCGATCTCCCTCCTCTCACCCGAGTCGGGATCGAGGTTCTCGTCCTCGACCTCGAGGATCGATCCGCCGGTCGCCTCGGACCCGTAGGGATTGAGCGCCGCGAACCTCCCGACGATGCGATCGACTGTTCCCCAGGGCAGCGCCCGGACCGCCTCGCCGCCGTCGGGCAGGCGCCCGGACCCTCCGCGGCAGGGCACGAGCCCACCGGATCGGGTGGCGACGATGAAGAGGCTGTCGGTGTCGCAGTAGGCGTACTCACCGCCCGCCGCCGCGACCAGCGTCATCGCCGCGGCGAGCAGCAGTCGGCCGCCGCCGGTGACGAGGGTCGCCAGCAGAGGGTTGAAGTAGCTCCCCGGCTTCTCGGTCCGTTCGGCCTTGACCCCGTAGAAGCCGCCGTCAGGGAGATGGACCGTCACCGTCTGGAGCTTCCGACGCTCGATCACGTTGATCTCGATGCCGGTGCCGTAGGCGATCGAGTTCGCCGTCGCTTTCATCGCGAGCTGGACCCCCTCCATCCGGGCGGCCTTCTCGGCGTCGTCTTCCTTGGCCGCGGCCCTCTGCTCGGCCCGGACGTCGGTGCGCATCTCCACCAACCGCCTGATCAGGTCGTCCTCGTATGGATCGACCCGGTAGCGCGCCTCCCCGCCGACGTCGATCGGTTCGAGGCCCGTCTGTTCCCCGACCGCCTCGAAGCCGATCGCGCGGACCACCCTCGGCGCCCGGCCGGTGTGGAGGGCCGAGGCGATGCAGTCGGCGAGGGTGAACCAGACCGGCGGGCCGCCGCTGCGGAGCGCGACGGCGACGTTGTAGCTCGCCCGGTCGCCCTGTCCGCGGTAGCTCGCGCGGGTCGGCAGGCGGTCCCGGTCGGGGGCGACCTGGACGAGGACGCCGAGCCCCTTCCAGAAGGCCGGGTCGAGCACCTGCCCCACGTCCACGGAGTCGAGGACGGCCTGGATCTCGGCAGGCTCCACCCACCGCCAGGTGATCTTCCTCGCCACCACCAGGCGCCATAGACCCTGGAGGGCGAAGGCGGTCGGGTACTGGCTCTTGAAATCGACGTAGACGCCGGGGACCGCGGTGCGGCGGATGCGGCACTCGGTGCGCCCGCCGTGGTAGCTCTCAAGGATCGCCGCGATCAACGGCTCGGGGAACTCGGCCCGGTTCCAACCCCGGACGCCCATCTCCTCCAGGTGGGCCTTGCCGATGCTCGCCTCGCTGTAGACCTTCCATACGGGTTTGGCGAGATCGAGCGCGGCGTAGCGTTCGCGCAGCGCCGCGGCGCACTGCCAGGTGACCTCGACATCGTCTCGCATGTAGTCGAGGTAGGAATCCTCCAAGAGCCTGCCGTGATCGTCCCGCAGATGCTTCCGCCTCTCGGTCTGAAGCTCCAGCGACAGCCGCTCAAGGCTCGGGCGCCCGCCGAGGAGCGCCTGTCCGAGGGTGGCGGTGTCGAGGAAGTAGCCGTGGTGGTTCCTCGCCCGGCCGCCGCGGCGACGGTTGCGCGCCTCCGCATGGTCCCCGGAGGGGATGGTCAGGCTGAAGAAGGCGCGCCGGGACTGGTCCGCTTCACCTGGACCCGCGGCGCCTCTTTGTCACGGGAGACGGCGACGGTGAAGCCGCCTCGCAACGAGGGGTTCGGCCCTCGGGCGGGCTCGTGCGCCACCGCGATCCTGAACAGGTCGAAGGGCAGGTTGTGGCCGACCAGGAGGCCGCGGCGTCGATGGACCGCGCCCTTCGCCAGGGCGCAATGTGCTTCTTTCGTCCGGGAAGACTCGCAGGCAGGATGGACCACCGAAGAACAGGAACCATCGGGCGGGTCGCGCGGAGTCGTATGCAATCTCACCAAGCTCGGCGGTGAACATGCGGTCGTGACGGACACCGGCTTCCAGGAATACGGTCAGGCGGCATGCAGCCTGCTACGGAGAAATGGCTGGCAGGAAGGACAAGGAGAAGCGAACGGGGGGCGGGTACGCCCATGCATCTGAAGCTCCTGAAGAAACCCGAGAAGGAATCACCACTCACTACCCCCGTTACATGACCAGTCGGATCGTGGAATCCAAGAGCGGAGAAGAAGTCCCGCGGGTCGTCTGTCCGAAGGACGCTGAACCCGAAGACGGGGAACAGTTCGTCTGCGATGCGACGACCCTCGACGGAGCCCATTACCAGGTCGAGTACCGCGTTTCCAACGCGTTGACCGGTGAGGTCGTCGCGGTCGCAGCAGGCATCAGCCACGAACACTGAACTGCCCGCCCGGATGCATCTCCGGGTCGAGTGGCCAGTTGGTCGCCCCTCTCATCCGAATCCCTAATCGGCTCAAATAGTCCCCGCCTTGGCGTCGATACACAACGCATCGGGGCGTTGGGTCCACCGACTGCCGTCGGTTCCCCGTCCGGGTTCGGGCGTCCCCTATACCCCCCTGCCATGGCAGGGTCAAACCACGCAGCGCGAAGATGGGCCCTGAACCTCCCCGCGAAGGCTCACACCTTCCCTGCGATCGTGGAGGCTTCGTCACGGAGCGACCATGATCCGGCGGGGATCCCGCCGGATCATGCATCTCCCCGACGGGACCCGCGCGGATCGCACGGTCTTCGTGGCGTCTTTCGTCGGCCTCGTCACGAAGACGTCGCATTCCTCCGTCCCGTCACGGAGACGTCGGGATCTCGGCCCGGCACCGGATCTCCCCCGCCACGCACCGTCCCTTCCCCGCCACGCACCGTCCCTGCGCAAGCTCCCCCCGCAAGACCTCCCGTCCCGGGCGTCTCGGAGGCGGCCACAGCCTGCCCGGGTCGCCTCCGAGACGCCCGGGACGCCGGAGCCCCGATTCTTCAGGCCCGAACCCTCGCCGAATCAGTCCCCGATCTCGAAGACCGGGTGCTCGGGGGCGATCGCCAGGAGTTGCTCGTCGCTCGAGTCGGGGCCGACGCCGTCGAAGAAGGTGCCGACCTCCCATTTCCACTTCTTCAGGTAGGCACGGAGGATCGGGACCTGGGGGTCGCCGGTCACCTCGGTCGCCTTGAAGTCCTCGGTCTTGCGGCCCAGCTTCAGCCGGCCGCCGCCCGCGGCGCGCATGTTGCGCACCCACTGGGTGTTGCCGCGCGGTGCGACCAGGTACTGGGTGCCCTCGAACTCGAGCAGGTTGACCGGGGTGGCCCGCCAATGGCCTGATTTGCGGCCCTTGACTTCGAGCACGCGGGAGCCGTAGACGCTGACCCCGAGGGCCGTCAGCCCGGCGATCGCTTTGTTGAAGACATTGCGCGTGAACCAGCCCGGCTCCTGGAAGCGGTTCGAGGGGGCGGGGGGCTCGGCTGCGCTCATCGCCTCGATTGTCGCACGCGGGGACGGCTCCGAGCCGATTGCGGACGCCATCGATGGGGCCGGCGAAACATGTCACATACCCGTGTAGGGTTGCGCGCGTCCTGAGAGGCGGACGCAGAGATAACCGGACTTTGAAAGGCGGGCCAGATGCCGGGCAGTGGGGCCGAGGGGCGGATAGAACCACGACCTTCGCCGCGCAACAAGCGGGCCGAGATCGTCGCGGTGGCGACGCAGTACTTCGGTGACGACGGCTACGAAGACACCAAGTGGGCGGACGTGGCGGCGGCCGTCGGGCTCGGCCCGACGGCGCTCTACCACTACTTCGAATCGAAGCAGCAGTGCCTCTTCGAGATCCTGGTCGAGGCGATCGAAGACGCTCGGGCGGAGTTCCTACGGCTGACCGAGGGCGACTTCGCCACCGCCTTCCCGGCCCTCGTGCGGGGCAGCTTCGTGCGCAGCGACCGAGAGGTGCTGCGGGCGCGGGTGCTGGTCGCCGAGCAGGGCCTGGTTCGCCACCGGCGCCCCGCCCCGCGCGAGGAGGAGGCCCGCAAACTCGCCTTCTCCCTGGTCAAGGAGTACGAGGCCGGGTGGCGGGACCTGCTCGCCGCCGGGATGGAGGAGGGGGCGATCCCGCGCACCGATCCCGACCTCCTCGCCCGCGCGGTGATCGGCCTCCACAACAGCGTCTGGCACTGGTACCGGCCGGCGGGCAGGCTCGACCTCGACGCGGTCGCCGACTTCTACGTGCCCCGCATACTCGGCCTCGCCGGGCTGCCGGAAGGCCTTGCCGGCGCGGTTTGAGGTCGACCGGCTCGGCTCCTCGCGGCGGCGGAAGCTCGTGATCGGCGCCAAACAATATGATCCGCGCCGCGTGCGTCCGAAAGCGATGATCTTGATAGCCGCGGTGATCGCCGCCGCCCTCGGCATCTCCGCCTGCGGGTACGGCGAAGAAGGCCTCGCGGTCAAGCAGAGCAACCCCGACTACAACGGGTCGGTGATCTTCGCCCAGCACTGCTCCGGCTGCCACACGTTGGGTGCCGCCGGCACCCAGGGCAGCGGCAACCGCGGCGAGCGCACCCAGGGTCCGAACCTGGACCAGCGTGAAGAGAGCTACAACGACGTGCTCTTCGCAATCCAGAACGGCGGCTTCTCGGGCGCGATCATGCCGCAGAACATCATCGTCGGCAAGGAAGCCGAAGAGGTGGCGAAGTTCGTCTCGAAATACGCCGGCGAAGCGGCGGAAAACTCGCCGCGCCCCGGCCAGAAGTCCGGTCCCTCCGAACCGTGAGATGGTCGATCCGGCGACATGGCACGCCCGGATGACGCCTCCGGCACGCTGCGCGTATCGGCGTCCTCGGACTTGCCTTTGCCCACCGGCAAAGGCTGCGCCCTGCGTCCTTGATCCGCTTGGCCGGATGCGCCCCCGGACGCACCCTGCCACCGAATCGACCATCTAGGAGCTCGATGCTCGACCTGAAGCTGCTCCGCTCCGACCCCGAGCGGGTGAAGGCGGCTTTGGCGCGCCGTGGCGCGGGCGGCGAGGTCGACGAGCTGCTCGCCTTGGACGCGCGCCGGCGCGAGCTGCTGCCGACGGTCGAGGACGCCCAGGCGGAGCGCAACGTCCTCTCCAAGCGGATCGGCGAGCTCAAGCGCGAGGGCGCCGACGCCGACGCCGAGATCGCCGCGGTCGGCAAGCTGAAGGAGACGATCGACGCCGGCAAGGCGGAGCTGGAGGCGATCGAGGGCGGCCTCCGCGAGCTGACCCTGGCGCTGCCCAACATCCCCGACGACGACGCCCCCGACGGGATGGCCGAGGACGACGCGGTGGTGATCCGCGAGGTCGGCGAGCCGCCGCAGTTCGACTTCGAGCCGCGCGACCACCTGGAGATCGGCGCCGACCTGGGCCTGATCGACATGGAGGCGGCGGCGCGCCTCTCCGGCTCGCGCTTCGCCTACCTGAAGGGGGACCTGGTCCTGCTCGAGCTGGCGCTGGTCCGCTTCGCGATCGACACCGTCCGCGCCGAGGGCCACGAGCCGGTGGTGCCGCCGGTGCTGGTCCGCGAAGAGGCGATGTCGGGGACCGGCTTCTTCCCCGAGGCGCGCGAGCAGACCTATGAGATCGAGAAGGACGAGCTCTTCCTCACCGGCACCTCGGAGGTCGCCCTGGCCGGGCTGCACGCCGACCAGATCCTCGACGCGGCCGAGCTGCCGTTGCGCTACTGCGCCTTCTCGACCTGCTTCCGCCGCGAGGCGGGCGCCGCCGGCCGCGACACCCGCGGCATCTTCCGCGTCCACCAGTTCGACAAGGTGGAGATGTTCTCGTTCGTCGAGCCGTCGCGGTCGCAGGAGGAGCACGAGCGGCTGCTCGCGATCGAGGAACGGATCCTCGGCGAGCTGGAGATCCCCTTCCGGGTGGTCAACATCGCCGTCGGCGACCTCGGCGCCCCGGCGGCGAAGAAGTACGACTGCGAGGCCTGGATCCCGTCCCAGAGGCGGTTCCGGGAGGTCACCTCCTGCTCGAATACGACGGATTACCAGGCTCGCCGCCTCGGTTGTAGGTATCGGCCCGGGGACGGCGAATCCCCGGAGGCGGTACACACGCTGAACGGGACCGCCACGGCGGTCGGAAGGACGATCATCGCCTTGATCGAGAACCGGCAAGAAGCGGACGGCAGCTTCTCACTACCTAAAACTTTGCATCGATACGGCTGCCCTGAAAGAATTCCCTCGCGATGAACGCCACCGTTCGTGAGGCAAGGCGGGTCGTCCTCTGCGACGACCACGAGATCGTCCGTGACGCGATCAAGGCCCGGATGGCCGATTCGAGCATCGTCGAGATCGTCGGCGAGGCAGGCAACGGTCGCGATGTGGTCGACGTGGTCAAGGAGCTCGAACCAGACGTGCTGATCATCGACGTTGAGCTGCCGAAGCGCGACGGGATCGAGGCGACCCGCGAGGTGCTGAAGGTCCGCCCGCGGACCAAGGTCATCATCTTCACCGCCCATGCCCAGCCCGACCTGCTGGCGCTGGCGCTGCGCGCCGGGGCTTCGGGCTACGTGCTGAAGTCGGCGCCCGCCGAGGACATCGCCAAAGCGGTCAAGGCGGTGACCGGCGGCGGCACCTTCCTCGGCGGCGACTTCGCCGGCGGCAAGCCCTCCGAGGTCGAGAAACTGCTCGAGCTCTCGCCGCGCGAGCGGCAGATCCTCGAGCTGCTGGCCGAGGGGCTGCGGGTGAAAGAGATCGCCGAGCGGCTACAGCTGAGCCCGGCGACCGTTCACACCCACGTGCGCAACGCGATCGCCAAGCTCGAGGTGGACACCCGGACCGAGGCGGTCGCGCTGGCCGTCAAGTTCAGCTATCTCGGGGCCGGGGGTCAGGCCTAGCTCTTACCGGGGTCGGGCTTGAAGTCCAGCGCGCAACCGTTGATGCAGTAGCGCAGCCCGCCCTGCTCGACCGGTCCGTCCTCGAAGACGTGCCCGAGGTGGGCGTCGCAGGTCTTGCAGACGACCTCGGTGCGGCGCATCAGGAGGCTGTTGTCGGGGCGCAGTTCGACGTGCTCGAGGTTCGCCGGCTCGGTGAAGCTCGGCCAGCCGGTGCCCGACTCGAACTTGGTGCCGGAGCTGAAGAGCTCGGTCCCACAGCCGACGCACCTGTACGTCCCTTCGCCCTTCTCGTTCACGTAGGGGCCGGTGAAGGCGCGCTCGGTCCCCGACTTGCGGGTGACCTCGTACTGCTCCGGAGTCAGCTCCTGCCGCCACTGCTCATCACTTTTCACAACTTTCGTGGCCATTGCGTCCATTCTCCTTTCGTCTCTGAGTCCAGAGTACGCCCTCTTTCTTACGAACTTCTTACCTGCGCGCCGACCAGACCCGGGATGAAGAGACTGCTGCCGCTTGTCCTGCTCGCCGTGGTCACCTCGATGTCCTGCGCCTCGGCGGCGAGCGCTCGGGGCATCTTCGGGTCTGGGGAACTGGCCCCCGAAGAAGTGTGCCCCAATCAGGCCGATCCTGAACTCGCCGCCGCGGAGCAGGTCGAAGCGATGCTCTGCCTGACCAACTTTGCCCGCTCGGTCAACGGGCTGCGGCCGCTGCGCGTCTCGACCCAGCTCGGCCACGCCGCCGAACAGAAGTCGATCGACATCATCGGCTGCGATCAGTTCAGCCACGAAGCGTGCGGGCGCCCCTTCACCTACTGGGACCAGCGCTACGGCTACCTGCGCGGCTGCTGGAAGGCGGCCGAGAACATCGCCTGGGGCACAGGCACGCTCTCGACCGTGCGCACGATCTTCACCGCCTGGCTCGAATCGCCCGAGCACCACGCCAACATCCTCGGCCCCTACAGGGAAATCGGGATCGGGCTGCGGGTCGGCGAGCTGGAAGGGAACGAAGGCGCCGCGGTCTGGACCCAGGACTTCGGCAGCCATCGGTGCTGAGCCAAAGCGCGTTCGCAGTTACCCACAATAGTTGTGGGTAACTGCGAACGCCGCGCCCGTAGGATGGCGGCGTGGAGGCCTTCTATGAGCGCGACGGCGGGGGGTTCGTCGCGACCGAGCTGACCCGCGGGCCCTGGGACCCCGGGGCGCAGCACGCCGGGCCGCCGGCGGCGCTGGTCGGGCGGGCGCTGGAAGCGCTGCCGGAAGCGGAGGACTTCCAGGTCTGCCGGGTCACCTTCGAGATCCTGCGGTCGATCCCGATCGCGCCGGTCGCGGTCGAGGCGCGGATCGTGCGGCCGGGGCGGCGGGTGCAGATGCTGGAGGCCGAGCTGCGGGTCGCGGGCGAGGTGCTGATGATGGCGCGCGCCTGGCGCCTGCGGACGGCGCCGGTCGAGCTGCCCGAGGAGGCGACCGCGATCGGAGCCGGGCCATCGCTGCCGAGCGAGTCCGGGCCGACCTCCTTCCTGCCCAGTGGCCACGACGTCGGCTACCACACGGCGATGGAGCTGCGCTTCAGCTCCGGATCGTTCCTCGAGCTCGGTCCCGCGACCGCCTGGCTGCGGATGCGCCACCCGCTGGTCGAGGACGAGGAGCCCTCGCCGCTGGAGCGGACGCTGATCGCCGCCGACGTCGGCAACGGGATCAGCGGGGCGGTCGACTTCCGCCGCTTCCTCTTCGTCAACGTCGACCTCACCGTGCAGCTGGAGCGGTTACCGGAGGGCGAGTGGGTCTGCGTCGACGCGGTGACCCTGCCGCGGGTCCGCGGCAACGCGACGGCCGAGTCGGTGCTGAGCGACGAGCGCGGCCGGATCGGCCGCGCGCTGCAGACGCTGTTGGTGGCGGCGCGGTAGGGACGAGGCCGCCGCCTGGGCCGATGCACAGGTAAGGGACGTGGCATCCCTGTGACGAACGCGCCGTCTCCACCCGAACCCTTGCCTCACACCAACGCCGCGAGATTCGCCACGATCAGGTCCGGCTTCACCGCTGCCGTCTCCGGGTCCTCGGAGCCGCCCGACCCGCTGGTGCCGCTGAGGACGAGGATCGTGTCGAGGCCGGCCGCGTGGCCGCCGGCGATGTCGGAGGAGAGGCGGTCGCCGATCATCGCCACCCGTTTGGCGTCGGGGATCTTCGAGAGCGCCAGGTCGAAGAGGTGGCGCTCGGGCTTGCCCGCGATCTCCGCCTTCCTCCCGGAGGCGACCTCGACCGCGGCGAGGATCGCGCCGGTCCCCGGCCACTCGCCGCCCGGCATCGGCATCGTCGCGTCGTGGCTGGTGGCGACCAGCGCCGCGCCCGCATCGAGGGCGAACTTCGCCCCGCGCAGGTGCTCGTAGGTGAATGTCACGAAGCCGGAGACGACGACCACCTTGGCCTCGGTCGCTTCCTCGACGTCGACCACGCGCATCCCCGTTGCGGCGATCAGTTCTTGCAGCGGCTCGTAGCCGAGGACGAGCGCCCCGCCGCCCGGCCCCGCCGCCTCGGCGGCGAGCTTGGCGACGACGATCCCGGCGGTGACGATCCGGTCGGGCGTCGTCTCGACCCCGTAGCCCTGCAGTCGCTTGGCGTAGGCCTCCGCCGGTTTGCTCGGGTTGTTGGTGACGAAGACGACCTCCTTGCCCGCGGCGAGCATCGCCGCCAGCGCCTCCGGCGAGCCCGGCACCGGCTCGCGGCCGGTCCAGACCACGCCGTCGAGGTCGACCAGGAAGCCATCGTAGTCGTCGATCAGAGGCACGGCGGCCCAGCGTATTGTTCGGCTGGGATGCGCCGCACTCTCGTGATCGCCTCCGTCCTCGTGGCGGCGTTGACCGCTGCCGTCCCCGGTGCGGGGGCGGCAGGGCCGCGACGCGGGTTCCTCTTCTACCTGCACGCGGGCGGATTCGCGATCCAGGGGCGGGGCGGGCTCGGCAAGCACGGGATCCGCCTGCTGCTCGACCGTCACGGCGAGGTCGCCTACTACTACGACGGCGCGAAGGTCGGGCCGGGGACCGTGGCCGCCCGCTTCGGCCGGCTTGGGGAGCTCGACCTCAGGTTCACGCCCGGCGCCGGCGAAGGCGCGCTCGGATGCGGGGGTGACGAGGGCTGGCAGCGAGGCAGCTTCCGCGGCACGATCGAGTTCCGGGGCGAGCATGACTACGCCGACGTCGATGCCCACCGGGCCCGAGGCTGGTTCCAGACCCGACCGCGCTCGGATTGCGCCGACGGTCCGCGGCGGAGCAGGGCGAGGTCGAGGGCGGCGGCGAACCGGATCGCGCCGATCGCCGAAACCGGGGCCGAGCTCGTCGCCTCGACCGGCCGGGGATTGCCGGGTCGATTCCTCTACTTCTCCACCACCAACGGCGAGGCGGGCGTGCGGGGCGACTTCAGCGCCTTCCGCGCCGAACGTCGGGAAGGGATGACGATCGAGCGCGGTGCCCAGGTCCTCGGCGGAGCGCGCGCCTTCGAATGGAACCTCGGCACCGGGACCGCCCGGGTCGAACCTCCGGCGCCGTTCAGCGGCCGCGGTGTCTACCGGCCCGGCGCCGACGGTCGGCCGAGCTGGACGGGCTCGCTTCGGGCGCCGGTCCTGGGCGGCAGCCCGATCCGGCTCACCGGCGCCGCTTTCCAGACCTATCTCGGCCCAACCCTCGGTCGTCTAGTGGTGTGACCGGCAACGTTGCCAGGGTTCTGGCGAGACTCAGGGGTCGGCGGGCAAGGACGCAGGGAGCCTGAGTAGCAGCGCTACTCAGGCGACCGAGGACGCCGCCCGACGATCATCT
>JAFDWF010000225.1 GCA_018268575.1 Actinomycetota bacterium
GTGAGGGAGACGTCACGGGTCCCACGCCTCCTCCACGGTCCATGACGCGCCGGGTGAGTTCTCCACCGTATGGCGTGGAGAATTCACTCAGCGCGAAAAGAGGGGCCGGAACCCTCGTAGGAAGGCATACGCCTTCCCTGCGATCGTGGGGGCTTCGTCACGGACCGACCATGATCCGGCGGGGATCCCCGGGTTCCCCCCGCCACGCACCCGTCCCTGCGCCAGTCCCTCCTGAAGACCTCCCGTCCCGGGCGTCCCGGAGGCGGCCACAGCCTGCCCGGGTCGCCTCCGGGACGCCCGGGACGCCTGGGCTCCGATTCCTCAGGCCCGAACTCCGCCGTCCCGCACCCTGCCCCGGGCGCCGGCTCCCCCGCCCACACCGAGCCGTGAAACGACATCTCGCGCCCTCCCGGTCGAGCTTCAGCCGTCGGCGGTGCCCGGCCGGCTAGGCTGGGGCGGGTGATCGATTCCCACACCCACCTCTTCCTCTGCGAGAAGCCGATCGCCGAGCTGCTCGAGGCCGCGGCCGCTGCCGGGGTCGACCGGATGCTCAACGTGGGCCTCGACGAGATGACGAACGACGAGGTCGTCGCGGTGACGGAGACGAACGAGGGGGTCTACGCCGCGGTCGGCCGCCACCCGAACGACGCGGCCGGCTTCGATGACGTCGCCCAGGCGGCTTTGGCCGACCTCGGGGCCCACCCGAACGTGCGGGCGATCGGTGAGACCGGACTCGACTTCTACCGCGACACCGCCTCGCCCGCTGACCAGCGGCGCGCCTTCGCCGGTCAGATCGAGGTCGCGATCGACCTCGATCTGCCGATCGTGATCCACGCCCGCGACGTGGACGGCGAGAGCGCCGCGATCGACGAGATCTTCGACACCCTCGATGCCCGCGCCGCCGGCGCCACCGTGATCCTGCACTGCTTCTCGGCGCCGCAGAAGGTGGCAGAGGCCGCCGAGCGCGGCTGGTACTGCTCGTTCGCCGGCAACGTCACCTACCCGCGCTCGGCCGACCTCCGCTTCGCCGCCGCGAAGGTGCCCGAGGACCGCATCCTGGTCGAGACCGACGCCCCCTTCCTCACCCCGCAGGTGCGCCGCAAGGAACGCAACGAGCCCGCCAACGTGGTCGCCACCGCAGAGGTCGTCGCCGCCGAGCGCGGCGTCTCGCTCGCGGAGCTGGAGCGGACGATCGAGGCCAACGCCCAGGCGCTCTTCGGCTGGTAGCGGCGCCGTGGCTGCGAGTCCCGTCGGAGCGAGCGTCCATATCTGATGACTCCGCGAGCGGAGAGGGGACGTAGTCCTCGTTCTTTGGGCCAGAACTTCCTCGCCGACCCGAACCTGCTCGACGCGATCGTCCGCGACTCGGGGGTGGGCCCGGACGACGTGGTGCTGGAGGTCGGCGCCGGCGAAGGGGTCTTGAGCGAGCGCCTGGCGACGCGGGTCGCCCGCCTGCACACGGTGGAGATCGACCGCGGTCTGGAGGCGGCGCTGGCGCCGATCGCGGCACTTCCCAACGTCACCCTGCACTGGGGCGACGCGGTGAGGCTCGACCTCGGCGCGCTCGACCCGGCGCCGAACGCGATGGTCGCCAACCTGCCCTACTCGGTGGCGACGCCGGTGATCCTGCGCACGATCGCCGCGCTGCCGAGCATCGAGGCCTGGACCGTGATGGTGCAGCTGGAGATCGCCGAGCGCTTCCGCGCCGCGCCCGGCAACCGCACCTACGGGGCGCCAAGCGCCGTCGCCCAGCTCGCCTGCGAGGTGGAGCTGACGCGCAAGGTCGACCCGGCGGTGTTCAAGCCGCGCCCGCGGGTCGACTCGGCGATCCTGCGCCTGCGCCGCACCGGGCCCGGCGCCGACCTCGCGACCCGCGAGCTGATCCGCGCCGCCTTCGCCCACCGCCGCAAAACCCTGGCCCGCTCGCTGGAGATCGCCGGCCTGCGCGGGGTGCCGAAGCCGCGCGCGGCCGCCCGGGCGGCGCTGGCCGAGATCGGGCTGCCCGAGGACGCCCGTGCCGAGCGCCTCGCCCCGGCGCAGTTTGCCGCCCTCTCCGCGATCCTCCAGCGGGGAAACCCGCCGGCGAGTGGAAGCTGACCTCACCCCGATGCCCGACCCGACCCCCGACCGCGCCGCGCCGATGCTCGTCCACGCACCCGCCAAGCTGAACCTCGGCCTCTACCTCGGCCGCGCCCGCACCGACGGCCTGCACGAGCTCTGCTCGCTGTTCGAGCCGCTCGCGCTCGCCGACTTGATCCGGATCGAGGAGGCCGACGAGGACGAGGTGATCTGCCCCGGGGTAGAGGAGGAGAACCTCGCCGCCCGCGCCCTGGCTGCCCTGCGCGAGCACGGCTGGGACGCCCCGCCGTTGCGGATCGAGATCGAGAAGCGCACCCCGGTCGCGGCGGGCCTCGGCGGCGGCTCCGCCGACGCCGCCGCGGTCCTCCGCCTCGCCGCGCGCCCTCCCGGGTGCGTTCGCAGTTCCCCACACTATGTGTGGGGAACTGCGAACGCACCGCGGGGGGCCATCGATCTGCCCGCGATCGCCGCCGAACTGGGCGCCGACGTGCCTTCGCAGCTGCGGCCGGCGCTGGCGCTGGTGCGGGGGGCGGGGGAGAGGGTCGAGCCGCTGCCGGCGCCGGCCGAGCACGCGGCGCTGTTGCTGCCAGGTGGCGGCGGGCTCTCGACCAAGGCCGTCTTCGACGAGGCCGATCGGCTCGGGCTCGGCCGCGACGAGGCGGAGCTCGAGCGGATCGCCGCCGAGCTGCGCGCCGCCGCCGGGGCGGGCGCCTCGCCGCTCGCCTACACCGATCTCCTCGTCAACGACCTCGAGCCCGCCGCCCGCTCCCTCCGTCCCGACATCGGCACCGCCCTCGACGCCCTCCGCCGCACCGACGCCGGCGCCGTTTTCTTGAGTGGCTCCGGCCCGACGGCGGTGGGCCTCTTTCCCAGTCTTAGGGAGGCGGAGCGCGCGGCCGCGGAGCTCGATCGAGGCGACAGCATCATCTGTAGAGCCGGCCCGAAGGCGGTGGCGCCGTGATGTCCTCGGGACACTCAGCGCCGCAGGCGCGTCCCGAGGGCGTTACGGGGCCACCGCCCCCCGGAGCACAAGAGTGAAGCTCCCCGGCACCCCTACCCAGCGCAAGTGGGCCTCGCGCCTCGCCATCGCCATCGCGATCGGCATCGCCTACTACCTCTTCACCCAAGTCCTCGACCTGGAGAAGATCCTCGAGGACGTCGCCAACGCGCTCGGCGCCTGGACCTACGCGCTGGTCGGTTTCTTCGCCTTCGCCGAGACCGGCGCCTTCATCGGCCTCGTCGCCCCCGGCGAGACGGTGATGCTGCTCGGCGGCGCCGTCGCCGGGCAGGGCTCGATCGACGTCTACCTCACGATCGCGATCGCCTGGTTCTGCGCCTGCGCCGGCGACGCCACCAGCTTCTTCCTCGGTCGCCGGCTCGGCCGCGATTTCCTGCTCCGGCACGGCCCCCGCTTCGGTTTCGGCCACGAGCGCCTCGAGCAGGTCGAGGACTTCTTCTCCCGCCACGGCGGCAAAACCATCTTCCTCGGCCGCTTCGTCGGCTTCGTCCGCGCCTTCGCCCCCTTCATCGCCGGCAGCTCCGGCATGCGCTTCCGCCAGTTCTTCCCCTACAGCGTGCTCGGCTGCGGGATCTGGGTGAGCGCCACGATCGTCGTCGGCTACGTCTTCTCGCGCTCGATCGACACCGCGATCAAGTACGCGGGCAAAGGCGCCGTCATCCTCGGCGCGCTGATCGTCGTCGTGGTCGGGGTGATCTGGGCGGTGCGCTTCCTCCGCGTCGCCGAGAACCGTCGCGAGGCGGTCCGCTGGATGGACGAGCACGCCGCGACCCGCTGGATCGTCGCCTTCGCCCGGCGCCACGAGGCCGGCCTGCGCCTGATCGGCGACCGCCTCACCCCGGGCGGCGCTTTCGGCCTCGAAGTCACCTCGCTGCTGGCGGTCCTCGCCGTCGCCCTCTTCGTCCTGGTCGCCTACACCGTCGTCGTCGGCCGCGATCCCGGCCCGACCCCCGGCGACGAAACCGCCCGCCAGGTCGCCGAAGCACTCCGCTGCGGCTTCATGACCACCGTCTCCAAGGTCGTCACCTTCCTTGGCGCGGGCGCCTTCGTCTGGCCGTTGACCGCGATCTGCGCCGCGGCGCTCGCCTGGCGCCGGCGCTGGACCGAGGTCTGCGTCCTGCTTGCCGGGATGGTCCTGATCCAGGTCGGCTTCAGTGAGATCAAGGCGGCGGTCGGCCGTCCGCGCCCGCCCGATCCGCTCGTCGCCACCCACGGCTCCTCCTTCCCCAGCGGCCACGCCGCCCACTCGGTGATCTACGTCTGGCTGGCGACGACGATCGTCGTGCGGCTGCGACCGGGGATGGCGCGGGCGACGCTGGTCGTCGTCAGCGGGATCGCCCTCACCGTGCTGGTCGGCCTCTCCCGCGTCTACCTCGACGTCCACTACCTCTCCGACGTCAGCGCCGGCTGGGCGCTCGGCGCCGCCTGTTTCTCGATCTGCGCCGCGATCGGCCTCGTCGTCGGCCAATTGCGCCACAATCCCCGCCAGTGATCCCCTTCGCCATCGCCAAGATCGGGCATCAGTACGTGCTCTTCGGGATCGCCGCGCTGATCTGCCTGATCACCTTCGTCACCCTGATCCTCAGCCCGGCGCTCAGCGGCTCGAGCCGGCTCTGGGAAAAGGCGGCGGCCGGGACGCTCTCGCTCTTCGTCTTGGCGGCGCTGATCGTCGGCGGCGTCGTGATCGGGCTGGTGGTCGTCAAATACTGGCCCGAAATCCACGAATTCATCACCTGAGCGAGCCTCCTCCGGGGAGCCCGCTTCCGGGGGAGACCCGGCGGAACAACAGCGGGGACGTTCCGGCGGGTCTCCCCCGAAATCGGGCTACGGGTGAGCGCCGGGGGGCGGTGATGGATTCGCGTCGGGCCTGGCTGGATGGGGCGGGGTCGGGATAATGGGGCGGTGAACGCAACCTCCGACGAGGCTGAAACCCGGATGGCTGCTGAAGATCCGACGCTGCTCGAGGCGCTCTCCGAGGCGGTGGAATCGGGGGCCGGGCTGCCTGCGGTGGCGCGCGCCGCAGCGCGGCTGCTCGACGCCAGTGTGGCCCTGATCGACCGCTCGAGCGCGGTGCTCGCCGTCGCCGGCGCCTCGCCCGACCAGGAGGAGCGGTTGCTCTCGGGCGGCGAGGGGGTGACCGTGGTCGACCTGCGCGTCGCCGACGCCACGGTCGGCGAGCTCCGCTACCGCGCCAAGGCGCCGCCCGCGCCCGCGATCGCCCGCATGGTGACCACGCTGCTGGCGCTGGAGCTGGAGCGCTCGCGCGCCCCCGAGTGGGCGAGCGAGGAGGTCGCCGGCGCCTTCGTGTCCGACGTCCTCTCGCGCAAGGTCACCGATCGCGGCGACATCGTCGCCCGCGGCGCCGAGCTGGGTGCCGACCTCGACCGCGGCGCCGGCGTCCTCGTCCTCCGCGCCTCGCCGCGTGCGGCGCAGACGGGGGAGTGGCGGGGCCGCGTCCTCACCCTCACCTTGCGCGCCCTGCGCTCGCTCGCGCCCGGCGCCCTCGCCGCCACAGAGGACGCCGAGCCCGCCGCCGAGGTGGCGGTGATCGTCCCCGCCGAGGACGACGAGCGGCTCGCCCGCGCCGCCGCCGGGCTCGCCCGCGAGCTCGCCGACAGCCTCTCGGGCTTTCACCTCACGATCGGCCGCAGCCGCAGGTCCGCCGACCCGGTCGACCTCTACCGGGCGGGCTCGGAGGCGCGCCTCGCGGTCAACGTCGGCGAGGCCGAGGGCCGGCCGCTGCTCGCCTTCGAGGACACCGGCGCCTACCGCCTGCTGCTGCCGGCGATGAGCGACGACCCCGGCGAGCTCGAACGCTTCTACGCCGAGACGATCCAGCCGCTCGCCGACTACGACGAGCAGTACGAGACCGAGCTGGTGCTCACGGTCGAGGCCTACCTC
Source organism: Actinomycetota bacterium (assembly GCA_018268575.1). Taxonomy (GTDB): domain Bacteria; phylum Actinomycetota; class Thermoleophilia; order Solirubrobacterales; family 70-9; genus VAYN01. The sequence goes on from JAFDWF010000225.1 coordinate 5,999, forward strand.
GACAACGACGCCAACGTCGCCGCCACCGCCAAACAGCTCTTCACCCACCGCCACACGGTCCGCTATCGCCTCGAGCGGGTGCGCGAGCTCTGCGGCCACGACGTCTCCTCGACCGAGGGCCGCGAGAAGCTCGGCCTCGGCCTCAAAGCGATGCGCGTCCTCGGCATCTCCTCGCCCCGCGGCCCGGCCTCGGAGCCGGGCGCCGGCGGCGGCAAGGTCGCCCGCGCCGGCGAAGACTGAGCGCCCCAGCGGGTGCGTTCGCAGTTCCCCACAACAGTTGTGGGGAACTGCGAACGCACCCGCTGGCGCTACGCTGCGACCCCCTATCCGGGGTGGTGTAATCGGCCAGCACGCCAGGTTTTGGTCCTGGAAGAGAGGGTTCGAGTCCTTCCCCCGGAATAGAGACCCTGACCATGGAGTACGGAGGAGCATCGCTCGACCCCGAGGTGCGCGAAGGCCTGGCCCAGACCTGGCGGGCGCTGCGCACGATCGGCATCGTCGCCATCTGCATCGGCGTCGTCGCGATCATCCTGCCGGAGATCTTCTCCCTCGGCACCGCGATCTTCATCGGCATCGTCCTCGTCGTCGTCAGCGCCTTCCTCGCCGCCGCGGCCTTCGCCGCGCACGGCGTCGGCAGCTTCCTGGCGCGGTTGGCCTGGGCGCTCCTGACCTTCGTCGTCGGCCTCTGGCTGATCGTCGAACCGCACAACGGCACCCTCACCCTGACCCTGGTGCTGGGGATCTACTTCCTGCTGATGGGGCTGACCCGGATCGTCGTCGCCTTCCTCGGCCGCGGCACGCCGAACGCCGGCTGGGTCGGCTTGAGCGGCATCTGCGGCCTGATCATCGGCATCCTGGTGCTGGTCAAGTTCCCCTCCAGCGCCGACTGGGCGATCGGCCTGCTGGTCGGCATCGACCTGATCTTCCTCGGCTGGACGCTGATCTCGGTCGCGGCGGTCGGCAAAGAAGTTTCGCGCGACGCCTACTAGGAGGGCCTGGCGAAATTCCTGCGTACGCCTGGCGGCGGCGGACGCGTCGCGGCTCGGCGTCCTCGGTCGGCCAAATAGCGCTGCTATTCGGCCTCCCTGCGTCCTTGCTCCGCTCGGTCCGGCGCTCGCCAGTCGCACACACGAATTTCGCCAGCCCCTCCTGACGCCGACGCCGGCGTTCCCGCGCCAATAATCTGAGGGCAGTGGCACCACCCTTGGTCCTGGTCATGGCGGCCGGCGAGGGAACGCGGATGCGCTCCTCGACGCCGAAGATGCTGCACCCCGTCTGCGGGCGGCCGATGGTCGCCTGGCCGATCCTGGCCGCGCGCGAGGCCGGGGCGGGGCGGGTGGCGGTGATCGTCTCGCCCGGCCGCGACATCTCCGCCGGGCTTCCCGAGGGGGTGGAGACGGTCAAGCAGCCTCGCCCGGACGGGACCGGCGGCGCGATCCGCGCGGCCCTGCCGCTGATCGAGGCGGCGGAGACCGTCCTTGTCCTCTCCGGCGACGTGCCGCTGATCTCCACGACCACGATTGCGGCGTTGTTGGGCGCGCACGAGGAGTCGGGGGCGGCGGCGACGATGCTGACGATCGAGCTCGGGCGTCCCGCCGCCTACGGCCGCGTCGTCCGCCTCGCGGACGGCTCGGTGGAGAAGGTGGTCGAGGCGAAAGCCGCCGGCGACGCCGACGCGTCCCAGCTGGCGATCCGCGAGATCAACGCCGGCACCTACGCCTTCGAGGCGGCGCCGCTGGCGAGCGCCCTCGCCGGCCTCTCCAACGACAACGCCCAGGGCGAGTACTACCTGCCCGACGTCTTCCCGGCGCTGCGCGCGGCGGGCCTCTCCGTCGGCGCCTACCTCGCCGACGACCTCGCGGTGACGATGGGGGTCAACAACCGGGTCGACCTCGCCGCGGTTGAGGCCGAGGCGCGCCGCCGCCTGCTCGAGGCCCACATGCTCGCCGGAGTGACCGTGGTCGACCCCGCCTCGACCTGGATCGACGCCGGGGTCGAGATCGGCCAGGACGCCCGGATCGAGCCCGGCACCAGCCTGCTCGGGGCGACCGCCGTGGGTGGGCGCACCGTCGTCGGCCCGCACACGACCGTCGTCGACACCGAGATCGGCGCCGAGGCCGCCGTCGTCCGCTCCCACGTCGAAGGCGCGAAGATCGGCGACGGCGCCGCGATCGGCCCGTTCGCCTACCTGCGGCCGGGCACGGTGATGGAGGCGGGCTCGAAGGCGGGCGCCTCGGTTGAGATCAAGAACTCCCGCGTCGGCAAGGGGGCCAAGGTCCCCCATCTGTCCTACATCGGCGACGCCGACATCGGCGCGGGCGCCAACCTCGGCGCCGGCACGATCACCGCCAACTACGACGGTTTCCGCAAGCACCGGACTACCGTCGGTCGCGACGTGCGGATCGGCGTCGACACGATGCTGGTCGCCCCGGTGGAGGTCGGCGACTCCGCTTACACTGGCGCCGGCGCGGTGATCAAGGACGACGTCCCCGAAGGGGCGCTTGCGGTCAGTGAGAACGCGCAACGCAATATCGACGGCTACGCGGCAGACAAGGCGGCGAAGATGCGAGAGGAGCAGGACACGTGAGCACGCTCGAGGAGGGGCCTGTGGCGGTTTCGGCGATCCCCCACGCCTACGAGAAGCGGATGATGGTCTTCGGCGGGCGCGCCTCCGGCGAACTGGCTTCGAAGATCGCCGGGAAACTCGAAATCGACCTCGGCAACGTGACCCTGAAGACGTTCGCCGACGGCGAGGTCTACTGCCGCTACGAGGAGTCGATCCGCGGCGCCGACGTCTTCCTCGTCCAGTCGACCTGCGGCAACGAGCGCACCCACCTGACCCCGAACGACTCGCTGGTCGAGCTGCTGGCGATGATCGACGCCGCCCAGGGCGCCTCCGCCCACCGGATCATCGCCGTGATGCCCTGGTACGGGTACGCGCGTCAGGACAAGAAGTCGGCCCCGCGCGAGCCGATCACGGCGCGGATCGTGGCCAAATGCCTGGAGGCGGTCGGCGTCGACCGGGTGCTGACGATGGACCTCCACGCGGGCCAGGTCCAGGGCTTCTTCGACGTCCCGGTCGACCACATGACGGCGATGCCGATGCTGACCCAGTGGTTCATCGACCAGGAACTGAACGACGAGCTGGTGATCGTCTCCCCGGACGCAGGCCGGGTGAAGACGGCGCGCAACTTCGCCCGCCGGATCGGCACCCAGTGGGCGGTGATGGAGAAGGAGCGGCCCGCCCAGCAGGTCGCCGAGATCGGCTACGTGGTCGGTGACGTGAAGGGCAAGACCGCGGTCCTGGTCGACGACATGATCGACACCGCCGGCACCCTCACCGCGGCGGCCCAGACGGTGCTCGACGAGGGCGCCGCGCGGGTGATCTCCTGCGCCACCCACGGCGTCTTCTCCGGCCCCGCCTACGAGCGCCTCGCCGACTCGGCGATCGAGCGGATCGTCGTCACCGACACCCTGCCGCTGCGCCCCGGCGCCCCCGACAACATCACCGTGCTCTCCACCGCCGGCACCTTCGCCGACTCGATCCGCCGGATCTTCACCGACGACAGCGTCTCGGAGATCTTCGCGGGCGAGAACCAGCTCTTCTAGACGCGTGCGGCTGGTCGGCCACAAGGGGGCCGACCTGATCGCTCCCGGCAACACGCCGGCGAGCTTCAGGGCGGCGGTCGAGGCTGGGGTCGACACGATCGAGTTCGACGTCGTCTGGCTCGCCGACGCGCACCTGCCACCGGAGGAGCGCCACCCGCTGGTCGTCGCCCACGACTGGGAGGACGCCGGGAGCCGCACGCCACTGCTGTTGACCGAGGCGCTCGACGCCTTCCTCGAGCCACCGCTGGACCAGGTCGAGATCGATCTCGATATCAAGCTGCCGGGGAGGGAGGAGGAGCTTGTCACGGCGCTGGTGCAGCGCGGCCTGGTCGACCGGGCGATGATCTCGACGATGGAGATGCACACGCTGAAACGCGTGCTCGAACTGGAACCGAAGCTGCGGCGGGGCTGGACCTTTCCGAAAACCAGCCGCGACTGGACGCGGCGCCCGTGGGCGAAGCCGGCGCTCAAGGTGGCCCTCCAGGGGATGAAGCTGCAGCTGCCCGGCCTCGCCGCCGAGAAGCTGCCCCAGTTCGGCGTCTTCGCGATGTGGGTCTACCACCCGCTGGTCAGCGAGCGCCTCGCCGCGATCTGCAAGCGCTGCGGGGTGGAGCTGATCGCCTGGACGGTGGACGACGAGAAGCGCATGCGCAAGCTGGTCGAGATGGGCGTCGACGGCCTGGTCTCCAACGATCCTCGGCTCTTCGCGCACCTGGATCTCTAGCCGGGCCTGGGGCTCCGGCACGGTTGTTCACTTAGCCACACCAGGGCGTGGCTAAGTGAACAACCGTGCCCCGCGCGGCCCCTCGACGTGCACGCACTTAAGCCGGTTATAGGCGGCTCAAGCGCACACTCGCGGCCGGCCGGGGGGTCCCTTCTCCATCCCTAAACCGTGCCCGGCGTCGCGCCCGGGAGCTTGTGGCCGCGCTTCGGCTTCACGGCGCTCTCCAGGTCGTCCTGGGTGAAGCCGCCGATCACCTCGCCGTCGAGCGCGTAGCGGTAGAGGGCGACGCCGAAGATGCCGCTGAGCGCCTTCGAGATCAGCAGGGCGACGCAGAGGATCAGCGCGCCGATCACGATCAGGAGCGCGCCGACGAAGCCGGCCGAGGGCCAGATGATCACGCCGACCACGATCAGCGCCGCCGCCGGCAGCAGGCCGATCAGGAAGACGGCGCCGCCGATCGCCAGGTTGCCGGTGATCTGCTGGCCCCAGCGGGCCTTGAAGAGGGAGGCGGAGCGCTTCAGGGTCTCGATCGGGCCGGTGCCCTCGATCGCGATCACCGGCACCGAGAGGAAGGTGACCAGCGACCAGGCGGCGCCGACCAGCCGGCCGGCGATGTCGCCGAGCACGCCGCCCTGGTTCTCCAGCAGGCCGATGATCACCGCGATCGCGGTGGAGAGCGCCGCCCAGCCGCAGATCTGGGTGAAGCGCGAGTTGGCGAGGGCCATCCCGTCGCTCACCGTCGCCTCCTGGCCGCGGAAGATCAGGTCGGCGCAGGCCGCCAGGCCGACGCTGAAGTAGATGCCGACCACGCTCAGCACGTAGATCCCGATCACGACCAGCGGCACGCCGATCCCGTAGGAATGCTTGTCGAGGGCAAACGCCCCCGGCCCGAGGAAGACCAGCCCGAGGATGATCGTCGCGATCCCGCCGTAGAGCGGGAACCGCACCAGTTCGCGATGCGAGTTCAGCAGCGCCCAGCTTTTCTTGGTCAGCGCCCAACCGCGCCTGATTCGCTTCATCTCAAGGAGTTTCGGCGAGTCCGGGCGTTCGCTTTAGCCCGCGCTCCTCGAAGTACTCCCACTCCTGGCGCCCCAGGTCGGTCGCGGGCGCGTCGGCGTAGACCCACTCGCGCAGGATCCGGTGCCAGTTGCGCTTCGCCCGCAGCTGGCCGAGCACGGCGACCACGCCGATCTCCATCCGTCGCCCCATCAGCTCGTCGGCGGGGATCGACTCGCGCCGCATCAGGTCGAAGTACTCGCTGCGCGGGTCGTTGGTCGACTCGATGATCTTCATCACGATCCGCGCGTCGATTTCGACCTCGCGGTCCCTGACGTACCAGCCGCCGATCGCGTGCATGTGGTCGAGCAGCCGTTCGGCGTCGAGCTTCGACGGGTTCTTGACGAAGCCGAGGTCGTGCAGCGCCGCCCGGAACGCGTCCGGGTCGTCGCGCGAGGCGGCGTCGAAGGCCCGCTGCTCGAGCAGGATCTGCTCGCGGTCGAGTTTCTTCGTCATCCCGAAGTCGAGGAAGGCGACCCGCCCGTCGTCCATCAGGATGTAGTTGCCGGGGTGGGGGTCGGCGTTGAACTGCTGCAGGTGGTAGATCGAGCCGAAGCTGCCGCGGAAGACGATCTCGCCGAAGCGGCTGCGCTCCTCGTGCGGCAGCTTCCTGATCTCCTCGAAGCCGCGGCCCTCGACCAGCTCCGTGACCAGCACCCGCCGGCGTGAGATTCGCGTCAACACTTCCGGCACGTAGATGAAGGGATGGTCGCGGTAGGAGCGGGAGAAGGTGCGCTGATTCTGTGCCTCGTACTCGTAGTCGAGCTCCTCCATCACCCGTTCGCGCAGCTCGTCGGCGATCGCCTTCGCGTCGAGCCCCGGCGCGATCGCCCGCGCCAGCCGCACGATCGTCCCGGCGTTGCGCAGGTCCGCCTCCAGCGCCTCGGCGATCCCCGGGTACTGGATCTTCACCGCTACCCGCCGCCCGTCGAGCAGCTCCGCCCGGTGCACCTGGCCGATCGAGGCGGCGGCGAACGCCTCGTGCTCGATCTCGGCGAAATACTCGGAGAGCGGTTCGCCGTCGTACTCCTCCTCCAGCACCTTGACCACCTGCTCCCACGGCATCGCGGGCGCGTCGGTGCGCAGTTTCCCCAGCTGCTCCTGGTAGATCTCGCGGTACTCCTCGGGGATGAACTCGGTGTCGATGAAGGAGGCGAACTGCCCCAGCTTCATCGCCGCGCCCTTCATCTGGCCGAGCGCGCCGACCATCTTCATCGCGGTCTCCAGGTGGCGCTGTTCGAGCTTCTCCTTGCCCTCCTCTTCGGAGCGCGCGACATTGGCAGCCTTGGTCCCCGCGTACCTGGCTCCCTGGGTGCCGATTATCGACCCGAGTTTGGCCGACCGTCGGAACCTCCCTTTCGGGATCTTCGCCTCGTCCGACATGCCCCCAGAGCTTGCCACAGACTGCTTTCTCCGCCGATTCTCTATCCTGTCCGACCCGATGGCTGATGCACGCACCACCCTGAAGGTCGCTCCGCGGGCCGATTTCGGTTCCCGCAACGCCCGCCGCCTGCGCCGCGAGGGGCTCGTCCCCGGCGTCGTCTACTCCGGCGGCGCCGAGGCGACCGCCTTCCAGGTCGCCGAACGCGACGTCCGCAACGTGATCCACGAGGGCGCGGCGCTGTTCGACCTCTCGATCGACGGCGGCAAAGCGCGCCCGGTGGTGATCAAGGAGCAGCAACTGCACCCGGTGCGCGGCACCCTCCGCCACATCGACCTGCAGGAGGTCAAACTCGACGAGGCGATCCAGGCCGAGGTCACGATCGAGCTCGAAGGCGTCGAGGACGCTCCCGGCGTGAAGGCGAGCGGGGTGCTCGAGCACGTCACCCGTGAGATCACGGTGGAAGCGCTGCCGACCGCGATTCCGGACAAGATCACCGTCGACGTCTCGGCGATGGAGATCAACGACACCCTGCAGCTGAGCGTGGTCACCCCGCCGAGCGGCGTCACCTTCGTCGTCGACGACCCCAACGAGGTGACGATCGCGACCCTGGCGCCGCCGCGGGTCGAAGAGGTCGCCCCCGAGGTCGAGGAGGAGACCGAGCTCGTCGGCGAGGCCGAGGGCGAGGGCGGCGAGGCTCCCGCCGAGGGCGAGGGCGATTCCGGCGACTCCGAGGGCGAGTAGCCCTCTCCGGACGTGCCTCTCTTCGGTCGTCGTCAGGAGGACGGCGGGCGGATCCTGATCGTCGGCCTCGGCAACCCCGGGCTCGAGCACGCGCACGACCGTCACAACATCGGCTTCGACGTGGCGCGCGAGCTGGCGCGCCGCTGGGACCTCGGCAAGCCGCGCTCCAAGTTCCGGGGGGAGCTCTGGGAAGGGCGGGCCGGACCGGGCGGCCCGCGCGTCGCGATCCTCCTGCCGCTCACCTACATGAACGCGGTCGGCGACTCGGCGGGCCCGGCCCGCGGTGCGCTGAAAGCCCCGCTGGAGAGCGTCGTCGTCCTCCACGACGAGATCGACATCCCCTTCGGCGAGATCCGCGTCCGCGAGGGCGGCGGGCTGGCCGGCCACAACGGCCTGAAGAGCCTCAAACGGGGCTTCGGCTCGGCCGACTTCTGGCGCGTGCGGATCGGCGTGGGGAGGCCCGACTCGACCGATCCCGAGATCGTCTCGGCCTGGGTGCTGGGCAAGTTCCGCGAGTCGGCGGGGGAGGTCGAGGACCTGGTCGACCGCGCCGCGGGGGAGACCGAAAGGCTGGTCGAGCAGCTGAGCGGGTCTGCCTACTAGACTCACCGCCTCACGCCCTATTGCCCCAGGGTGCGCTGGGGTGACGATCGGACCGGCTGTGGGCAGGACGACGCTGCGATGCATACGCGATGCGAATACTGCGGACGAAGGCGAAGGGGCGCGTGCTTGGCGTCTGCCTTCGCGCTTGTGACCATCTGGTGCCTGATTGCCACGGTCACCTCCGCTCATGCTGCCACGCCGACGCACGTTCACGGCAACGCCTCCTATGCGGATCTCTCCCCCGACGCCGGCGTCGAAGTCGCCGTGCTCGAAGACCACAACGGGTCGGTGAACGGCTATAGGGCCTGGACTGACGAAGCCGGAAATTGGGACGTCGGCTCCGTCCCGCCCGGCCCCTACGTCGTCCTCTATTTAGTCGAAGTCAGCAACGGCACCCCGGACAAGCGCCAGTACGTCAGGGTTGGCGAAGAAAAAGTCGCCTTCGGCGAAGGCGAAGACCGCTATCTGACCAGAACTCTTGAAGGACCCAAGCCGGAGGGGATGATCGAAGCGACCGTGACTGCCGCGGAGGGCTTTGAGCCCACTGTGGAAGTCAATCTTCTATTTCCCAGCGGCGAACCCGAGCGGAGGGGAACGGAAGGCGAGACGCCTGCGCGATTCTTCGCGCCCGCCGGTACCTACACCCTTGAAGTGCCGATCTCGCCGCTCTTCACCCCGCTGATGGACCAAAGCCTCAGCCAGCCGGTCTCGGTGGCGAATGGACACGTCACGAAAGTTGGCCTACAGCTCAGCCCGCTGGCGCTGCCCGCCGGCACCCAGGCGCCGATGGAAGCGCAGCTCTTGTCTTGGCTGAACGCAGAGCGAGTCAGGTGGGGCCTGCCGGGGAACATCGTCGGCGTTCCCCTGTGGTCGCAAGGCTGCGCTGCTCACGACGTCTACGGCGCCGATAACAACGTTCTCTCCCACCCCGAGTCACCACTAAACCCGGGATTCTCGGCGGGGGGCTATTGGGCGGGTGAACACAGCGTGCTGGCCGCTGCAGGGAAGGCCGGCTGGCGCGAGGACGGCAATCCCTGGATGGACGCTCCCTACCACCTCGAACAGGTCTTCACTCCCTGGTTGGAACGAGCGGGAGTCGACGAAACGCGCGGCTATCAATGCTTGACCACCGTCCTCGGAGTCGACGAAGGGTCCTCGGCAACGCCGGGGACGGTCTGGACCTTTCCCGGTGACGGGACCGTGGGCCTGCCCCCCGTCGAGGAAGCGCGCGAGATACCTAAGACGCCCAACGAAGTGCTCGGGCTGAGCCCGCTGACCGGGCGTCAGCTGATCGTCTGGGAGGGCGGGGTCGACCCAGGTGGAATCGATGTGACGAGCGCATCGCTCTCCTCGCCGAGCGGCTCGGTGGCCGTACAGTGGGTCGACAAGGGATTCAGTGGGGCGATCATCGTTCCGGTCGAACCGCTCAAGCCCTTCACCACCTACACGGCAAGCGTTGCACTGGCACCGTTCGAAGGGCGTCACGGAGAAGTGGTGGGAGCCGAGACCCACACGTGGTCCTTCACCACCGGTCATGACAATCCCAGTGGTGGCTGGCACGAAGGAACCCGTAAGCCACGGGCAAGGAGGCCGTCACTGCCCGCGCTGAAGCTGAGGGTGCTGCGGATCGGTACGCACGCCTGGAGGGTCCAGATCAAGGCGGGGCGGGTGCTGCTCGGGCGTCGCGCGAAGCTGATCGTGAGGCGCGAACGGCCCGTCTGTGAGAAGCGGCGAGCAAGGAGCGGCAAGGGAGGCTGCGACTGGGACTGGTCTGTCATTGGCAGGAAGCCGCGGCAGACGATCGTCCTGCGCCGCCACTCCCTTGCGCGCCTGCACCTTGGCAACCGGCAACGGGGCTCGGTCAGCGTGCGCACCGACTCCTTCTCGATCGGAGAGAAGCGCTATGCCGCCGCGGTCGCCTCGGTGCGCGTCGTCGGTCCCAAGCCTTAAGGAGCATAGGTCGCAACCCCTGCATCACGGATCGCCTCGCAGCACCCCGCATGGCCCCGCGGGGCCATGCAGATTGGCGCTCTGCGTGAGCTATGCGTGGCTATGCGAACCCTCTGATCCAATCGGGGCGAACCGTCAAGTCGCGAGTTGTGGTGTAACTGGACTCGCCGGCACTTCTCTCATCGCTCCAGGGTCGCCACCTCGCTTTCATCCGCATCGCCCTGGTCCTCGAGGACCAGGGCGATCGACTCCTTCGAGAGGTAGCCGCGGGTGAGGAGCCACTCGTCGCTCTGCTCGATCAACAGGGCACCGACGAGGCGGATCACGGCCCTGTCGTTCGGGAAGATCCCGACCACGTCCGAGCGCCTGGCGATCTCCTTGTTGACGCGCTCGAGGTTGTTGGTCGAGCGCAGTTTCGGCCCGCGCGCGGGCCGAGAACGAGGTCGCCGAAGACAAGGACACCGGCCTGGCGAAGCTTCTCTTCCGCACCTTCGCGATGAATGAGGTCTGGCTCGAGCTCGTCCTCATGCCCACGACCTGATGACGTGGACGAAGGGGCTCCTGCCGGAGGGCGAGCTGGCGCGCTCGCGACCCGGGCGGCTTCGCCATCGGCTCCTTCACGTCGCCGCCCGCCTCGCCTTCTCCGGGCGGCGCGCAAGGCTGCGCCTGCAGGCGGGTTGGCCCTGGGCGGAGGAGCCGGTGGCGGCGTTCGCGAAACTCCGGGCCCTGCCGGCCCCCGCTGGCTGACACCCCGTCCGGCCTCCGCCCAGCCTCCGACAGCTCCCTGGCGCCCGGCGCCCTGCGAAGCCTGCTCGTGCTTGGCGCCGCTGCCCTGCCGCTTCGGCGGGATCACGCTTCAGCGCGGTCTCCGCCACCCACACGGTGACCGTTACGTCAGTTATCGGCTCCGGGATTCATTCCTCGCGGCTTGCGCAAGATCCGGGCTGGTGTCCTGAGAAGTCCTTTCAGTCTTATCGCTACTTATCCACATTTGATAAATCGCGATAAGAAGCCTAAGACCGCCTGCCTTGCCGCCTGCGCGGCGCTCCGTCGACTAGGTTGCGGTCGATGAGCGACACGCCGGAGAACGGGGGCGACCCGACCGAGCAGCAGGCCGTGACTGGCTACAGCCTCGCCGCGGACGGTGTCGCGCTGATCCGCCTCGAACGGCCCAAGGCCCGCAACGCGATCGACACCCAGATGCTGGGCGAGCTGCTCGAGCACCTGGCGGTGGCGCGCGGCGACGAGGCGGTGCGCGTCCTGGTCATCTCCTCCGCCGACCACATGGGGCTCTCGGCGGGCGCCGACGTGCGCGAGGAGCTCGACCACGACGGCCACGTGCGCCGCATGCAGATGTTCTCCGACCTCTACGACACCGTCGTCGCCTTCCCCAAGCCGACCGTGGCCGCCTGCCACGGCGACGTGGTCGGTGGCGGCGCCGAGATCGCGATCGCCTGCGACCTCCGCGTCGGCGGCTCCAACCTGCGCATGCGCTTCCCTGGCGCGGCGCTCGGGATGCCGGTCGGCCCCGCCCGCCTGGTCACCCTCTGCGGCCTCGCCGCCGCCAAGTACCTGCTCCTGACCTCGCGCACTATCGGCCCCGACGAGGCCCTCCGCCTCGGCCTCGTCAACCGCGTCGCGCCCGCCGCCGCGACCGAGGAGTCGGCGCTGGCGATGGCCGCCGCGGTCGCCGCCCACCCGCCCGAGTCGGTTGCACGCCTGAAGCGGATGCTGCACGAGTGGGACGACATCGAGGGCCGCTCCGCCGCCGAGGGCATCGGCCAGGTCGAGCACGTCCGCGGCCTCGGCTTCCCCTACTAGCACCGCGCGGCCTTCGTAGACGAAAGACCCCTCAATTTTCGTGTAGGGATCGGTGGTGAAGATGTAAGTTGCCGGCGAGATCCCTGGAACGAGGAGGATTTGCAGACCGTGATTCGCAGGCACCGCGCCACCGTCGCCGCGCTCGCGGCGCTCAGCTGCACGCTTGTCGCCCTCCTCGCCCCGGCGCTCGCCTCGGCGTCCCACAAGGTCTTCCAGGTCAACAGCGTCGGCGACCTACCAAAGACGGCAATCGGTGCGACCTGCGAAACGGCGACCCCTGGGGAGTGCACCCTGCGGGCGGCGATCGAAGCCGCGGATGCCGACACCAACACCGAACCCGATCTGATCACCTTCGTCCGCCCGGAATTCGTCGGTGACCCGCTCGACGAAGTCATCCTGGGATCAGCGCTGCCCGCGATCAGCAGGTCGGTGATGATCGTCGGCAACAGCTGCGAAGTCAGTGGGGTCGTCAAGCCGTGCGCTGGTGTCACCGCGCCGACGGGCGATGTGGCGCTCAAGGTGGAAGCAGACGAAGTCTCGATCATCGATCTGGCGCTCGGCGGCGGCAGCGTCGGGATCGAAGTGGCCGCAGGCCACACCGGCTTCATAGCTGCTGGGGACTGGCTCGGGCTGAGCCTCGGCGAGACGAGCAACGGCAACTCGATCGCCGACATCACCCTTCGCGCCGGCGTCGACGGCGCTTTGATCGGCCAGGAAGGCGGCACCCCCGAAGAAGAAGCGGGCAGCCGCAACGTCTTTACCAACAGTCCGGTCGGCGTCCTCGTCGCCGGCGGCTCCGACGACACGATCGAGGGCAACTACATCGGGGTGGCGCCGAACGGGGGCACCCTTGCCGGGGTCGACGTCGGCGTTCGGATCGTCGATTTCGAAAGCTCGAAAGCGGAACGCAACGAGGTTGGTGGCGTGCTCACCGGTGCCCAGTCGAGCACCGCCGCTTGCGATGGCGCCTGCAACGTGCTTGCGACCAAGGAAGGAGGCATCGGCGTCGACCTCGCCGGCGTAGGCGGCACGACCGCGGCTGCGACGGGACCGACCGAGATCCTCGGCAACTACCTCGGACTGGAGGCGAGCGGCACCGCCGCGGTTCCGCCAAGCGGGCCCGGCAAACCTGACTTCGGCATCCTCGCGGCACCGGCCCTGGGCGGCTGTCTATCCGGCCCGGGGAACGTCACCATCGGCGGCGCCGCGCCGACCGAATCGAATTACATCGAGGGTGACGAATATGGCGTGTTTGCCGAAGCCTCGCCGAACCTCAGCGTCGCTGGCAACGCGTTCGGCATCAATGCCAACGGCACCGTATCTGCCCCGCCGACGGAAGTCGCGATCCACGTCTGCAACAAAGGCGTGGGGCGGCAGGCGAAGATCACCGACAACCGGGTGCGACTCAGTCCCGATCCGATCGGGATCGAGAGCGACTGGGGCCACGCCGAAATCGTCGGCAACGAGATCGAAGGTGGGCTCTACGGGATTGCGACCAGGGAAGAAAGCAACAATGTCGGGGACCTGATCAAAGGCAATACCGTGGTCGGTACCGATCGCCAGGGGATATTCGTCACCAACGACTCGAACGTGATCGTCGGCAATGCCGTCAGCGGTTCGCAATGGAGCGGGATCCAGATCGAAGAAGGCGGCGAACACAATCGCATCGGCGGCGATCAGGCTGGCGAAGCAAACACGATCAACGAAGCCGGGCACAGCAACCCGGGCGCCGCGATCACGATCGCGGGCGAAGAATCGAGCCGCAACGAAGTTGCCGCCAACACCGGCTTCGGCAATGAAGGAGCCTTCATCGACCTGGAGGGTCGCAGCCATTCGGAAATCCCTAACGGGCTCAAACCGCCGGTCGTGACCGCGGCCCTGCAGTCGAGCGCGACCGGCACCGCTGTACCCGGGACGAAGGTGCGTGTCTTCACAAAGGCGAATGCCGAAGCGGGTGAGCTCGGCGGGTATCTCGGGTCCGTCACCACCGACTCGTTAGGAGTCTGGAAGGCCGCCTTCGCGACGGTCCCGACCGGAACCCTGATCGCTGCAACCCAGACGAGCGATGCGGGCATGCCCACGGCCGGGACCTCGGCAGTCTCGGCGCCGCTGGCCGCGGGCGCCGATCCCGCGAAGCCGGAAGAACCGAAGAGCGGTGGTGGGTCCAGCGGGTCCGGTTCGACGAGTAACCCTCCCCCTCCGCCGAAAGCCCCCAAGGTGAAGATCACCGCCGGGCCGAAGAAGAGCTCGACCGCGACCACCGCCAAGTTCAAGTTCAAGGCGCAGCCGGCGGCGGCGGCGAAGTTCGAATGCAAGCTCGACAACGCCAAGTGGGCGAGGTGCTCCTCGCCGAAGACCTACAAGAAGCTGAAGGTCGGCAAGCACACCTTCCGCGTCCGCGCCACCGCCTCCGGCAAGACGAGCGCCGCCGTCGTTTTCAAGTTCACGGTCAAGGAATAGCCCAGTGTTGATGGGCCGAAAAGCGCTCGGATAGAGCGCTTTTCGGCCCATCAACCTGCGGGCGCCGGGTGGGGTCCGTGGATTCGTAAACTGGGATCAGCGACCCGGACCGGGTGGTCCGGGCGTTTTCCCTGCCATGAGCCTTCGTCCACTGATCGACCTCGCCGCCGAGAACGAGCGCGTGCACGCGCTCGCGGGGCGGGTGCTGGCCGCCGCCGACGGGGGCGAGCGGGTCAGCCTGCGCGCCTCGACCACGCTGCGCCCGCTGCTCCTGGCGGCGCTGCTCGAGGACGATCGCGGGCTGGCCGGCCGCCCGGCCCTGCTGGTCGCCGCCGACGATCGTGCCGCCCGCGACCTGGCCGCCGACCTGCGCGCCTACCTCGCCCCACGCCGCGTCCGCCTCTATCCCTCGCGCGGCACCGGGTACGCCTCCAGCGTCACCCCGCCGCCGCACCTCGTCGGCCTCCGCATCGACGCTCTCGACGCACTCTCACGCGAAGCCGACGCGGTAGTCGTCGCCTCCGCCGTCGCCCTCGCCGAGGCCGTCCCCGACGCCTCGCTGCGCCCGGCCGGCTTCGAAATCGCCAAGGGCGACGAGATCGACCTCGGTGCCGTCGCCGAGGACCTCGTCGCGGCGGGCTACGAACGCGCCGAGCAGGTCGAGGAACGCGGCCAGTTCGCCGTCCGCGGCGGCATCCTCGACGTCTACCCGGCGACCGAGGAGCGCGCCGTCCGGGTCGAGCTGTTCGGCGACGAGGTGGAGTCGATGCGCTGGTTCTCGACCTTCACCCAGCGCAGCCTCGGCGAGGCCGAGGTGGTCGAGCTGGCGCCCGCCGCCGAGCTCGACGCCGACCACCGCGAGCTTGCCGCGCTCGCCGCCCAGGAGGCGGCCGAAGGAGATGGCGGCGCCACCGACCTGGCCGAGCTCCTTCCCCTGGACCAGTTCCGCGCCCCGCTCGACCTCGTCCCGGCCAACGCCGCCGTCGTCCTCGCCGCGCCGGAAGAGGTCGAGCCCGCCCTGCGCGACGTCTGGGAGGACGCGACGACCTCGATGAAGGCCGAGGATGCCCGCCACCTCTACGTCGACGTCGCCGAGCCCTTGGCCGCCCGCGCGGCGCTCTCGCTGACCGCGGTCGGCGAGGACGACGAGGAGGCGGCAAGCGGATTCCGCGCCGCCCGCGCCGAGAGCCCCGCCCGCTCGATCAAGGAGGCCGAGTCGGAGCTGGAGAAACTGGTCCGCAGCGGCTACCGCACCGTCGTCGCCTTCGACAGCATGGGGGAGGCGGAGCGCGCCCGCTACGGCCTCGACCGCCTCGACGCGCGGATCCTCGAGGGCGGCCGCCTCAGCCCCGACCCCGGCCTCTCCTTCGCCGAGGCGCGCCTGCGCGAGGGCTTCGTCGCCCCGGAGCTGAAACTCGCCGTCTATCCCTACCGCCGCCTTGTCCACCGGCGCCGCCGCGCCGAGGAGACCCCCGCCACCGGCGCCAGCGGCCGCGGCCGCCTCGCCTTCTCCGAGCTCCGGGTCGGCGACTACGTCGTCCACGAGGACCACGGCGTCGCCCGCTTCGCGGGATTCGAGACGCGCGAGATCGGCGGCGTCACCCGCGACTACCTCTACCTCGAATACAAAGGCGAGGATCGCGTCTACGTCCCCACCGAACAGCTGGCGAAGCTCTCCCGCTACGTCGGCGCGGGCGGCGAACCGGCGCTCTCCGCCCTCGGCGGCAAACGCTGGCAGAACCTGAAGGCGCGGGCGCGCAAAGCGGCCGGCGCGCTGGCGGGCGAACTGCTGAACCTCTACGCCGAGCGCCGCGCCCGCAAGGGCCACGCCTTCCCGCCCGACGGCGAGTGGCAGATCGAGATGGAGTCGAACTTCGCCTACCGCGAGACCGCCGACCAGATCGAGGCGATCGAAGCGGTCAAGGGCGACATGGAATCGGAGCGGCCGATGGACCGTCTGGTCTGTGGCGACGTCGGCTTCGGCAAGACCGAGGTCGCCCTGCGCGCCGCGGTGAAGGCGGCCGCCGACGGCCTCCAGGTGATGATGCTGGTGCCGACCACGATCCTCGCCCAGCAGCAT
The DNA here is from genome assembly GCA_018268575.1 of Actinomycetota bacterium. Lineage (GTDB taxonomy): Bacteria > Actinomycetota > Thermoleophilia > Solirubrobacterales > 70-9 > VAYN01. Next base: position 22,427 of record JAFDWF010000225.1, read on the forward strand.
TGGGGCACCTTCCGCGAGCGCCTCGCCGACCTCCCCTTCCGGGTCGAGGGCGTCTCCCGCCTGCGCCCCGCGGCGGAGACCAAAGCGGTGCTCGCCGACTTCGAGGAGGGCAAGGTCGACATCCTGATCGGCACCCACCGCCTGCTCTCGCGCGACGTGCGGGCCAAGGAGCTGGGCCTGGTGATCGTCGACGAGGAGCAGCGCTTCGGGGTCAAGCAGAAGGAGCTGCTGCGCCAGCTGAAGCTGAAAGTCGACGTGCTGGCGCTCTCGGCGACGCCGATCCCGCGCACCCTGCAGATGAGCCTCGCCGGCCTGCGCGACATCTCGGTGATCGAGACGCCGCCGGAGGGCCGGCGCCCGGTCCGCACCTACGTCGGCCCCTACGACGAGGACCTGGTGCGGAAGGCGATCTCGCGCGAACTGGAGCGCGGCGGCCAGTCCTTCGTCCTCCACAACCGGATCGACTCGCTGTTCGAGGTCGCCGAGCGCCTCCGCGCCCTCGTCCCCGGCGCCCGCTTCCTCGAAGCGCACGGGCAGATGGACGAGCACTCCCTGGAGGAGACGATGCTGAGCTTCCTCCGCGGCGAGGCCGACGTGCTGGTGACGACGACGATCATCGAGTCCGGCCTCGACATCCCCACCGCCAACACCCTGATCGTCGAGCGCGCCGACCAGCTCGGGCTGAGCCAGGCCTACCAGATCCGGGGACGGGTGGGACGCTCGAAGGAGAGCTCCTACGCCTACATGCTCTACCCGAGCGCCGAGGCGCTGAGCGAGGACGCGGCGGCGCGCCTCTCGACCCTCGCCGACCACACCGAGCTCGGCTCCGGCTTCCGGATCGCGATGCGCGACCTCGACATCCGCGGCGCCGGCAACCTGCTCGGCGACGAGCAGTCGGGCCACGTCGCCGCGGTCGGCTTCGAGCTCTACTGCCAGATGATCGACGAGGCGGTGGCCGAGGCCGGGGGGGAGGACGCCGAGCGCGAGGAGGCGCCCGAGCCGGTCCGCCTCGACGTCCCGGTCGACGCCTACCTGCCGGCCACCTTCGTCCCCTTCGAGGCGGCGAAGATCGACATCCACCGCCGCATCGTCGCCGCCCGCGAGCCGGGCCAGCTGCGCCAGATCGCCGACGAGCTCGACGACCGCTTCGGCCAGCTGCCGCCGCAGGCGGAGAACCTTTTGAAGCTGCAGCGGGCACGGATCGAGCTCGGCCTCGCCGGCGCCCGCAGCGTCGAGTTCCGCGGCGGCAAACTGACCGTCACCGGGGTGGAGCTGGACTCGAGCGGCGCCGGGGTGCTCTCCGAGCGGGTCGAAGGGGCGCTCTACGAATGGCGCGAGCAGGCCGCCTCGGTGCGCGTCGCGGGCGATCCGGACGAGCGCCTGGCCGCGGTCCTGGCGCTCGCCGACGGCCTACGCGAGGCCAAGCGCGCCGCCGTCTGAGGCGGCGTGGGGGCGCCTCGCGGCATCCTCGGTCGCTCGGCTCGGGTCACGCACTGGTAGTGCGCTCCCCTCACCTCGCTTCCCTGTGTCCTTGCGAGGCTGGCCCACGCCGCCTCAGATCAAAGCCGGTCTTTACCCGCGCCTGAGCGACTTTCACTATGCTGCCCGCTCGGTGGGAGCCAAATCGGGGCGAGACAAACGGGGCGGGGGCGGTAAAGGCGGTCCGAAGAAATCGGCATCGCGGACCGGCGCGCGCAAGGGCGGCACGAGCGCCGCGCAGCGGCTCGGCCTGGTCCTGTTCGCGGTTGTCTTCGTCGCCCTGTTCGTCGTCTTCGCCGTCGCCGAGGGGCTCGGCGCGCCGAGCATTCCGTCCGGCGACATCGCCCTGGTGACCAACGTGCCGAGCGAACTCGGCCACATCTCCGAAGCCGACTACAAGAAGTCGCTCGAACAGCAGGAAGCCCAGGCGGGGCTCAAAAAAGCGCCCAAGGCCGGCTCCAAAAAAGCCGAAGAACTGCACAAGACGGCGGTCGGCGAACTTCTGAACACGGCGTGGATCTTTGGCGAGGGCGAAGAACTGGGGATCAAGATCACCCAGAAAGAAGTCGAAACCGAACTCGCCAAAGTCAAAAAAGAAAGCTTCAAAACGGAAAAGGCGTTTCAGGAATTCCTCAAGAAATCGCACTACACCGCGGAAGACGTGAACAAGCGGATCGAACTGCAGATCCTCTCGAAAAAGATCCAGGAAAAGATCACCAAAGAAGCGCCGGCCCCGACCGAAGCTGAGCTCCAGGCCTACTACGAAGCCGAAAAGGCGACCCAGTACACGAAAAAACCGACGCGAGACGTCCGCGTCGTCGTCAACGAAAGCAAAAAAGAAGTCGAAGCCGCGCAGAAAGCGCTGGAAGCCGACAACTCGGAAGCCGGCTGGAAGAAGGTGACGAAGAAATACTCACCGACGACCGAAGCGAACGCCGGCCTGCAGAAAGAAATCTCCGAAGAATTCCTCACGGAACCGCTGAAAAAAGAAATCTTCACCGCGGCGACCGGGGAACTGATCGGCCCCGTCAAACAGGAAAAAAACTATCTCCTGCTTGAAGTCGTGAAGCTCCATCCGGAAAAAGTCCAGCCCTTCAGCGAAGTCAAATCGACGATCAGCTCGACCCTGACCCAGGAAAAGCAGGGGAAATACTTCGAAAATTGGGTCGCCAAAGAATTCCAGGCGAAGTGGACCCAGCGCAGCCACTGCGCCTCCGGCTTCACGATCGAACAATGCGCCAACTACAGGGGCTCCGGACACCCGGCCGCAGCGGCTGAAAACTGCTACGAAGCCAATCCGAAGACGCCGATCACCGAATGCCCGGCGCCGGTGATCCAGAACTCGCCCGCCCTACCTGGCTCGGTGACCGTCGCCAAACCGGAAGGCGAACGGCTGGTCCAGCGCCCGCAGCCCGAACCGGCGCCGAAGGAAGGCAAGGTCGGCGGCAAAAAAGCCACCGAAGAAGCCGCAAAAGCTGCCGAACAAGCCGGTGGCGGCTCCCCCGAAGCCGAAGCCGCGGTGAAAGCGGCCGAAGAAGCGGCGGCCAAAGCCGCCGCCGAAGGCGAAGGCAAGGCGGAAAAGTAGGCCCGGCGTCGGGGGGGACGCGGCGTAGAGCGACAGGCTCTCCGACCGCGGCTCGCCAGGACCCCGAGGCAGAGCGCGCCGCTCCCTCGATCGCGAATAGAGTGCCCGACTCGTGAGCACGATCTCCTCCATCCACGCGCGCCAGATCATCGACTCGCGCGGCAACCCGACGGTCGAGGTCGAGGTGGCGCTGGAGTCCGGCGCCCGTGGCGTCGCCGCGGTCCCCTCGGGTGCCTCGACCGGAGAGTTCGAGGCGGTCGAGTTGCGCGACGGCGGCGAGGAGTGGGTCGGCAAGGGCGTCACCAAGGCCGTCGCCAACGTCAACGGTGAGATCGCCAAGGCGCTGACCGGCGCCCGCGCCGCCGAGCAGGGTGCTCTCGACGAGACGATGATCGAGCTCGACGGCACCCAGAACAAGGGCCGGCTCGGCGCCAACGCGCTGCTCGGCGTCTCGCTGGCCGCCGCCAAGGCCGCCGCCGCTGACTCCGGGCAGCCGCTCTACCGCTACCTCGCCGAGCTCTACGGCGGCGGCGAGCCGCGAGTCCTGCCGGTGCCGATGATGAACGTGCTGAACGGCGGCGCCCACGCCGACAACTCGGTCGACTTCCAGGAGTTCATGGTCGTCCCCGCGGGCGCGTCCAGCTTCTCCGAGTGCATGCGCTTCGGGACCGAGGTCTTCCACGCGCTGAAGAAGAGCCTCGGTGCCCGTGGCCTCGCCACCGCGGTCGGCGACGAGGGCGGCTTCGCCCCCAACCTGGAGTCCAACGAGGCGGCCCTGCAGGCGGTACTCGAGGGGGTCGAGGCGGCCGGCTACGAGCCCGGCTCCGACGTCTTCATCGCCCTCGACCCGGCGACCAGCGAGATCTACGAGGGCGGCAGCTACGTGCTCGAGCACGAGGGCCGCACGCTCTCGCCGCAGGAGATGGCCGAGTACTGGGCCGCGCTCTCGGCCAAGTACCCGATCGTCTCGATCGAGGACGGCATGGTCGAGGAGGACTGGGACGGCTGGAAGCTCCTCACCGAGACGATCGGCGACCGCGTGCAGCTGGTCGGCGACGACCTCTTCGTCACCAACCCGGTCCGCTTGCGCCGCGGCATCGAGCTCGGCGTCGGCAACTCGATCCTGGTCAAGGTGAACCAGATCGGTACCCTCTCGGAGACCTTGGAGGCGATCCGCACCGCCCGCGACGCGGGCTACACGGCGGTGATCTCGCACCGCTCGGGGGAGACCGAGGACACGACGATCGCCGACCTCGCGGTCGCCACCGGCGCCGGCCAGATCAAGACCGGCGCCCCCTCGCGCTCAGACCGCGTCGCCAAGTACAACCGGCTGCTGCGGATCGAGGAGGAGCTCGGCGCCGCGGCCGAGTTTCCGGGCCTGAATGCCTTCATTCAGCGCGCCTCCTAGGGCGCCGGGAGCGGCCCTTAATGAAGGAGAAGGCCCGCCGGCAGCGTAGCTGCGGGCATGGCCTCTACCGCGTACGCCGGCTCCCGTCCCAAACGGCGCCCCGCCGCCCGCAAACCGCGACCGGGAGCCCGCCGGGCGCCGAGCCGCATCAAGTGGGACCGGGTCGGCCGCATCGCCTTGGTCCTGGTCCTCTTCATGGTCGCCTACTCCTACCTGAACCCGGCGATCAACCTCTTCAACACGTACCGGTCGACCACCGCGGCGAAGGCCGAATTCCACGAACTGCTGCGCGAAAACAAGCAGCTCCACCGGGCGATCCAGAGCTCCGATACCCCGCCCGTGGTCGCCGCCGCGGCGCGCAAGCAGGGCATGGTCGCCAAGGGCGAGACGCCGTTCGTGCTCCAGGGTTCGCAGCACTGAGGGGTCGTGCCTAGCTTCGGCTCCTACCTGCTGGGGGCCGTCCAGCTCGTGGTCTTGGCCGGGGCCCTCGGCCTCGCCTCCTACCTGCTGCGCTCGCGCCTCCTGCCGGGCTGGGCGGGCGCCCCGGCGCGCCTGGTCGAGGTCACCGTCGCGGTCGGCCTGCTGACGGTGCTGAGCGAGCTCCTGGGGACCTTCGGGCTGCTCTACGCGGGCGTCCTCCTGATCGCCGCCGTGCTCGCCGCCTTCCTCGCCCGCCTGGTGCCCCGGCAGCCCGGCGGCGGGCAGACCGCGCGCGGCGGTGAGCTCGGCCTCTGGGCGGGCGTCGTCGCCATCGTGGTGGTGGCGATCGTCGTCTTCGACTGGGCGGAGACGGCGAAGCACGCGCTCGACGCCGGGATCTTCAACTTCGACTCGCTCTGGTACCACATGCCGTTCTCGGCGGACATCGCCCAGTCGCACTCGACCACCGGGATGCACCACGTCGAGACCGTCTTCGTCAACTGGTTCTACCCGCAGAACTCAGAGCTCCTGCATGCGGTCGGGATCCTGATGACCGGGCGCGACACGCTCAGCCTCTTCATCAACTTCGGCTGGCTCGCGGTGGCCTTCCTCGCCGCCTACTGCGTCGGCCGTCCCTACGGACGCGGGATCCCGACGGTGCTGGCGGCGGCGATCCTGGCCGGCTGCCACACCCTCGTCGTGCGCGAGCCGGGGGCGGCGAAGAACGACCTGATGGCGGCGGCGCTCCTGCTCGCCGGGATCGCGATCCTGGTCGAGGCCTGGAACGCCCAGCCGGACCCGGGCAGCGGAACCGACGCCCGCCCCGCTCCCCCGGATGCGTTCGCAGTTTCCCACACTGGTTGGGGGAAAGTGCGAACGCGCTCGCTCTATGGTTGGCCCGTCGCGATCGCCGGGCTCGGTGTCGGGCTTGCCGCGGGCACCCGCCTCACGGTCTTCGCGATGGCCGCGGCGCTGACCGTCGTCGTGGTCGTCCTGGCGCCTGCCGGGAGGCGCTGGAAGGCGGCGGGCTGGTGGTTCGCGGGCGGCCTCCTCGGCGGTGGCTACTGGTACCTGCGCAACCTGATCGTCGCCGGCAACCCGATCCCCGAGGCGACCAGCCTCGGCCCGATCTCGCTGCCCCACCCCGAACGCGTGCAGGAAGGGCGCCCCGGCTACAGCATCTCCCACTACCTCACCGACACCAGCGTCTGGCGCCACTACTTCGTCCCCGGCGTCCACGACGCCTTCGGCGTCCTCTGGCCATTGGTCTTAGTCGCCGCCGTCGCCGCCTGTCTGCTGGCGATCTTCGCCGGCCGCGACAAGCTGATCCGCTGGCTTGGCGGCGCCGCGCTCTTCGCCCTCCTCGCCTACCTCTTCACGCCGCTCGGCGCGGCGGGGGCGGAGGGCGAACCGGTCGGCTTCGCGATCAACATCCGCTACGTCATCCCGGCGCTCTTGGCGGCGCTCGTCCTGGTGCCGTTGCCGCGTTTCCTCGACCCGCCGAAGCGCCAGTGGGGGCTGATCGTCGCCCTCGCTCTGGCCTACCTGATCACCGACCGTCCCGACCAGGCGCTCCACGACAAGGCCCGCCTCTTCGCCCTCGCCTTCGTGATCGTCTTCGTCGCCGTCCCGGCGCTGATCTGGCTGGCCCGCCGCGACGGGGCCCCGACCCGCCTCGTCGCGGGTGCGCTCGCCGCCTTGGCGGTGGCCGCCATCGCCCTCGGCTACCCGGTCCAGCGCCACTACCTGAGCCACCGCTTCGCCAACCTCACCGCCACCACCTCGGTGCCGGGGATGGACCTCGACGACGCCTACCGCTGGGCGCGCGGGATCCGTGACTCGCGCATCGGCCTGGTCGGGACGACGGCGGGCTTCGCCGGCTACGGCTTCTACGGGCCCGACCTCTCGAACCACGTGATCTACCTCGGCAAACCAGGCCCGCATGGCGCCTTCAACGCGATCCCCACCTGCGAACGCTTCCGCACCGCCGTCAACGCCGCCGACCTCGACTACCTGGTCACCGCACCGTTCCTCAACTTCCTCCACCCGAGCAAGCCGATCGCCTCGCCGGAGGCGGGCTGGATGCGCGGCGCCGGCGCCGAACCGGTCCTCCACGAAGGCGAAGTCACGGTCTGGAGGATCGACGGCCCGCTGAAGTCCACCTGCGGCCCGGCGAACGTCCCGCTGCGCAAGGTGCCGAATACGCCTTAGGTACGTAGTTCCACGACGGTGCTCCGGCTGGCGCGGCGCTCCGGCAGGGACGGGGCCGCTGCCGGCTGGCGCCCGGACGCCAGAGGGACGCGGCCTTCTCGGAGGCGACCCTGGCAGGCTGTGGCCGCCTCCGAGAAGGCCGAGATTTGAGGAGACGGCAGAGGGTCCTACGCTCCGCTGTTCCTTATGCCGGGGTGGTGGGCATAAGGAACAGCGGAGGGAGGGTGTCGCGGGGTCCGTCACGAAGACGCCGGGAACCACGCGGGAGACGTGAGGGAGACGTCACGGATTTCACAGTTCTTCCACGGTCACGA
>JAFDWF010000226.1 GCA_018268575.1 Actinomycetota bacterium
CCACCAGCGCCCGCGCCTGGTCCGCCGACGCCGCCCCCGCCGGCGCCCGCCGAGGCGGCGACCCCGCCACCCGCGCCCGGTCCCCCGCCCCCGCCGTCGTTCGGCGGGCCCGCGGAGCCGCCCGAGCAGGCTCCGCGATCCGCTCCGAGCGCCCCTGCCGAGTCACCCGCCTTCGGCTCCTCGCCCCCGCCCGCCGCGCCGAGCCCGGCCGCGCCGTCGGCAGAGCCGATCAACCTAAACTCGGTCACCTTCGAGCAGCTGCGCGCGCAGAACCTCTCGGTCACCCAGGCCACCCGCCTGCTCGCCCACCGCGAGCGGCTCGGCGGCTTCGCTTCGGTCGACGACCTCGACCAGGTCGCCGGCTTCCCGCAGGACGTGCTCGCCGACCTGAAGTCCCGCTCGACGACCTGACGAGGTCCAGGCGCCGTCAGGCAGGGACGCAGGAAGCCCGAATAGCAGCGCCATTAGGCTGGCCGAGGACGCCGCATGACGGCGCCTGGGGCCGTCAGCTTTCCCACTGCTCGAGCAGCTTCAGCCAGACCTCGCTACGCGTGGGGTAGGGGGCGATCGCGTGGCGCAGGCGCGCCGGCGGCACCTCGGCGACGATCGCGATCGTCGCCGCCTGGAGGAAGTCGGCGGTCTCGAAGCCGGTGAAGGTGGCGCCGACGATCGTGTCCCTGGCCCGGTCGACCACCAGCCGCGACCTGCCGCCCGTCCCCTTGCCCTGGAAGCTGGCGCCGGGCGAGCCGTCGGTCGGCACCTCGACCACGCGGGCGTCGATGCCCGCTGCTTCCGCCTCGGCCAGGGTCTTGCCGACCGCCGCCACCTGGGGATCGGTGAAGGTGACCCGCGGCGAGCCGATCGCTTCGGCCACCGCCTCGACCTCCCGGCCGAGCAGGTTCTCGGCGACGATCCAGGCCTGGTACTTGCCGACGTGGGTGAAGAGGGCGCGCCCGTTGACGTCGCCGATCGCAAAGAGGCGGTCGCTGCCGCCGACCCGCATCCGGTCGTCGACCTCGACGAAGCCGCGCTCGTCGGGCTCGACCCCGATCGCCTCGAGCCCGATCCCGTCGGTATGAGGCTTGCGGCCAACCGCGACGAGGAGCTCCTCGCCCTCCACCGCGCCGCCGCCCTCGAGCTCGACGATCACCCCGGCGCCCCCGGCGCGGACCGAGTCCACCTCGCTGCCGACCCGGACGTCGACGCCGAAGCGGCCGCGCAGCGCGGCCGCCACTTCTTCGCCCGCGAAGGGCTCGTCGCGGCCGAGCAGGTGGTCGCCCGCGTCGACCAGCGTCACCATCGTCCCCAGCGAGGCCCACGCCTGCGCCAGCTCTGCGCCGACCGGGCCGCCGCCGAGCACGACCATGCTCGCAGGCACCGCCTTCGCCGTGGTCGCGTCGCGGTTGTTCCAGGCGCGGACCGAGTCGAGGCCGTCGATCGGCGGCATCTTCGCCCCGGACCCGGTGGCGACGATCACTGCCCGCGCCGCGACCAGCTCCTCGTTGCCGACCATGATCCGGCCCTCGCCGACGAACCGCCCGGCGCCGCGGAAGAGGTCGATCTTCCGTTCTTCAAGCCACGGCAGTTGGCCGGAGTCGTCCTCATCGTGGATCACCACGTCGCGGCGGGCGAGGACCGCGGCTGGGTCGAGCCCCGAGTCCTCCTCGACCGGCACGCCGGGGATCCGGCGCGCCTCGGCGAGTACGTCGGCTGGCCGCAGCAGCGCCTTCGAGGGCATGCAGGCGTAGTAGGAGCATTCGCCGCCGACGAGGTCCTGCTCGACGATCGCGACCTTCCAGCCGGCGTCGGCGAGGCGGCCCGCGACGACCTCGCCGGCCGGGCCCGCGCCGAGGACGATTGCGTCGTAGATCGTGTCGGTCATTCGGGGTCGCGTACACTTTCAGATGCGTCTCGCACGGGGGCGACAGGCTTCGACGTGGTCGATTCGTGCGAAAGGTTGCAGGTCGAGGTTGCCGGAGGCCTCGTTAAACCCCGGCACAAACCAATACGTGCGGACCATGAGTTCGCCCTCGCCGCTTAGCTAGAAACTAAGCGATGAGAGTCGGTCCTCCCTCGCCCGTGGGGAGGGGCACCGGCTTCAGAAAACGGGCTCACCTGGACGGCCCGCCTCGTCCGGCCAGGGAAATTCAAGGGGCTTTGTCTTCCGTAGTGCCCGTCGGCGCGGACCCCGGGAGACGAGAATCAAGCGCCGGCTAAACCTGTAGAGACCCTCGCCCAGCGTCCGCGGATCCGAGTTCGAATCTCGGCGCCTCCATCAGAGCTCGTCCGGCCCCCGCGGTCGGACGAGCCCCTGCGCGAGGGCATCGGGGAAGGCCGGCGCCGATAGGGTCGGCGCGATGGAACGCTACGTCGCCTTTCTGCGCGGGATGAACCTCGGCAACCGGAGGATCAAGAATCCGGAGCTGGTCGCGCACTTCGAGGCGATGGGCCTCGAGGACGTCGCCACCTTCCGGGCGAGCGGCAACGTCGTCTTCGTCGACCCGGCCGGGGAAGCGGAGTCGAAGCTGGGGGCGCGGCTGGAAAGGGAGCTCGACGAGCGCCTCGGGTATGACGTCGCGGTGTTCCTCCGCAGCGCCAAGGAGGTCGTGGCGATCGCCGCCCGCGAGCCGTTCCCGGCGCGGGCGATCGGCGCCTCGAAGGGCAAGCCGCAGGTCGTCCTGCTCGGCCGCAAACCCAGTGCCAAAGCCAAGAAAGAGGTGCTCGACCTGGCGCCGGAAGGCGATCTGATGGTGCTCGAGGGCCGTGAACTGCACTGGCTGCCGACGGTCGGGCTCTCCGAAACCGAGCTCGACACCAAGGCGCTCGACTCCGCGCTCGGCAAAGGCACCACCCGCACCGCGGGGACGATCGAGCAGATCGCCGTCAAGTACTGTGGCTGACCGCCACCGCGAGCGCGTTCGCAGTTACCCACGCTATATGTAGGAAAGTGCGAACGCGGTGAGCGTCGGGGCCGCGCGCCGCTGACGGGCGCTCTCATCTACCTTGGATCACCCATGGCGATCGCGACTGCGACCTCACTCGACGTCTACGTCGGCGGCAAGCTGCTGTTCGGCGACGTCTCCTTCAAGCTCGAGGCGGGCGACCGGATGACCCTTTCCGGGCGCAACGGGGCGGGCAAGTCGACCCTGCTCCGGGTGCTCTCCGGCGAACTCACCCCGGAGGAAGGCAGCGTCTCGATCCAGCGCGGCGCCCGCGTCGCCCTCCACGACCAGCGCCCGCCGCGCGACTCCGACGCCAAGCTCGGCGACTACGTCTTCTCCGGCCGCAACGACATGCTGGAGACCGAGGCCGAGCTGGCGCGGCTCGAGGGCGAGATGGCTGGCGGCGCCTCGGAGGAGACGATGGCCGCCTATGCCGCCGCCCAGTCGCGGCTCGAAGCCGGCGGCGGCTACCGTTGGCGCGACGACGTGCTCGAAGTCCTGCGCGGCCTCGGTTTCGGTCCCGAGCACGCCGACCGCTCCCTCTCGACCTTCTCCGGCGGCGAGCTGACCCGCGCCTCGCTGGCCCGCGCGCTCGCCGCCCGCCCCGACCTGCTGCTGCTAGACGAGCCGACGAACCATCTCGACATCCCCTCGCTGGAGTGGCTCGAGCGCTACCTCGTCGGCATGGACGCGGCGGTAGTCCTGGTCGCCCACGACCGCTGGTTCCTCGAGGCGGTGGGCACCTCGGTGCTGGAGCTGGAGGCGCAGCGGGCCCGTTTCTTCGCCGGTCCCTGGCACGCCTGGCGCCAGGAGCAGGCGGCCCGCCAGATCGCGCTCGGCAAAGCGATCGACCGCCAGGAAGCCGAGCTGGCGCGGATGGAACGCTTCGTCGAGCGCTTCCGCTACAAGGCCTCGAAGGCGAAACAGGCCCAGTCGCGGGTCAAGCAGATCGACAAGAAGAAGAAGAGCGGCCCGATCGCCGAAAAGCGCGACAACCGCCATCTGCGCTTCTCCTTCAAGCCACCCGAGCGCCCCGGCCGCGTCGTCCTGAAGATGGCCAAGGCGCGGATCGAGGTGCCCGGCCGGGTGCTGCTCGAGGACGCCGACCTCGAGGTCGAGCGGGGCGAGCACGTCGTCCTCGTCGGCGCCAACGGCAGCGGCAAGACGACGATGGTGGCGACCCTCGCGGGGCAGCGCGAGCCCGCCGCCGGGATCGTCCGCAGCGGCCACAACGTCAACCTCGGCTACCTCTCCCAGCACGCCGACACCGCCGCCGGCGCGGGCACCGTGCTGGAGGCGACGCAGCGGGAGACCGGCCTCACCGGCCCGAAGGCGCGCGCCCTGCTCGGCGGCTTCCTCTTCTCCGGCTCCGATGTCGAAAAGAAGCTCTCCGACATCTCCGGCGGCGAGCAGCGGCGGCTCTCGCTGGCGATCCTCGTCTCCTCCGGCGCCAACGTCCTGGTCCTCGACGAGCCCACCAACCACCTCGACATCGAGAGCCGCGAGGCGCTCGAGGACGCGCTGACCCAGTTCGAGGGCTCGGTGGTGCTGATCTCCCACGACCGGGCGCTGCTGGAGGCGGTCGGCAGCCGCACGATCGTGGTCGAGGACGGCAAGCTGACCAGCCACCCGAGCGGCTGGGCCGAGTACCAGCGGCGCCGCGACGAACGCGAGGCCGAGGGCGATGCGGCGGTGAAGGGCGCGGCGAAGAAGGAGAAGGCGTCGAGCTCCAACGGCGCCGCGGCCAAGCGTCGCGACGGCAAGGCGGCCGAACGGGCGGAGCGCAAGGCGGCCCGGCTGGAGGACCGGATCGCCAAGGCCGAAGCGGAGCTGAAGGCGGTCGAGGAGGAGCTCGCCGATCCGGCCGCCTGGTCGAGCCCGAGCCGCACCGAGCGGGCGACGGCCAGGCACGAGGCGGCGAAGGCGGCGGTCGACGAGTTGCTGGCGCAGTGGGAGACCGCCGCGTCCTGACGCGCCTGGACCGGCGCATTTCGGCGACCGGAGGGAGCGGTGCGAGCGCGCAGCGCGAGTTCCTCAGTCGTTCGGCTTCGGGTCACGCACTACTGTGCGCTCCCTCTCCTCGCTCCCTGCGTCCTTGAACTGCTTGGTCCAGGCGCGTCAGGCTAGAAGACGACCGTGCGCTCGCCGTCGAGCAAGACGCGGTCCTCGAGGTGCGCGGTGACGGCGCGGGCGAGCACCAGCCGCTCGACGTCCCGCCCGATCCGCACCAGGTCGGGCACCTCGGCCTCGTGGCCGACCCGGACCACGTCCTGGTCGATGATCGGCCCGGCATCGAGCTCGGCGGTGACGTAGTGCGCGGTGGCGCCGATCAGCTTCACCCCGCGCTCGTGGGCGCGGGCGTAGGGGTCGGCGCCGACGAAGGCGGGCAGGAAGCTGTGGTGGATGTTGATCGCCGGCGCGCCGACGGCCTCGAGGGCGCCGAGGAAAGCGGGGGAGAGGATCTGCATGTAGCGGGCGAGGACCAGGAGGTCGACGTTCCCGATCAGGTCGAGTGCCCGGTGCTCCGCCTGCTCTCGCGTCTCGGCCGAGATCGGCACGTGCTCGAACGGCAGCCCGACCGCCTCGACCTCGCCGCGCAGGTCCTCGTGGTTGGAGACGACGACGACGATCTCGCCGCCGAGGTGGTCGTTCCGCCACCGCCAGAGCAGGTCGGAGAGGCAGTGGTCCTCGCGCGAGACCATCACCGCGACCCGCTTGCGCCGTGTGGACTCGCTGAAGCTGAACTCCATCTCCGCCGGACCGGCGATCTCCCGCGCGAAGCGGCTCTCCAGCATCGCCCTGTCCCCGGGCGGTGGCGAATCGAAGACCATCCGCATGAAGAACCGCCCCGCCGCGGTCGAGTGCTGGTCGACGTCGACGATGTTCAGCCCGGCATCGGCGAGGAAGCCCGACGCGGTCGCGATCAGCCCGGGCCGATCCGGGCAGGCGAGCAGCAGGCGAGTGGTGTTCCCCTCCGGTGCGATCAGGAGATTCTTGCCTATTCCGCGCGCAACGCGCGCTGGCAAGCCGAAACCCTGCAACACGCAGGTTTCTTGTGTGATCGGGCGCACACACAGGAGCGGAGATCGCGGTCACGGTTCACCGCTTGCTCACGGAACGCAAACATATTGCCCTGCTTGGAGCCGTCGCGGTGCTTGCGCTGCCCGCGGCCGCCTCGGCCGCGCCGAACGAAAAGCTGCCGCCGCGGGTTCGGCTCCGGGCCGACGCGCCGAAGGGCGCGAACGGCGGCGACAGGTCGGGTGCGCCGAGCGGCTCCGTCGACGCCGCGATCGGGATCGGGGACGCGCAGGCGCTGACCGGGCCGCTGCTCGACCCGGTCGGCCGCTACAGCGAGCTGATCGCGGTGACGACGGCGCGGACCGAGCAGCGGCGGAAGGCGCACGCGCGGAAGCAGCGCGAAGCGCGGGAAGAACGGGAAAAGTTCGCGCACCTGCCCGGCGGGGTGACGATGGCGACGCTCGAATCCATCGCCGCCTGCGAGTCCGGTGGTAATCCGGAAGCGGTGTCGCCCGACGGCACCTACCGCGGCAAATACCAGTTCGACCAGGGCACCTGGGAATCGGTCGGCGGCCACGGCGACCCCGCCGCCGCTCCTGAAGCCGAACAGGACTACCGCGCCGCGCTCCTCTACTCGGAGTCCGGCTCCAGCCCCTGGCCCGTTTGCGGCCAGTAACGATGGCCGCCATGCCCCGGACTACGATCCGGGCATGACGTCGGACGAGATCAAGGAAGTCGCCGAAGGGGAGATCCCGGCGCCTGACGCGAGTGGCCCCACCCGCAAGCCGCCGCGCGAGGCGATCGCCGAGGCGCACGTTCGGGCGCCCACGCGCGGCAACCGCCGCCTCGAGAGCCTCATCGACTCCGTCAACGGCGACGACCAGGTGCGCGGCTGGTGGTATATGGCGCAGGTCAACGCCGAGCGGCTCGGCATGTCGGATCACAGCTGGGTTCACATGCAGATCGTCCTCAACATCTCCCTGCGGCTTCTGCGCCTGCTGGTCAAAGCGGGGGTCGAGCCGGCGATGGTCGCCGACCATGGGATGCGTGACCGCGATGCCGAGGTGGTGGTCGCGGGCGGCGCCCTGCTCCACGACGTCGGCATGTCGATCCACCGCGCCGATCACGAGGAGTACTCGCTCTTCCTCGCCCAGAGCGCCCTCGACCGCCTCCTTGCCGGCGCCTACAAGCAGCCCGAGCGGACCGTGGTCGAAGCGGAGATCCTGCACTCGATCATCGGCCATCGTCGCCGCGGCGAGCCCTACACGGTCGAGGGCGGCGTAGTCCGCGTGGCCGATGCGCTCGACATGGCCCAGGGCCGCACGCGGCTGCCGATCGAAGCGGGGCAGGAGGGCATCCACTCGATCTCCGCCGCCGCTATCGACGAGGTGCGAATCAGCGCCGGCGACGACCACCCGGTGCGGATCGAGATCTCGCTCAACAACTCGGCGGGCATCTTCCAGGTCGACGACCTGCTGGCGACGAAGATCCGCGGCACCCCACTGGAGGGAAAGGTCGAAGTCCTCGCCGAGATCGAGGGCGAGACCGAGAAACGCCTGCTCAGCGGCTTCCGACTGGCCTAGATGGTTGGCCCGTGGTCGGGGCGGGGTTGAGCTGGCGCCCGCGGAATGGTCCGGGCCGGACCGATCGGGGACGCAGCGCCCGGGCGTCGCGGAGGCGGCCTATGGCCGCCTCCGCGACGCCCGGGACGGGGAGTTCGCGGGAGGACCTGTCACAGGACGGGGCGTTTGAGCCCCGCCGCCGGGCCTCGGTGTCGACGGGCCGAAAACTCAAGTATGTCTTGAGTTTTCGGCCCACCAACCTGGAGACGGGGCGCCCGTCACGGAGACGTCACGGAGATGCCGCGATCGCGGGGATGACGCGCGCCTTCATGGGAGACGTGCGCCTTTGCGGGGAGTTGACCGCCCTCGCGACCATGCGCCGCGTCCCCCCCGCCGGTGAGGAAATGTGGCGAACGCGACATCTCCCGCACATCTCTCGCGACGTTCCCGGCATCTTCGTCACGACACGGTCCTCGTGACTCCCGTGCGCCTTCCGTCGCGTTCCTGTCACCCCACGCTGCGAACCACGTCACGATCCCTGCGGCTCGTCTAAACCCTCGGCCGTCTTCCCATCACTCGGCCATTTCGGTGGCGGCCACAACCTGCCGGGGTCGCCGCCGAAATGGCCGCGTCTTTCGCGTCCTGCCGGGGCGAAACGAGTTGGGCGGCCCTAGCCCAGGCGCTCGATGTCGTAGCGCCGCTTCTCTTTGCGGCGATCCAGTGCGCCTTGGAGCAGCGACAGCCCGATCACGAGGATGACGAAGAACGCCATCACGCCGAAGCAGAAGAAGGTGACGGTCTTGTCGTCGGCTTTGCCGATCCAGCCCTCGCCGTTGTCGGCAAGCGCCGTCGGCGCGGCGACGAGCATCGTCGTCAGGGCCATGGCGAATAGGGCGGCAGCGCGCTTCACGGACGGGAATCTATCGCACCCGGTGGCGTAGACGCCGCCGCGTAGGATCGCGCCCATGTCCAACCTCGAGGCCCTGCTCCTGGGAGTGGTCCAGGGCCTGACCGAGTTCCTGCCGATCTCGTCCTCAGGCCATCTGATCATCGTCCCTTGGCTGCAGAACTACACGTTCCTTACCGAAAACGAAGCTTTCAACAAGACCTTCGACGTCGCCCTCCACGCCGGCACGCTGGTCGCCGCGCTGGGGTTCTTCCGGCTCGAGGTTTGGCGCCTGATCGTCAGCTTCCTCGCCGCGGTGCGCAAGTGGGCGATCCAGACGAGCGAGGAGCGGCTCGCGGTGGCGATCGCGATCGGCACGATCCCGGCGGTGATCGCGGGCGGCCTCGCCTCCGACTTCATCGACGAGCACCTCGGCGAGCCCTGGATGATCGCCGTCCAGCTGATCGCCTTCGGCGCCCTGCTCGACTGGGCCGACCGCCGGCCGCAACGACGCACGCTGGAGCAGACGGAGCGGCGCGACGGCCTCTGGATCGGGATCGCCCAGGTGCTGGCGCTCGCTCCCGGCACCTCGCGCTCGGGGATCACGATCACCGCCGCCCGCTTCCTCGGCCTCGACCGCGACGCCGCGGCGCGCTTCTCCTTCCTGCTGCTGATCCCGATCGTCTTCGGAGCCACCCTCTTCAAAGGCGTCAGCGCGGTCCACGAAGGCCTGCCCGCGGGGGTGGCAGGGCCGATGGTGGTGGGGACGCTGGCCGCGGCGATCTCCGGTTACGCGGCGATCGCCTTCCTCCTGCGCCTGGTCCGCACGGCCTCCTACCGCCCCTTCGTCCTCTATCGCTACGCGGCTGGGATCGCGATCCTGATCGTGATCGCCACCGGCCTCCGCCCGGCCACGCTCTGAGCCCACCCGGCCGCAATTTGGGTCTCATGCACTTGTGAAAAACCTGTAAACAACGGTAAAAGCAGGTCTGGGGTGCATAGAATCGGAGACGAGTTGGCCCCTGACCCGACCACTCGCCTGGCGGTGATCGACACCGATTCCGGTTTCGTCACCGTCCTTGCCAAGCGTGCCGAGGCCGCGGGCTGGCTTCTGCGCACCTCCGGCGGCGCCGTCCCGCCCGATCAGCTCGTCGCGATGAAGCTGAACGCCCTGCTGGTCGACCCGGCGGTGCTCGGCGACGAGGCGTGGCGCTACCTCGACCGGGTCTGCAGCCTGCTCCCCGACCTCGGCGTCGTCGTCTGCACCGGCCGCTCGACCGTGGCCCAGCGGGTGCGCGGGCTGCGCCTCGGGGTGGACGACTGGATCACCAAGCCCTCCCACCCAGAGGAGGCGATCGCGCGGATCGAAGCGGTCACCCGTCGCCACCGCCGCGGTCGCCACGAGACCGAGTCCTCACCCGTCCTCGCCGGCGAGCTCGAGATCCGCCCCGACCGCTTCCAGGCCTTCGTCGCGGGCGAGAGCCTCGACCTGACCCGGCGCGAGTTCGAGCTCCTGCACCTGCTCGCCGGGACCCAGGGCCAGGTGCTCGAGCGGGAGACGATCTACCAGCGGGTCTGGGGCTACGCGATGGCCCACGGCGATCGCTCGGTCGACGTCTTCATCCGCAAGCTGCGCCAGAAGCTGGAGAAGCGCTCGCCAGGGTGGGAGTACATCCACACCCACTTCGGGGTCGGCTACCGGTTCGACCCGGAGCCCTCCGGCGACGTCGCCCCGCAAGCGGCTCCGCCGACGCCCTCGCAGGCGTCTGCCGACGACCAAAGTTCACAGGTCGTTCACAAAAGCTTTACCGCGGCGTAACCGGATCACGCTTGACCGGCGGCAATCTCGGCCGGGATGGCGGTAGGCGGCGCGTTTGAAAAAACGGGGAGGCTGGAGGTTCGGCCCGAGGAGCACGCGGCCCTGGTCGACGGGCGTCCGCTGAGCCTCACCGTGCGCGAGCTGCAGCTGCTCGTCACCCTCTGGTCGAATCCGCAGCGGATCCTCACCAGGGAGGAGCTCCACACCTCGGTCTGGGGCACGCCGCCGCGCCGCGACGACCGCTCGGTCGACGTCTACGTGAGCCGGCTGCGAGCCAAGCTCGGCGCCGCGCTGCCGGACCAGAAGCTGATCTACACCCACAACGGGATCGGCTATCGCTTCTCGCCCGACGGCTGAGGCGCTCCGCTGTTTCTTAGGACCTATCCCGGTAGGGACGGCGCCCCTGGACACGGCCCAGGACACGGCCCGGATGCGGCCCCGTCGCGGATCCCACATGGCGCCGCCATGCGGAACCCGCGCCGTCACCGCCCCGCTTGGTCCTGAACCGTCCCAGTGGCACCTCCCTACCGGGATAGGTCCTTGATGGCCTCCTGGCGGCCATAAAGGGCAGCTGGCCGGGATGGGTCGGGGGTTGCAACGCCCCTTTTACATTTTTTTCACACCGCCGCCACAGCCAGATAACAAGCTCCCCTGGCGACGTTGACACGCTCGCCCCGAAGGGGCCGCGCCACCACATGCGCGGCCAGCAAACTCGTCAACAACACAAAGAGGAGACTGATGTCCAGCTCTAGATGGCTTGCGGTGTTCGCGGCCGCCTGCGTGCTCGTGCTCGGGCTCGCCGCCTGCGGGGGCGGAGGGTCGAGCAGCAACGAAAAGACGAGCACCAGTGAAAGCGAATCCGAAGGTGGGGGCGCCCCCTCGAGCGAAGTCTCGGGTGAAATCGCCGGTGCCGGCTCGACCGCGCAGCAGGCAGCCCAGGAAGCTTGGATCGCCGAATTCGAGAACGCCAACAGCGGTGCGACGATCTCCTACGACGGCGTCGGCTCCGGCGGCGGTCGCGAAAAATTCATCTCCGGCGGCGTCGCCTACGCGGGCTCCGACACGCCGCTCTCCGAATCGGAAGGCGAGCTCGGCAAGGCGGTCAAGCGTTGCGCGCCGGGCGAACTGGTCGAGGTGCCCGACTACATCTCGCCGATCGCGATCATCTACAACCTGCCGGGTGTCGAAGAACTGAAACTCGAACCGGAAACCCTGGCGAAGATCTTCAACCAGGAAATCGAAAAGTGGAACGACCCGGAAATCGCCAAAGAGAACCCCGGCGTCGAACTGCCGGAAACGCGGATCGTCCCGGTCAACCGCTCCGACGAGTCGGGCACTACCGAAAACTTCACCGACTACCTCTCCAAAGTGGCGCCGAAAGTCTGGACCCACGAAGTCAGCGGGGAATGGCCGGTGAAGGGCGGCGAAGCGGCCTCCGGGACCTCCGGCGTGGTCGAAGCGGTCTCCAGCGGCGAAGGCGCGATCGGCTACGCCGACGCTTCGCAGGCCGGCGAACTCGGCAAAGCGCTGATCAAGGTCGGCAAGACCTGGGCCGAACCGTCGGCGCAAGCCGCCGCCAAAGTCCTCGATCTCTCCAAGGAAGATCCGGAACTGGAGCAGGGCAGCAAAAACGTGATCGCGTTCGAAATCGACCGCAAGACGGAAGCCTCGGGTGTCTACCCGATCATCCTGGTCTCGTCGCTGATCGGCTGCACCAAGTACAAGTCCGCGTCCGAAGCGGCTCTGGTGAAGAGCTTCTTCGAATACGCGATCAGCCCCGAAGGGCAGAAGCTGGCCGAAGAACAGGCCGGCTCGGCACCGCTCTCCGCGGCGCTGACGAAGAAAGTCGAAGCCGCGGTCGGCGCGATCGAATAGGTCCTATCTAGATCGACCGATCCACCCGTGGCCAGCTACGACACCACGACCAATGCCGGCCAGCTGCTGGCGACGGCGTCCGGAGGGCGCCGTCGCCGCGGCGATCGGATCTTCAGCCGCACCGCGCTGCTCGCCGGGGTGACGATCCTGGCGCTGCTCGCCGGGGTCGCCGTCTTCCTCGTCACCGAGGGCTTCCCGGCCCTCACCGCCTCGGCCGCCGAACTGCCGAAGCACGAAAGCTTCATCAGCTACGTCGCCCCGCTCGCCTTCGGCACCGCCCTGGCGGGCGTGCTGGCGATGATCATCGCCGTCCCCCTGGCGGTCGCGGTGGCGCTCTTCATCACCCACATCGCGCCCAAGCGGGTCGCGCTGACGCTCGGCTACCTGGTCGACCTGCTGGCGGCGATCCCGAGCATCGTCTACGGCCTCTGGGGCATCTTCGTCCTCGGTCCGGCCGCCGTGCCGGTGATGAAATGGCTGGAAGAAAAGCTCGGCTTCCTGCCGATCTTCGCAGGGCCCGCCTCGATCACCGGCCGCACGATGCTGGTCGTCGGCCTGGTCCTCGCGGTGATGATCCTGCCGATCGTCTCCGCCGTCGCCCGCGAGGTGTTCGCCCAGACCCCGCGCAAGCTGCAGGAAGGCGCGCAGGCGCTCGGCGCGACGCGCTGGGAGATGATCCGCACCACCGTCCTCCCGTTCGGCAAATCGTCGGTGATCTCGGGGGCGATGCTCGGCCTCGGCCGGGCGCTCGGCGAGACGATGGCGGTGGCGATCATCCTCTCCGTCTCCGGCGGCGTCAGCTTCAACCTGATCAGCCAGGCGAACCCCTCGACGATCGCTGCCAACATCGCGCTCAACTTCCCCGAGTCGAGCGGCCTGGCGATCAACCTGCTGATCGCCACCGGGCTCGTCCTCTTCGCGATCACCTTGGCGACCAACTTCCTCGCCCGGATGATCATCGCCCGCTCGGAGGTGAGGTGATGGTGCCGCCGCCCGAGGCCACCCTCGCCGCCGCCCCGCGGCGCTCGATCTTCGCCCACGAAGGCAGTGGCGGGACGCTGCCGAAGTGGGCCCCGTGGGGTGCCTTCGTCGGCGCACTGGCGTTCTGCGGTGCGGTCGAGGCGGCGCTTGGCTGGTTCACGATCGCGCTGATGCTGGTCTTCGGCGCGCTGGTCGGGATCGTCGCCATCTACGCCTGGTCGCGGGTCGTCGAGGGCGCCCGCCGGGCGAAGGACCGGGCGATCACGATGGCGATCGCCGCCGCCTTCGGCGTCTCGATGGCGCCGCTGATCTCGCTGCTCTACGAAGTGGTCAGCCGCGGCGTCAAGGGCCTCAGCTGGGAATTCTTCACCTCCGACGCGCGCGGCGTGGTCGGCGGCGGCGGGGCCGAGCAGGCGATCGTCGGCACCCTGGTGATCACCGCCTGCGCGGCGGTGATCTCGGTCCCGATCGGGATCATGGCGGCGATCTACATGAACGAGTACGGGCGCGGGCCGCTGCGTCGCGCGCTCACCTTCTTCGTCGACGTGATGACCGGCATCCCCTCGATCGTCGCCGGCCTCTTCGCCTACTCGCTGTTCGAGCTCTTCTTCGGCCCCGGCATCCAGATGGGGATCATGGGGTCGATCGCGCTCTCGGTGCTGATGATCCCGATCGTCATCCGCAGCGCCGAGGAGGTGCTGAAGATCGTCCCCGACCACCTGCGCGAAGCGTCCTACGCGCTCGGCACGCCGAAGTGGAAGACGATCACCAAGGTCGTCCTGCCGACCGCCTTCGCCGGGCTGGTCACCGGGGTGATGATCGCCACCGCGCGGATCATCGGCGAGACGGCGCCGCTGCTGGTCACCACCGGCGTCGTCGACTCGACCAACGCCAACCCTTTCTCGGGCCGCATGCAGAACCTCGCGGTCTATGCCTACAACGAGTACCGGTCGCCTGGGGTGATGAAACAGGCGTCCTACGACCGAGCCTGGGCGGCGGCCTTGACGCTGATCGTCATCGTCATGATCCTCAACGTGATCGCGCGCCTGGTCTACCGCCGCTACAAAACGGAGATCCGCTGAAGGGGGTCTGACCGTGGAGGGAAGGAAGCTCAGAGACATGTTCGGGTCCCAGGCGAAACCCAAGGCCGAGGAGGGCCGCAACACGATGTCGCAAGCCGGTCCTGTCACGGAGACCTCGAGCGAGGCCCCGGGGGGCGCGCCTGCCGCCCGCCGGGCGAAGACGCTCGAGGCGAAGGAAGTGAACCTCTTCTACGGCGGCTTCCACGCGGTCGAAAACGTCAACATGACGATCGAGCCGAACAAGGTGACGGCGCTGATCGGCTCGTCGGGCTGCGGCAAGACGACCTTCCTGCGCTCGCTCAACCGGATGCACGAGCTGACCCCCGGGGCGACCGTGCGCGGCGACATCGAGCTCGACGGCGAGGACATCTACGCCGCCGGGGTCGACCCCGTAGCGGTGCGCCGCCTGGTCGGGATGGTCTTCCAGCAGCCGAATCCGTTCCCGACGATGTCGATCTACGACAACGTCGCCGCCGGGCTGAACTTCAACTCGGGCAAGGTCTCGAAATCCGAGCGGGACGCGATCGTCGAGAGGAGCCTGCGCGGGGCGCATCTCTGGGGCGAGGTCAAGGATCGCCTCGACCGGCCCGGCTCCAGCCTCTCCGGCGGCCAGCAGCAGCGGCTCTGCATCGCCCGTGCCACCGCGGTGAGCCCCGAGGTGCTGCTGATGGACGAGCCTTGCTCGGCGCTCGACCCGGTCGCGACGCTGGCGATCGAGGAGCTGATCGGCGAGCTGAAAAAGGAATTCACGATCGCGATCGTCACCCACAACATGCAGCAGGCGGCGCGCGCGTCCGACACCACCGCTTTCTTCAACCTCGAGGAATCGGGCAAGCCGGGGCGGCTGATCGAGATCGGCCCGACCGAACGGATCTTCACCAAACCCACGCAGAAAGCGACCGAGGACTACGTCTCCGGTCGGTTCGGCTGAGTCGAACGCGGCGGGGCGGGCATATGGCGGGGATCCGGGTCGAATACCAGGAAGAACTGAAGGCGCTGGAAGCGAGCGCGTTGGGCGGGCTCGACCTGGTCAGCGCGGCGCTGGGGCGGACGCTGGAGGCGATCGAGCACCAGGACATCGAGCTGGCGCAGATCGTCGTCGCCGACGATGACCGCATCGACGGGCGCTACCTGGAGGTGCACCAGGCGCTGATCACGCTGCTGGCGACCCAATCGCCGGTGGCGACTGACCTGCGGCTGATCGCGGCGATGTTGCACGTGCTGAAGAACATCGAGCGGATGGGCGACCAGTGCGTGAACATCTGCAAGGTGATCCCGATGTCGGGGCACGAGCCGCCCGCCGACGAGGAGATGGTGAAGCTGATCCTGACCATGGGGTCGCACACCAAAGCGCTGATCAGCCAGTCGAAGCGGGCCTTCGAAGAGCGCAACATCGAGATGGCGCGCGACCTGGTCGACCGCGACGACGTGGTCGACGAGCTGAACCGCGACTGCTTCCGTCTGGCGCTGGCGATCGGCGACGACGCCGACAAGCGCGAATGGGCGATGACGATGCTGCTGACGGCGCGGGCGATCGAGCGGATCGCCGACAACGCGGTGGACATCGGCGAGCAGGTGGCGTTCGTCGTTACCGGCCTCTTTCGCGAGTTCGAGGACGCCTCGCACCCCGACCAGCACGGTTGAGATCCGGCAGGCCTGGGAAGATACGGGGGAACGGCCTGATGCTCTGCGCTGCCATCGATATCGGTTCCAACACGACCCGCGTACTGGTCGCGGAGCCCCTCGATGGCCAATTGAAGAAGGTGATGGAGCAGCGCGCCTACACGCGCATCAACAAGGCGGTGGACGAGGAGGGCGCGATCCTGCCCGACAAGATCGAGGAGGTCGGCGAGCTGGTCGCGACGCAGGTGCGGCTGGCGCGTGAGCTCGGCGCGGTCGAGATCCGCGCGGTCGCGACCGCGGCGGTGCGCGAGGCGATCAACGGGGCGGAGGCCGCCGCGGCGATCGCCCACGAGGCCGGGATCGAGGTCGAGATCCTGAGCGGGGAGGAGGAGGGCCGGCTCGCCTTCATCGGCGCGACCAAGGCGCTCGGTCACCCGGTCGACGGCTCGATCGGCGTCGTCGACATCGGCGGCGGCTCGACCGAGGTGATCCTCGGCACGGTCGCCGAAGGGGTCGACTCGGTGCGCTCCTGGCACATCGGCTCGGGCACCCTGGCCGACGAGCTGATCTCCAGCGACCCGCCCTCGGCGGCGGAGATCCGCCGCGTGCGCGACCACATCGAGGACTTCTTCGACGGCGTCGAGATCGCCCACCCCGATCAGGCGGTAGCGGTCGGCGGCTCGGCCACCAGCCTGCGCCGCCTGGTTGGCGCGGTGCTCGAGTACGAGACGCTGGAGCGCGCGATCCGCGTCCTCTCCGCCGATCCGGCCGCCGACGTGGCGCGCCGCTTCGAGCTCGACCCGCGTCGGGTCCGCATCCTCACCACCGGCGTGCTGCTCCTGGAGAAGGTCTCGGAGATCCTCGGCCAGCCCCTCCAGATCGGCAAGGGCGGCCTCCGCGAGGGCATCATCCTCGACCTGCTGCACGGGGCGGCGAACGGGTCGAGCCCGGCGCGGTTGGCGGCTTAGGGCTCGAGGTCCCGCCGGGCCGGCACCCGGGAAGGCCGAGATTCGGGGAGACGGCGGAGGTTCGGACGAGCGGCGATTTCGGTCCGGGTTCGTCACGAAGACGCCGGGAAGTCACAAATCCACAACAGGCCCCGCGACGCTCGTTCACTTGAGCACGCCATAGGGGGCTCAAGTGAACGAGCGTGGTCCGCCCCGTCCCTTCGTCACGGAACCCGCCGCAGGCTGCCCCGGGACGCCACGTACCCGGCCGCAACGGCTTGAACCCTCACACGGGCGCCAGCCGGCGCCCCCCGCCTCCCCCGATCACACAAAGTTCACGCCTCGTTTGCAGCTGCTTCACATGTTTTCCCTGCAAATGGCGAAATATGGCAGTGTGATTACGCGAACCAGAAAAGGGAGACACCGATGACTTCCCGTGCTGATCTGCACTGCCACTCGACCGCCTCGCAGCTCTCTCGCCTCGGGGTCCAGCGGAGTCTCGGGCTCCCCGAGTGCGCGACTCCGCCGCCGGAGGTGTACGAGCTCGCCAAGCGGCGCGGGATGGACTTCGTGACGATCACCGATCACGACACGATCGACGGGGCGCTCGAGTTGGAGGGCCTCCCCGACACCTTCGTCTCCGAGGAGCTGACCGTCCGCTTCGCCGGCGAGCCCCAGGCGGTTCACGTCCTCTGTTACGGGATCACTCTCGGAGACCACGAGTGGCTGCAGGCCCACGCCGGCGACGTCGAGGCCTGTGCCGCGTACCTGCACGAGAACGGGATCGCCTGCGCCCTCGCGCACCCCTTCTTCAACGTCGCGGCGCCGCTCACACGGCGCCACCGGCGCCGGCTGGCGGAGCTCTTCCCGATCTGGGAGATCCGCAACGGGTCGCGCGCCGCGGAGCTGAACATGCCCGCCGCCGTCTACGTCGACACGCGTGGCGGTACCGGGATCGGCGGCTCCGACGACCATGCCGGCGTCGATGTCGGCCGCACCTTCACCGAGGTGCCGGCCGCCGCCACGCCGGAAGAGTTTCTCGCCCACCTGCGCGAAGGCCATGCCGAGGCGTGCGGCGAACAGGGCTCGGCGGCGAAGTGGACCCACGCCGCGATGGCGCTCGCCACCCGGGCGCTGGACGATGCCGGCTCCGTCGCCTCGGTGGACGCCGCCTCGACCGCGCCCGGCATCGCCCCCGACCCGGCCGCGGTGCTGAAGATGGCCGAACGGGTGATCGCCGAGGGCAGCGCCCGCGAGGGCAAGGTGGCCACCGACATCGGCCCCGAGGACGCTCGCTGCCTGCTCGAGGCCTGGCTTGCCGGGGTCGGGATCGAAGCACGTGGTCGTGAGCTGCTGGAGATGCTGCAGGCCGACGGGTTCTCCCACGCCGACCTCTACCGCTGCGCCCGCCGCCGCCACGAGCGCCGCCTGCGCCTCGCCGTCGACGGCGGCCTCGTCGCCTTCCAGGCGGGCGACCTCGCCGCCGCCGCGAGCGGCATCTTCGAGGCGCTCGTCCCGGCCGTCCCCTACGCGCCCTCGACCGCCTTCCTCGGCCAGGAGAAGGCGAAGCTGCGGGCGCCGGAGGGGGAGCGCCGGCGGGTCGCCCTGATCGCCGACGGGATCGGCCAGGTGCACGGGGTGACCCACACGATCGAGCAGATCCGCGAGCGCGGCGTCCCCGGCTTCGAGGTCGAGGTGATCGGCACCGACCCGGGCGTCGACCGCCGCCTGCCCGCGGCGACCGAGCTGGAGCTGCCCTTCTACCAGGGCATGCGGCTCGGGGTGCCGGGCGTCCCCGACCTGGTCGAGGTGCTCGCCGAGGGCGACTACGACCTGGTCCACGTCACCGCCCCCGGCCCGGCCGGGATCGCGGCGACGCTGCTCGGGCGGATCACCGGCGTGCCGTTGCTCGCCAGCTACCACACCGAGCTCGCCACCTACGCCGGGCTGCGCGCCGACGGGATGCTCGAGGCGGTCGCCCGGGTCGGCCTCGGCGCCTTCTACGACGCCCCCGTGCGGGTGCTCTCGCCGAGCCCGTCCGCCGACGGCTCGCTCGCCGCGCTCGGCGTCGACGGCGCCAAGGTCGACCGGTGGGAGCGCGGCGTGGACGCCCGGCGCTTCGACCCGGCGAAGGCCGACCGCGACGCGTATCCGGGCGAGGTCAAGGTCCTCTATGCCGGGCGGCTCTCGCGTGAGAAGGGGGTCGACCTGCTCGCCGACGCCTTCCTCCTCGCCCACGAGACAGACTCCAGGCTGCACCTGTTGCTGGCGGGCGGTGGTCCCGAGGAGGGGGAGCTGCGGGCACGGCTCGGCGATGCCGCCACCTTCCTCGGCTGGCTCGGCGGCGAGGACCTCGCGGTCGCCTACGCGAGCGCCGACGCCTTCCTCTTCTGCAGCGTCACCGACACCTACGGCCAGGTGATCCTCGAGGCCGGAGCCAGCGGGCTGCCGGTGGTCGCGATCGCCGAGGGCGGCCCGGCGGCGCTGGTGGAGAACCGCCACACCGGCCTGCTCTGCCGGCCCGACGCCGAGCACGTCGCCGGTTCGCTGCTGCAGCTTGCCGCCTCGCCGGAGCTGCGGGCGAAGCTCGGCTCGGCCGGGGTGCGCGCCGCCCGTGCCCGCTCCTGGGAGCGTTCGCTGGGCCAGCTCGCGGCGGGCTACCGGCTGGCGCTGGACGGCGCCGCGGCCGGCGCACCCGTTGCGGCACCGGGCCCCGCCCCGCAACCCCTCCGTCGCGTCGCCTGAATCGAGCGGGGGATCGGTGGCGCAGCAGTACGATGTTCCCTTGCTCGAGTCCGTAGCCAACCTTGACGATCCCGGTCTGTACTTCAACCGGGAGATGTCCTGGCTGGAGTTCAACCGGCGGGTGCTGGAGCTGGCCGAGGACACCGAGGTGCCGCTGCTCGAGCGGCTGCGCTTCTGCGCGATCTACGCCTCCAACCTGGACGAGTTCTTCATGGTCCGGGTGGCCGGGCTGTTCGACCAGATGGAGGCCGGGATCGACGCCCGCGGGCCCGACGGGCTGCGGCCCGCCGACCAGATCGACCGCATCCAGCGGGGCGTGCTGGAGCTCGACAAGCGGCTGCAGGCCTGCTTCGGTGGCGAACTGCGCCCGGCGCTGGAGGCGGAGAGCATCCACATCGTCTCGCTCGAGGACGCGGGCGCGGAGGAGCAGCGCCAGATCCACCGCCGCTTCCACGAGCAGGTCTTCCCCGCGTTGACGCCGCTGGTGATCGGGCTGGGTCGGCCCTTCCCCTACATCTCGAACCTCTCGCTGAGCCTCGCGGTGCTGCTGCGCGATCCGGAGACCCAGGTCGAGATCGTCGCCCGGGTCAAGGTGCCGAAGGAGCTGCTCGGCCGTTTCCTGCCGGTCGGCGAGAACGGCACCTTCGTGCCGCTCGAGCAGGTGATCGCCGCCAACCTCGACCATCTCTTCCCCGGCACCGAGGTCGTCGACTACGGCTTCTTCCGGGTCACCCGCGACGCCGACTTCACCGTCTCCGACGAGGCCGACGACCTCTTGCAGGCGGTCCAGGACGAGCTGCGTCGGCGCCGCTTCGGCGAGGTGGTGCGGCTGGAGATCGCCTCCGGCATGAACGAGAGACTCCGCCATGAGCTGATCGGGGCGCTGCGCCTGGAAGACCGCGAGGTCTACGACATCGACGGCCTGCTCGACCTCGCCGACCTGAGCGAGATCGCCGACGTCCCCGGCCACGCCGAGCTGCGCTACGCGCCCTGGACGCCGGTCACCCAGCCGCGCCTGCAGGGCGAGGAGAACCAGCAGGTCGACATGTTCCGCGAGATCCGCCACGCCGACCTGCTCGTCCAGCATCCCTACGACTCCTTCGCCTCCTCGGTCGAACGCTTCGTCGAGCAGGCGGTCGAAGACCCCGACGTGCTGGCGATCAAGCAGACGGTGTACCGGACGAGCGACGACTCGCCGCTGGTGCCGTCGCTGATCCGTGCCTCCGAACGCGGCAAGCAGGCGGTCTGCATGGTGGAGCTGAAAGCGCGCTTCGACGAGGAGGCGAACATCCACTGGGCGAAAGCGCTGGAGGAGGCGGGCGTCCACGTCGTCTATGGGATCCCGGGGCTGAAGACGCACGTGAAGGCGATCCTGGTGGCGCGGCGCGAGGGCCAGCGGGTGCGCGAGTACGTCCACATCGGCACCGGCAACTACCACGCCAAGACGGCGCGGCTCTACACCGACTTCGGGCTCTTCACCGCCGATCCCGACATCGGCGCCGACGTGGCGGAGATGTTCAACTTCCTCACCGGCTACGGGCGGCCGGCGGTCTACCGCAAGGTGCTGGTCTCGCCGACGACGATGCGCGACCGGCTGATCGAGGAGATCGAGGCCACGGTGGCCGCGCACGAGGCGGGGGAAGAAGCGCGGATCGCGCTGAAGATGAACTCGCTGGTCGACGCCGGCTGCATCCAGGCGCTCTACCGGGCCTCGCAGGCGGGGGTGCAGGTCGACCTCAACGTGCGCGGGATCTGCTGCCTGAAGCCAGGCGTGCCGGGGGTGTCGGAGAACATCCGCGTGGTGTCGATAGTCGGTCGCTTCCTCGAGCACTCGCGCGTCTACACTTTCCACCGCGGCGCGGAGGCCACGGTGGTGATGGGCTCCGCCGACATGATGCCGCGCAATCTCGATAACCGGGTCGAGTTGGTGGCGCCGGTCGAAGACCCGGCGCTGCGGGCGGAGATGATCGACGCGCTGGAGCGCTGCTTCGCCGACAATTCGAACTCCTGGGAGCTCGGGGCAGACGGGGTGTGGACGCGGACCCGGCGGGCCGAGGGCGAGCCGCGCCGCGACGTGCAGGCCGAACTGCGCGAGCGGGCGGCGACGCGGGCGGCGGAGCAGCTGGCGGCGGCAGCGGCGACGACGACGACCGCGACCGGCGGCGCAGCCACCGCTGCGACGGGCTGACCGGCGTCGGGCGATGGCGACTAGGATCACCCAGGTGGCGCGCTTCTCGCTTCTACCCCACGATCAGACCTTTTTCGATCTTTTCGTGGAGGCGGGGAAGAACAGCGTCCATTCGGCGCACCTGCTCGACAAGCTGATGCGCGAGTGGCCCGATGCCGGGACCCTGCACCAGGAGATCGTCGAAGCCGAGCATCGCGGCGACAAGGTCACCCACGAGATCATCAAACGGCTGAACACGACGTTCGTCACGCCGATCGACCGCGAGGACATCTACGGGCTCGCCACCCAGCTCGACGACATCGTCGACTTCACCGAGGAGGCGGCCGATTTCCTCGGCCTCTACCAGGTGGAGGCGCCGATGGACCAGGCGGGGGCGCTGACCGGCGTGCTGGTGCGCTCCTGCGAGGCGCTGGCGGAGGGGCTCGAGAACCTGCCCTCGTTCAAGGACCTCGACCAGTACTGGATCGAGGTCCATCGCCTGGAGAACGAAGGCGACCGGATCTCGCGTGACGCCGTCGCGGCCTTGTTCACGGATGCGATCGACCCGATGGCCGTGATCCGCTGGAAGGACATCTTCGCCGTGCTCGAGGAGGCGATCGACTCGACCGAGAAGGCTGCCCAGATTCTCGAGGGCATCGTAATCAAGAATTCTTAGCGAGGGCCCAGGAACCGCCTGGCGGTGTCCTCGGTCGCTCGCCTTCGGGTCACGCACTGGAGTGCGCTCCCCTCGTCTCGCTCCCTGCGTCCTTGCCAGTCGGCCCCTGGGCCCTCGCTAAGGGCGTGGGTGGGGGGCGCGTAACAAAGATGTAAACGCGACGGATAAGTTTCCGGCGTGTCCTCCGACGTCATCCTCGTCCTCGTCATCGGCACCGCCCTCGCCTTCGACTTCACCAACGGCTTCCACGACACGGCAAACGTGGTCGCCACCTCGATCTCGACCGGGGCGGCGCGGCCGCAGGTGGCGATCGCCGCCGCCTCGCTGCTGAACTTCGCCGGCGCCTTCATCTCGATCTCGGTCGCCGCGACGGTCGCCAGCGACGTCGTCGACGCCGGCGCGATCACGCCGACGATCGTCTTCGCAGGCCTGATCGGGGCGATCGCCTGGAATCTGGTCACCTGGTACTTCGGGCTGCCCTCGAGCTCCTCGCACGCGCTGATCGGCGGCGTGGTCGGGTCGGCGGTGGCGGCCGAGGGCTTCCAGGTTGTGATCGCCGAAGGGCTGCTCGGCAAGGTGCTGATCCCGGCGGTGGTGGCGCCGCTGCTGGCGTTCCTCGTCGCCGGCGCGTCGATCGGGCTCTCCTACCGGATCGTCGGGCGCCAGCGGCCTGGGATCGTCAGTCGGGGCTTCAAATACGGCCAGGTGCTCTCGGGTGGGCTCCTCGCCCTGGCCCACGGCACCAACGACGCGCAGAAGACGATGGGGGTGATCACCCTGGCGCTGATCGCCAACGGCAGCCTCGGGGCGGGCGCCAATCCGCCGGTCTGGGTGATCGCCTCGTCGGCGGCGGCGATCGCGCTCGGCACCTACAGCGGCGGCTGGCGGATCATCAAGACGACCGGCACACGGATCATCAAGATGGATGCGGCGCAGGGCTTCACCTCGCAGGGGGCCGGGGCGGCGGTGATCCTGGCCTCGACCCACTTCGGCTTCCCGCTCTCGACCACGCACGTGATCAACGGCGGCGTGATGGGGGCGGGGGCGGCGAAACGGCTCTCGGCGGTGCGCTGGGGCGTGGCCGGGAACATCGTCTTCGCCTGGGTGCTGACCCTGCCCGCGGCGGCCGCGATCGGGGCGCTCACCTACGCGATCACGAGCATCTTCGGCAGCGGGGCGGTCGGGCCGGTGGTGGTCACCGTGCTGTCGTTGGGGGCGATCGGCGGGGCGTTCGCGCGGCGGGCCCGGACCGGCGCGCCGGTCCCGGTGCAGAGCGGGTGACGGAATGAGCCTGGCGACGGTAGTCGAGACGAAGGAGCTGATCCAGACCGTGATCTTCGCTCTGGTAGCCGGGATCGGGGTGACGGCGATCTTCTCGGTCGGGATCTGGGGAGCGGCGCGCTTCGTCGACCTCAGCCAGGAAGACCGGCGGGCGGCGGCTCTGGCCGCGGGGGTGGCTGCGGCGGTGGCGCTGCTGGTGGTGATGGCGGCGATCGTCGTCGGCGTCATCGTGATGACCAGCAAGTAGCGCGAATCGCGACCATGCTGTGACTTCGGAGTACGATTTGTGGGGTGAAGGCCGCGCGGAACGTCGCGATCATCATGCTTCTGGCGCTGGGGGTGGCGTTTCTCCCCGGCGGCGGCAACGCGGTCGCGACCGTGGAGACCGCGATCGTGATGGGCTTCCTCGCCGGGATCACCTGGATGCTCTACACGCTGAGCCGCCAGAACCAGTTGACGCTGGCGACGCTGAGCGACGGCCGGCGGGCGATCTTCTACGGCGCCTTCGGGATGCTGGCGCTGCTGATCGCCGGCCAGGACAAACTCTGGTCGAGCGGCGCCGGGACGCTGCTGTGGATCGTCCTGCTGGCCGCCTCGGTGGCGGCGATCTGGCGGATCTGGACCGAGGCCAACACCTACTGAGCGCCGCGTCAGGCAACGTTCACCCTCTCTGGCAGTCGCTCTGCTGAGGGCGGGCGCGAGCCCGTGGGCGCGGCCAGGCCGCCTCGCGAGGGTTCGCGACCCACTTTCGTCACACAGTTGGCCCTGAGCTGATCCATTCTGCGCGCCACGCGTGCGCTTTACCCGTCCAGGGTGGTTGCTGTGCCACCCCAGAGCGCTGACAACACGGGTCACGGGGAAGAAGGGACCGCCTCGGTCGAGCTGGTCGCGGCGGTGCCCTTCCTGTTGCTGGCGCTCGCCGTCGCGGCCCAGATCGCGCTCGCCGGCCAGGCCCTCTGGTCGGCGAGCGTGGCCGCGCGGGCGGGCGCCCGCGCGGCGCTGGTCGGCAGCGATCCCAGGGCGGCGGCGCGCCGCGCGTTGCCGACCGTGATGCGCCACGGCGCCGTGGTCGAAGCAGAAGACGACGGCGAGGGCGGCATCGAGGTGAAGGTCCCGGTCCCGACCCTGCTCCCGCAGCTACCCGTGGTCAAGGTGACCGCGCGGAGCGGGCTGGGGGAGAACGGTGAATAGGACGGTCGAGCGCTGCCCCGCCGGTGCCGGCTCGGATCGGCTCCGCGCGGCCCGTCGCTGGGCGCGGGAGGACGGCCAGGCGACGATCGAACTGGTCGCGGCCGTGCCGGTCCTGCTCCTCGCCGCCGTGATCTCGCTACAGCTCTTGGCCGCCGGGTATGCCCTGACGCTCGCCGACGGTGCCGCCGAGGCCGGCGCGCTCGCCCTGGCCGAGGGAGGCTCTGCCGCCGAAGCCGCCCGCGACGCGCTTCCAGGCTGGGCCGAGGACGACGTCTCGGTCGAGGTCGAGGGCGAACGGGTCTCCGTCCGCCTGCGCCCGCCGTCGCCGTTCGGCGCCGTCGCCGACCACCTTGCGGTCACCAGCACCGCCGGCGCGAGGTCGGCCAAATGAGTCGCCCGGCCACCCGGACTGCCCCGGAGGCCCCGGTCGAGGCGCCGATCGCCTTCGGTCCGGTCGTGCTCAAGGGCGGCAGCGAGAACGGCGTCTACGGCATTCCCGGCAACGGCACCTTCGAGGCGCCCGGGCGCGGCACCGTCGTGCTCGTTGCCGCGGTCGGCGGTGCCGAGGGCTCGCGTGGTGCCGCCGCGGCACTGTCCTGCGCCGGTTCCGGGATGGACACGGCAGCGCTCCTGGTCGACGTCGGCGGCCGGGTGGCGCGTCCGACGCTGATCGCCTCGGCCTCGGCGCACCGGCTCGAGGAGCGCCTCGCGGCGCGCCTGCCGAGGCTGCGACCCGCCGCCCGGGGCGAGGTCTGCCACCTCTCGGTCGCTGCCGAGGAGGACGGTCTCACCGCGGCCGGGACCGCGGTGACCGTCGCCCGCGGCGGACTCGCGGTCGTCCACGTGGCGCCCGAGCTGATGCAACCGCTGCTCGACACCGAGGGTGCCCCGCGGCCCGACGCGGCCCTCCTGCGCGTCGACCTGGCGGCGGAGCGCTCGCTGGTCGCACTGGCGGTTGGCGACCTGTTGGAGCGCGGCCTGCGGGTGGCGGTGCTGAAGCATCGCCTCGGCTGGGTCGCCGAGCGTCGGGCTGGCTTCGGTGCCCTCGGCAGCGACTCCGGTGGCTTGCCGGAGTCGCTGCTCGGACGCTTGCTTGGGCGGGAAGCTAGGGGGTGACGGCGTGCCAGGTGCCGACGTCCTTGAACCCCTCGCCGTTCGCCTGTCCCTTGGCGCTGTCGCCGTTGAAGGTGTAGAGCGGGAGGCCCTTGAAGGTCACCTGGATCTTGCCTTCGGGCCGCTTGATCGTGCCCAGCTTGACCGGGCCCTTCGGGGTGGTGCCGCGGGCGACGACGAGCGGGGTCCAGGTCGAGGTGCAGGAGCCGGTGCAGACAAACCTGCCGTTCTTCTCCACGCTCAGGCTGTAGAGGGTGAGGCCCTTGGTGTTGGTGAGGACCGTCTTGTGGAGGCTCGGGGCGGTGGCCTCGCCTACGACGGTCTTGCTGCCCTTGGCGAGCGCCATCGGCACGGCCACGGCGCTGACCGCGAGGATGGCGGCGAGCGCCAGCGCCGAGAGGTTGCGCGCTCGGCACGACCTGGTTGCTCTGGGTCGGGTCTGCTGCATCGGATCTGCTCCTTCGTCGGGAATGGCTGCTCGGTCTACGGAGCGGGGGCGCAGAAGGTTCGGAGCGAGTCCGGGCAGGCCATGGTCCTTGCGCTCGGCGCCTGCTTCGTCCTGATCGCGGCGGCGATCGCGCTGGTCGCGATCGCCGGGGCGGTGACGGGTAAGGGCCGCGCCCAGCGTGCGGCCGACCTGGCGGCGATCTCGGCGGTTCGCTCGATGCGTGACGACCTGCCGCGCCTGCTCTCGCCGCCGCGCCTGCCCGGCGGCCTGCCGAACCCATCTCACATCAGCAAGGCGGCCTACCTCCAAGGCGCGCGCGAAGCGGCGCTCACCGCCGGCCGCGGCAACGAAGTCGACCCGGGCCGCCTGCGGATCTCCTTTCCGGACCGCTCCTCGTTCGCGCCCGTGCGGGCGAAGGCGACCGTGGTCGGCAGGCTCGAGCTCGGCTCCGGCGAGCCACGCGACGTCGAAGCGAGCGCCGAAGCCGAAGCGGCGGCGTCGGTCGCCACCGCCGGCGGCGAAGGCCCGGCGATCGCCAACGGCAGCGGCTACAGCGGCCCGCTCGTCTACCGGAACGGGGAGGGGATGCGTCCCGACGTGGCTGCCGCCTACGACCAGATGGTCGCCGCCGCGGCCGCCGACGGCATCACCCTGATCGTCGTCTCGGGCTTCCGCTCCGACGCCGAACAGGCCGAACTCTTCGCCGCCCATCCCGACCCGAAGTGGGTGGCGCCGCCGGGCACCTCGCTGCACCGCTGCGCGACCGAGCTGGACCTCGGCCCCGAATCCGCCTACGGCTGGATCGACGCGAACGGGGCTCGCTTCGGCTTCGTGCAGCGCTACAGCTGGGAGGCCTGGCACATGGGCTACGATCGGCCGCCCGCGCCCTGCTCGGAGGCCGGCGACGCGGTGACGGGGCCGGGACAGGACGCGGGGCCACCCGGCGCCACGACCCTGCCGCGCTTCATCCCGTCGCGCTTTCGCGACCCGCTGATCGACTCGGCGGCGAAGTGGAACGTCTCGGCGGCCCTGCTCGCCGCCCAGCTGATGGCGGAGAGCAACTTCGACCCGTTCGCGGTCAGCCCGGCCGGGGCGGAGGGCATCGCCCAGTTCATGCCCGGCACCGCCGCCTCCTACGGCCTGGCCGATCCGTTCGATCCGGTGGAGGCGATCGACGCCCAGGCGCACCTGATGTCCGACCTGATCCACCGGTTCGGTTCCCCCGAGCTCGCCCTCGCCGCCTACAACGCCGGCCCGGCTCCGGTCGAAGCCTGCTCCTGCGTCCCCGCGATCCCCGAGACGAACGCCTACGTCGCCCGCATCATGGCCCTTCTCGGCGGCGCCGGCACCCTATCCGTCCCTACGTTCGAAGTGAGGCTGGTCGCATGAATCAGGCGGTATGTATCACGCGTGATACACTGGATTACATGGGGAACGTGACTATCCGAGAACTCCGCAACCAGGGCGGTCAGGTGGTCGATCGCGCCGCCCGCGGCGAGCGGATAACGATCACCCGGTCGGGTCGGCCGGTCGCCGAACTGCTTCCGTTGCGTGCTCCACTGACCGCAGATGCGTTGCTCGAGCGCGCTCGTCGGTTGCCACGCGTCGATCCGGTCGCTCTGCGGGAAGACATCGACGAGCTGCTGCCCGACGATTTCGACGACCTGTTCAACGCAGACCGATGAGTGCGGAGCAGGGGACCCGCACCAGGGGCATTCTCGACACCTCGACGGTTCTTCTGCTGGGGAGGCTGCGCGATACCCGTGATCTGCCGGCAGAGCCGCTGATCACGGCGATCACTCTCGCCGAGCTTGCCGTCGGTCCGTTGGTCGCGCGCCGGAACGACGAGCGGGCCCGGCGGCAGGAGCACCTGCAGCAGGCCGAGGCCGACTTCGTAGCTCTCCCATTCGACGCCGATGCTGCTCGCGCATTCGGGTCGGTCGCTGCGTCGATGCGGAACACCGGCCGCAAGAGCGGATCGCGCCGCTTTGACGCTCTGATCGCCGCGATCGCGGTCGCCAACGATCTGCCCGTCCACACCTGCAACCCCGGCGACTTCGAAGAGATCGACCGGCTCGAGGTGGTGGCAGTCGAGGTGCCGCCGGAGTAAGCCTCCCGAAAAAGTCGATTTGCAGGGATCTTCACAAGATCTTGATGCGGATCGGCGGGATCTTCATGCGGCCTTCACAGGGGCCGATCGACTATCGGGGGTCGATCCCCGATGGCCCAGCTGAAGACGAGAGGACTGCGGAAAACCGTCGGGGTGCCGGGTCTCTTCGCGACCGCCTACGGCAACGTCGGCTCGTCGATCTACTACGCGCTGGGGCTGGTGGCGGCGCACGCGCTGGGGCTGACGCCGGTCGTCTTCATCTTCGCCGGGGGGCTGTTCGCGCTGACCGCGAAGACCTATGCCGAGGGCGCGGCGATGTTCCCCGAGGCGGGCGGCTCCTCCTCGTTCGCCCGACACGCCTTCAACGAGGTCGTCTCGTTCATCGCCGGCTGGGGGCTCTCGCTCGACTACATCCTCACGATCGCGATCAGCGCCTTCTTCGTCCCGCACTACCTGGCGGCGTTCTTCCCGGCGCTCGGACACGCGCCGGGCGACGTGATCGGCGGGGTGGCGACGATCGCGATCCTCGCCCTGATCAACGTCCGCGGGCTGGGCGAGTCGGCCAACCTGAACATCGGCCTCGCGATCCTCGACCTCTTCACCCAGGTCGCCCTGGTCGGGCTGGGCGCGGTGATGGTGCTCCACCCCTCGGTGCTGGTCGACCAGGTCCACCTCGGCACCGCGCCGAGCCTCTCGCAGCTGATCTTCGCCGTCTCGATCTCGATGCTCGCCTACACGGGGATCGAGACCGTCTCCAACATGGCCGAGGAGGCTCGCGACCCCGGCGAGCAGGTGCCGAAAGCGGTCAACCTGGTGCTGATCGCGGTGCTCGGGATCTACGCCGGGATCTCGGTGGTCGCGCTCTCGGCGCTGCCCGTCCACCAGGACGCCGCAGGCCACTACGTAACCGCGCTCGGCAGCACCTACTCCGAAGACCCGGTGCTGGGGATCGTCGCGGCGCTCCACCTGCACGGCGAGGTGGCGACGATCTCGCGCTACTACGTCGGCGCGCTGGCGGCGACGATCCTCTTCATCGCCACCAACGCCGGGATGATCGGGATCTCACGCCTCTCCTGGTCTCTGGCCGAGCATCGGCAGGTGCCCGGCGCCTTCGCCCGCCTGCACCCGCGCTACCACACGCCCTGGTTCACGATCCTCTTCTTCTCGCTGATCGCGGCGGCGCTGGTGTTGCCGGGCAACACGACGTTCCTGGGCAACCTCTACTCGTTCGGGGCGATGCTCTCGTTCACGATCGCCCACCTCTCGATCATCGCCCTGCGGCGCCGAGAACCGGATCGATATCGCCCCTACAAGG
Source organism: Actinomycetota bacterium (assembly GCA_018268575.1). Taxonomy (GTDB): domain Bacteria; phylum Actinomycetota; class Thermoleophilia; order Solirubrobacterales; family 70-9; genus VAYN01. Next base: position 29,782 of record JAFDWF010000226.1, read on the forward strand.
CGCCCTGGAACGTGCGCTGGCGCGGCGCCGAGATCCCGCTGACCGCGGTGATCGGCGCGATCGGCACCGCCGCCGCCTTCGTCTCGGTGATCGTCCTCCACCCGGAGGCGCGGATCATCGGCAGCGCTTGGCTCCTGCTCGGCCTCGTCGGCTACCTGGTCTACCGCCGCCGGCTCGGCATCGACCCCCGCGAGCTCACCCAGGTCCGCCACGCCGACCGGCCGCTCGACTTCCTCGAGGTCTCCTACAAGTCGGCGCTGCTGCCGATCTTCGGCCCCGAGATCGACATCGACGCGATGCATCGCGCCGCCCTGGTGGTCGATCCCGACGCCACGGTCGAGGTCTTCTACGTGCTGCGGATCCCGCGCGAGCACCACCTCCCCGACGGCGGCTTCGACGCGCTGGAAGCAGAAGCGCGCAGCGCGCTCGAGGCGGCCCGCCTCGCCGCCCGCAGCCGCGGCCTCAAGGTGCGAGTGAACCTGGTCCGCTGTCGCAACCCCGGCAAGGCGATCGTCGACGAGGCCCGCGAGCGCGGCTCCGACCTGATCTACATCAGCACCGAGCACGCCCCCAGCGACGAGCGCCTGCTCGGCCCGACCACCCGCTACGTGCTCGCCAAACGCCCCTGCCGGGTGATCGTCGAGGGGGCGGGGGAGAACGGCGCCACCCCGCGTCGCCGGCCGCCGCGCCTCCCTCAGGCAGAGCCCGCGGCGGTCTGATTCTCCTCGCGCAGCCTGGTCATGTGCTCGTGGACGAAGCGCACGACGGTGGCGCCCTCGCCGACCGCGGTCGCGCAGCGCTTGATCGATCCGCTGCGCACGTCGCCCGCGGCGTAGACGCCGGGGACGCTCGTCTCCAGCAGCCACTCGGCGCCCGCGTCGGCCCCGGTGAGGACGAAGCCCTTCGTGTCGCGGGCGATGCAGTCGCCGAGCCAGGTCGTGCAGGGCGTCGCGCCGAGGAAGAGGAAGAGGAACGCGAAGGGGAGCTCGGTCCCGTCGGTGAGCTTGACGCCCTCGAGCCGGCCGTCGGTGCCGTGCAGCTCGCAGATTTCGCTCTTGTCGCGGACCGCGACGCCGTAGCGGTCGAGCTCGTCGATCAAGTAGGCCGACATCGTCTCGGCAAGGTCGGCGCGGCGGTGCAGCAGGGTGACGAGGGCGCCGCCGCGGGCGAGCCAGACCGCCGCCTGGGCGGCCGAGTTGCCACCGCCGACGACGCCGACCCGCTGCGCCCCGCAGAGCTGCGCCTCGGGCGGCCCGGCCGCGTAGAAGACGCTCAATCCCTCGTATTCTTCGAGGCCGTCGACCGGCAGTTTGCGGTATTCGGCGCCGGTCGAGAGCAGCACCGCCTTGGCCAGCACTTCGCGGCCGCCCTCCAGCTTCACGATGTGATCGTTCTCGCCGCCCGGTTCGAGCGAGAGCGCCCGGTAGGGGGTGGCGGTGCGGGCGGTGAACTTGCGTGCCTGGGTGATCGCCCGGCTGATCAGTTCGGTGCCGCTGATCCCGGCGGGAAAGCCAAGGTAGTTCTCGATTCGCCGCGAGGTGCCCGCCTGCCCGCCGAGCACGTTGCTCTCGACCACCAGCGTGTCGAGGCCCTCGGAGGCGCCGTAGACCGCGGCGCCGAGGCCGGCCGGGCCGCCGCCGACGATCAGCAGGTCGACCTCTTCGCGCGGCGCCAGCTCGAGGCCGATGCCGAGCGCCCGCGAGAGCTCGCCGTTGCTCGGCCGGCGCAGCTCGACGCCGCCGGGCAGGCGCACCAGCGGGATCTCCTGGGCGCCGAGTCCGGCGACCAGGGCCATCGCGTCGGCGTCCTCGTCGGGGTCGCGCCAGGAGTAGGGCAGGCGCTGGCGTTTCGCGAATTCGACCAGGCCGCGCGTCACCTGGTCGGTGGTCGGGCCGATGATCTCGATCCCGATTCCGTCCTGGCGCTGCAGCAGTTCGCGTCGTTGTACGAAGGCGGAGAGCAGCAGGTCGGAGAGGGCGCCGTCCTCGAAGAGCAGCCCGCGGAGGACTTCGCGGTCGACCGCGACGTAGCGGAGCGGCTCGGTGACCACCGCGGTGAGGAAGACGGTCTGGCCGGAGAGCAGGTTCATCTCGCCGAGGAACCCGGAGGCCCCGTGGCGGACGATCTCCTGGCCGGCTGGGTCGAGGATCGCCACCTCGCCCTCGCGGATCGCGATGAACGGGTAGGTCTCGTCGCCGACCTCGAAGAGGACGTCGCCGACCGCCGCCGTCTTCTCCTCTCCGTGGGCCGAGAGCAGCTCGAACTGGGAATCGGAGAGGACGCGATCGACGGCGCCGGGACCGGTCATGATTCCTAGGCTACGGAACGCGTCAACTGGGCTGGATCACGATGAGGGGAGAGCGATGGCCGACTACACGCACAAGAACCTGGCCGAGGTGAAGGACTCGGCGCCTGGGTTCGGGGCCGATGAGTTCCAGGAGGCTCGCTTCGCCCGGGAGGATCTCGAGGCCGAGCGCACCGGGCTCAGCCATATCAAGGTCAAGCCCGGCAAGCGGATGCCGTTCGGGCACAAGCACGACGAGGCCGAGGAGGTCTACGTGGTGATCGCCGGCTCCGGCCGGATGAAGCTGGACGGGGAGGTCGTCGAGCTGGTCGAGCTCGATGCGATCCGCGTCTCCCCCGAGGTGGTGCGCTGCTTCGAGGCGGGGCCGGAGGGACTGTCGGTGCTGGCGGTCGGCGCCCACCACGACAACGACGGCGAGCTGCTGCCGAACTGGTGGAGCGACTGATGGCGGGAGTCGAGGTCGACGGCGTCGAGGGGATGAAGGCGATCGTCGGGCAGCAGATCGGGCCGAGCGACTCGCGCCCCGTCACCCAGGCCGACATCGACGCCTTCGCCGCGGTCTCCGGCGATCACCAGTGGATCCACGTCGACCCCGCGCGGGCGAAGGCCGAGAGCCCCTACGGCACGACGATCGCCCACGGCAACCTGACCCTCTCGTTGGCCGACGGCTTCCGCAGAGGGCTGATGCAGGCGACCGGCTTCCCGATGGCCGTCAACTACGGCTGGAACAAGGTGCGCTTCCCGGCCCCGGTCCCGGTCGACAGCCAGATCAGCGCGACCGCCGAGCTGGTCTCCTTCGACCAGCTCGAGGGCGGCTGGTGGCAGGCGGTGACCAAGTTCACGATCACCGTCGACGGCGCCCCGAAGCCAAGCTTCGTCGGCGAGTCGGTCACCCGCCTGATGGCGCCCGAGCCTAGCGCCCGGTGAACTCGGGCTTCTCGCCGGAGAAGAAGGCGTTGACGCCGATGCGGGCGTCCTCGGTGGCCATCGCGTCGGCGATGCCGTGGCGCTCCAGCTGGAGGTGCTCGGTGATCGAGTTCTCGAGGCTGACGCCGACCAGGCGCTTGGTCATCTTCACGTAGTGGGGGGCGAGCTTGGCGAGCTTCGCCGCCCGCTCGCGGGCGCGGTCCATCAGCTCCTCGGCGGGGACGACCTCACTCACCAGGCCCAGCTCGAGGGCGTCGGCGGCCTGTAGGTCGGGGTCCTCGAGCAGCAGTTCGAGGGCCTTCGACGGTCCCACCACGCGGGGGAGGAAGTAGGTCATGCCGCCGTCCGGGGAGGCCCCGATGCGGCCGTAGCCGGGGGCGAAGAAGGCGCTCTCGGCCGCGATCCGCAGGTCGCAGGCCAGGGCGAGGGAGAAGCCCGCGCCCGCGGCGGGACCGTTCACAGCGGCGATCACCGGGACCTCGATCCGGCGCAGGTCGACGATCGCGGCGTGCAGGGTCTCGGCGCCGCGCCGCACGCCGGCGGCGATGAACTCGCCCGAGACATCCATGCCCTTCTTGAACCAGTTGATGTCGCCGCCGGCGCAGAAGGCGGCGCCGGAGCCGGTGACGACGAGGGCTTTGATCGGCGCCAGGTCGGCGAGGTAGGCGAACGCGGTCGCCAGCTCCTCGATCATCTCCGGGCTCATCGCGTTGAACGCCTTCGGCCGGGTCAGGGTCAACGTCCCGACGTCGCCGTCGATCTCGATCGCCAGGGTGTCCAGCTGCGGTGGGTCGACCGTCTGCGTGCTCATTCCCTCTCCCTTGCCTCTCCCATTTCGTTACACCGTTTGGCGGAGTGCCGGGGAGCCTACCCTGTGTGTTGATGGCCGACGAGAACGGAAACGGGACGCTCAGCCGCGCCGAGCGGATCGTCGAGGCGCGCCGCCGGCTGCCCGACCAGCCCGGCGTCTACCTCTTCTACGGCGAGGACGACGAGCTGCTCTACGTCGGCAAGGCGCGGTCGATCAAAAAACGGATCGCCTCGCACTTCTCCGGCGGCGAGCCGCGCCTGACCAGTCGCATCGACCGTATCGACACGCTGGTCACCGCCAACGAGGCCGAGGCGCTGCTGGCCGAGCAGAGCTTCATCAAGCGCCACCGCCCGCGCTTCAACATCCGCCTGCGCGACGACAAGTCCTACCCCTACGTGGCGGTCAGCCTCGACGAGGATTTCCCCCGCGTCTACTTCACCCGCGAGAAGCACCGCGCCCACCGCGCCTACTTCGGCCCCTTCTCGAGCGCCAAGCGCCTGCGCGAGACGCTCGACCTGCTCGGCAAGCTCTTCCAGTTCCGCACCTGCGAGGGGGCCGAGCCGGGCCGCCGCTCCGGCAGCCCCTGTCTCGACTACTACATCAAGCGCTGCGGGGCGCCCTGTGTCGGCCACGTCAGCCAGGAGGAGTACCGGCGCAACATCGACGCGATCATCGACTTCCTCTCCGGCCGTTATCGCCAGGTGGAAAAGGAGCAGGCGAAGAAGATGGGGGAGGCCGCCACGGCGGAGGAATTCGAGCGGGCGGCGATCTACCGCGACCGGCTGAAGGCGATCCGCTCGCTGTTCGAGCGCCAGCGCGTCGCCGGCGGGACGGTCGGGACCGCCGACCTGATCGGCGTCGCGGTCGAGGGCGCCGACGCCAACGCCCAGGTCTTCCAGGTCCGCGACGGGATCCTCGCCGAGCGCCAGTCCTTCTACCTCGACAACGAAGGCGAACGCGATCTCGCCGAGGTGACCGAGGAGTTCATCGGCCAGTACTACTCGGCCTCGCCCTCGATGCCGCGGACGATCATCGTCGGCCCCTACCTGCGCGATCGCGCCCCGGTGATCGCCGAGGCGCTGAGCGAGCGCCGCGGCACCGCGGTCGGCGTCCACGCCGCCGAGCGCGGCGACAAACGCCGCCTCCGTGAGCTCGCCGAACGGAACGCCAGGCTGGCCCTCGATCAGGACCGCCTGCGCCGCGAGCACCGTCGCGCCCGCCGGGTCGAGAGCCTCAGCGCGCTGTCGGAGGCGCTCGGGATGGAGGAGCTGCCGGTGCGGATCGAGGGCTTCGACATCTCGACGATCGGCGGCGAGCACACGGTCGCCTCGATGGTCGTCTTCGAGGGCGGCGCGCCGAAGAAGTCCGACTACCGCCGCTTCAAGGTGCGTGGCGACCTGCGCGAGGACGACAGCGTCGGCCCCGACGACTTCGCCTCGATGGAGGAGGTGTTGAGCCGGCGGCTCAACCGCTACCTCGAAGGGAACGATCTCTCGCCGCACGACGGCAAGCGCGACGCCAGCTTCGCCTCGCTCCCCTCGCTGATCATGATCGACGGCGGCAAAGGCCAGCTCGCCGCCGGGATGCGGGCGCTGCAGCCGTTCGCCGAGCTTGGCGTGACGATCGTCAGCCTCGCCAAGCGCGAGGAGGAGGTTTTCGTCCCCGGCCGCGCCGCGCCGATCGAGCTGCCCCGCGAGTCGGAGGCGAACCAGCTTCTGCAGCGGGTCCGCGACGAGGCGCACCGGTTTGCGATCGAACACCACCGGGGGCGCCGCGACCGGGCGATGACCGGCTCGGTGCTCGACGAGCTGAAGGGGATCGGCCCGGTTCGCAAGCGTGCCCTGCTGCAGCATTTCGGCTCGCCGGAACGGTTGCTCGCCGCCACCCGCGAGGAACTTGAGTCGGTGCCCGGCCTGCCTGGCAAAGTAGGGCGTGAGATCCACGAGCAGCTGAACCGAATTGGCTAGCGAGACCGACACCAAACGCGCCGAGGAGAAGGCGCGCCGCGAGATGACCATGGTGATCATCACCGGCCACTCGGGGGCGGGGAAGTCCGAAGCGATCGCCGCCTTCGAGGACGGCGGCTACTTCTGCGTCGACAACCTGCCGCCGCGGATGATCGCCGGGCTCGGCGAGCTCTTCATCCACGAGGGCTCCGGGGTCGAGTGCGCGGCGATCGTCTCCGACGTGCGCGGCGGCGAATACTTCGAGGATCTGCTGCAGGTGCTCGACGACCTCCAGCGCGACGGACCGGAACCGAAGCTGCTCTTCCTCGAGGCCGACGAGGCGACCCTCCTCGACCGCTACAAGGAGACCCGCCGCCGCCACCCGCTGGCGCCGGAAGGGCGGATCGTCGACGGCATCCGCGCCGAGCGGGCGATGCTGGCGCCGCTGCGCGAGCGCGCCGACATCGTCATCGACACCACCGACCTGACCGGGGGCGAACTGCGGCGACAGATCTCGCAAGAGCTGCTCGGCACCGAGCAGGCCGGCAAGCTCGCCCTCACCCTGCTCACCTTCGGCTTCAAGAACGGCCCGCCGCGCGACGCCGACCTCACCCTCGACGTGCGCTTCCTGCCCAACCCGCACTACGACCTCGAGCTGCGCCCTCTGACCGGCAAGGACGAGGAGGTGCGCCGCTACGTCGAGTCAGGGACCCAGGCGGGCGAGTTCTACGGTCGCCTACTGCCCCTGCTCGAGTTCCTCGTCCCCGCCTACGTCGCCGAGGGCAAGAGCCACCTGACGATCGCGATCGGCTGCACCGGCGGCCGCCACCGCTCGGTCACCGTCGCCGACCGGATCCGAAGGGACCTGGAGAACCGGGACGACGTGGTGGTGCGAGTGAAGCACCGGGACGTGGATATCGGCTAGGGGCTCGGGGCGCTGGGGGTCCGGGCCGGACCGATCGGAGCCCAGGCCTCCCGGGCGTCTCGGAGCCGACCCGGGCAGGCTGTGGCCGCCTCCGAGACGCCCGGGACGGGAGGGTCTCGGGGGAAGAGCTGGCGCAGGGACGAGCCGGCGCGGGGGAGCCCCGGCGCAGGGACGGGTGCGTGGCGGGGGAACCGGCGTGGGACGGTGCGGGGCGGGGGAGATCCCGCGGGGCCGGGATCCCGGCGTCTGATCCCGGCGTCTCCGTGACGGGACAGAGGAATGCGACGTCTCCGTGACGGGGCCGACGAAAGACGCCACGAAGACCGTGCGATCTACGCGGGTCCCGTAGGGAAGATGCATGATCCGGCGGGATCCCCGCCGGATCATGGTCGGCCCGTGACGAAGGGTCCACGATCGCAGGGAAGGCGTATGCCTTCATACGAGGGTTCCGACCCCTCTTTTCGCGCTGAGTGAATCCGGGCCCCTACAGGGGCCCGGAACCGTGGTCACGTGTTCGTAACGGTGGAGGAAGCGTGGAACCGGTGACGTCTCCCTCACGTCACCCGCGCGGTTCCCGGCGTCTTCGTGACCTCCCGCCCCTCCGGGCCACGAGTGGCCAGGCCTGATGTGCTCGCCCGGACCCTTGGCCGTCTCCTCGGATCCCGGCCTTCTCGGAGGCGGCCACAGCCTGCCCGGGTCGCCTCCGAGAAGGCCGGGTCCCTTCCCCCTTTCAGCCCCCTCGAGACCCCTCGGTGCCCATCGCGGCGATCACCCGGGTGGGCCCCTACCGACGGAGGTCCAGCATCGGACCGTCCGCTGCGCCGCCTGATCGGCCGGCGCCCGCCATCGGACTCGCTGGGCTCGGCGATCGAGCCCGTCAGACCTCTCCCGTTCCATGCGCGGGGTCAGTGTGCGTCGCCTCTCCGTAAAATCGAGGGGGCTTTGCCCCAACCAGCAATCTCCATCAGCGGTCTGCGCATGAGCTACGGCGAGACCGAGGCCGTTCGCGGCATCGACCTCGAGGTGGCGAGCGGCGAGATCTTCGCCTTCCTCGGCCCCAACGGGGCGGGCAAGACGACGACGGTCGAGATCCTCGAGGGCTACCGGAGGCGGACGGGGGGAGAGGTGCGGGTCCTTGGCGAGGACCCCGAGCACGCCGGGCGTGCCTGGCGCGACCGGATCGGCATCGTCCTGCAGTCGAACAGCCTGGATCCCTATCTGACCGTGCGCGAGTCGCTCGAGCTGTACGCCGGGTACTTCAGCCACCCTCGTTCGGTCGAGGAGACGATCGCCCTGGTCGGCCTCGAGGGCAAGGCTGACTCGCGCGCCCGCAAGCTCTCCGGTGGCCAGCAGCGCCGCCTCGACGTCGGCATGGCGCTGGTCGGCGACCCCGAGCTGCTCTTCCTCGACGAGCCGACCACCGGCTTCGACCCCTCCGCCCGGCGCCAGTTCTGGGACGTGATCGAAAGCCTCCGCGAGCTCGGCAAGACGATCTTCCTCACCACCCACTACATGGACGAGGCGCAGCGGCTCGCCGACCGGGTGACGATCATCGCCGCCGGCCGGATCGTCGCCGCGGGCACCCCCGAGGATCTCGGCGAACGGGAGAAGGCCGCCGCCACGATCCGCTATCGCGACGCGGCGGGCGAGGAGGTCTCGATCGAAACGCTCGACCCGGTGCGCGAGCTGAACCTGCTGACGAGCGCGGCGCTGGAGAACGGGGAGGAGCTGGACGGATTGGAAGTGACGCGGCCCTCGCTGGAGGACGTCTACCTGGATCTCACCTCGACGGCGGCCGGCGAATGAGCGGCCTCGCCCTCGTCGGCCACCAGTTCCGCTTCGACCAGAAGGCCTTCTGGCGCAATCCCGCGTCGGTCGGCTTCACCGTCTTCTTCCCGGTCCTCCTGCTGGTCATCTTCGGCACGATCTTCGGCTCGAGCAAGGTCGAAGTGCGCGGCACCCACGTCGACACCGACACCTACTACGTGCCCGCGATCATCACGATGGCGATCATCTCCGCGACCATGCAGACGCTGGCGATGTCGCTGGTGATCGCCCGCGAGGACGGCCGGCTGAAGCGCGGCCGCGGCACCCCGATGCCCGCCTGGGTCTTCATCGCCGGCCGGGTCGGCAACTCGATCGTCACCGCGGTGATGATGCTGGCGCTGCTGGCGCTGATCGGCGGCCTCGCCTACGGCGTCCACTTCCCCTGGGGCCGGCTGCCGGAGATCCTGCTCGTCCTCGCGATCGGCGCCGCCGCCTTCTCCTGCCTCGGCATCGCCCTCACCGCGGCGATCCCGACCCAGGACGCCGCCGCCCCGATCGTCAACTTCCTGCTCCTGCCGCTCTACTTCCTGAGTGGCGTCTTCATCCCCGACGACCAGCTGCCGAGCGGGATCATCCACTTCGCCGACGTCTTCCCGATCCGCCACTTCTTCCTTGCTTTCTTCGACGCCTACGTGCCCGGCGGCGCCCACGTGGTCGACTGGGGGAACCTGCTGGTGGTCGCGATCTGGGGGGTCGCCGGCCTCCTCCTGGCGATCCGCTTCTTCCGCTGGACCCCCCGCTCGGGGTGACCCGGAGCGCCTTCCGGCGGCTTCCGCATATAGCCTTTCCCGCGCAAGATGTTGCACCACGTCCTCCTGGAGGTCTCAGACCTCGAACGCAGTGCCTCGTTCTACGACACGATGCTCGCCCCACTCGGTTGGCGGCGACACTTCGAGGAGGACGAAACGATCGGCTGGGGCATCGCCAAACCGGTCTTCTTCATCTCCGCCCACCACGACCCGCACCCGGGCTACGGACTGCTCAGCGTGTCCGGCCTCGGCATCGTCGCGGTGAAGGCGGCCTACGAGAACGGGATCAAAGCGGGCGGCCTCAGCGTCGCCGAGCCGGGCGAACGCCGCTCCTACGGCTCCGGCCCGTACTCCGCGTTCCTCAAGGATCCCGACGGCTATGAGATCGAGATCACCGTCGGGTCCGACTGAGCGCGCCGCCCGGTCAAACTGAATACACGCCGAATCCCTAGGATCGGCTCGTCCAAACGAATTGAGGGAAGCGAGGCTTCATGGCAGTGAAGGTCGGGATCAACGGTTTCGGGCGCATCGGTCGTAACGTCTTCCGCGCCGCCCACGCGGCGGGCGCCGACCTCGAATTCGTCGCCGTCAACGACCTCGTCGACACCGAGACGATGGGGCACCTGCTCAAGTACGACTCGATCCTCGGGCGCTTCCCGGGCGAGGTCGAGGTCGCGGGCGACTCGCTGAACGTCGACGGCAAGGAGCTGAAGGTCCTCTCCGAGCGCGATCCGGCCGACCTGCCCTGGGGCGACCTCGGCGTCGACGTGGTGATCGAGTCGACCGGCTTCTTCACCAAGCGCGAGGACGCGATCAAGCACGTCGAGGCGGGCGCCAAGAAGGTGGTCATCTCCGCCCCGGCGACCGAACCCGACGTCACCGTCGCCCTCGGCGTCAACTTCGACGAGGTCTACGACAAGGACAGCCACCACGTCATCTCCAACGCCTCCTGCACGACCAACTGCCTGGCGCCGCTGGCCAAGGTGCTGCACGAGTCCTTCGGGATCGAGCAGGGGCTGATGACGACGATCCACGCCTACACCTCCGACCAGCGCCTGCAGGACATGCCGCACCGGGACGCGCGTCGGGCGCGGGCCGCGGCGCTCAACCTGATCCCGACCTCGACCGGCGCCGCCAAGGCGGTCGGCCTGGTGCTGCCGGAGCTGAACGGGAAGCTGAACGGCTTCTCGATGCGCTACCCGGCGGCGACCGGCTCCGCCGTCGACCTCGTCTTCACCACCGCCGACCCGCTCACCCCGGACCAGATCAACGCGGCGCTGAAGGCGGCCGCGGAGGGGCCGATGAAGGGGATCCTCGACTACACCGAGGACCCGATCGTCTCCACCGACATCGCCGGCGACCCGCACTCCTCGATCGTCGACGGGCTCTCGACGATGGTGATCGGCGACGGCCGCATGGCCAAGGTGATCGCCTGGTACGACAACGAGTGGGGCTACTCGAACCGCTGCGTCGAGCTCGCCGGCAAGGTCCTGTAGCGCGGCCGCGTAGGGAGCGGGGTACCCGACCGGATGGCGTTCTCCAAGGCAAGCGTCCGCGACGCCGACGTCAAGGGCCGCCGGGTCCTCGTCCGCGTCGACTTCAACGTCCCGCTGAAGGACGGCGAGGTCGTCGACGACACCCGGATCCGCGCGGCGCTGCCGACCCTCGAACTGCTGCGCGAGCGGGGGGCGGCGCTGGTGCTCGCCTCCCACCTCGGCCGGCCGGGGGGCGAAGCGGTGCCGGAGCTCTCGATGGCGCCGGTCGCGGCGCGGCTCGAAGAGCTGCTCGGGGTGAACGTGACGCTGGCGCCGAAGGTGATCGGCGCCGAGGTCGAGATGGCGGCCGGCTGCCTCGGTCCCGGCGAAATCGTGCTGCTGGAGAACACGCGCTTCGAGCCGGGGGAGACGAAGAACGACCCGATGCTGGCGGGGTCGCTGGCGGCGCTCGCCAACGTCTACGTCAACGACGCCTTCGGCGCCGCGCACCGGGCGCACGCCTCGACCGAGGGGGTGGCGCAGCACCTGCCCGGCTACGCGGGCCTCCTGCTGGAGCGTGAGGTGAGCGAACTGACCAAGGTCGTGGAGGACCCGGTGCGGCCGCTGGTCGTCGTGCTCGGCGGGGCCAAGGTCTCCGACAAGGTAGGGGTGATCGACCGCTTCCTCGACGTCGCCGACCAGATCCTGATCGGCGGCGCGATGTGCTTCAGCTTCTTCAAGGCACAGGGCAAGGAGATCGGGAGCTCGCTCTTCGACGAGGAGAGCGTCGAGGCGGCGCGCGAGGCGCTGGCCAAGGCGGCGGAGTCCGATTGCGAGCTGACCCTGCCGGTGGACCTGGTGCTGGGGCGCGAGTTCAGTGCCGACACCGAGCGGAAAGAGCTCGACGGGATCGAGGTGCCGGAAGGCTGGATGGGCCTCGACGTGGGCCCGAAGACCGGTGCGCTCTACGCCGCGGCGGTGGCCGGGGCCGGGACGGTGCTCTGGAACGGGCCGATGGGCGCCTTCGAGATGGAGCCGTTCGCGGGCGGGACGCGGGCCGTCGCCGAGGCCGTCGCCGCGGCGTCCGGCAAGACCGTGGTCGGCGGCGGCGACTCGGTCGCGGCGATGGTCGAGTTCGGCCTCGCCGACCGGGTCGACTGGCTCTCGACCGGCGGCGGCGCCTCGCTGGAGCTGCTCGAGGGGAAGAAACTGCCCGGGGTCGAGGCGTTGATCGACGCCAAGGTCCCCGCGCCCGACGGAGACCAGGAGGACCAATGAGTCGCACGCCATACATCGCCGCCAACTGGAAGATGAACAAGACGGTCGCCGAGGCGGCCGAGTTCGTCGACGCGTTGCTGCCGCGGATCGCCGCGACCCAGAACGACGTCGTCGTCTGCCCGCCCTTCACCGCGCTGCACGAGGTGGTCGAGCGCCGGCGCGGGACCGCGGTCCGGGTTGCCGCCCAGAACATGCACGAGGGCGAGGCCGGCGCCTTCACCGGCGAGGTCTCGGCACCGATGCTGGTCGAGCTCGACGTCGAGGCGGTAGTGCTGGGGCACTCGGAGCGGCGCCAGTTCTTCGGCGAGACCGACGCGGCGCTGGCGAAGAAGGTGCCCGCGGCGCTGGCCGCCGACCTCGAGCCGATCCTCTGCGTCGGCGAGTCGGAGGAGGCGCGCGACGGGGGGGAGACCGAGGCGGTGCTGGAGCGCCAGCTGCAGGCCGACCTGGCCGAGGTGAGCGACGAGGACGTCGCCAAGGTCGTGATCGCCTACGAGCCGATCTGGGCGATCGGGACGGGCAAGGTGGCGAGCGCCGAGCAGGCCCAGGAGGCGTGCGCGTTCATCCGCGACGTGCTGCGAGCGCGCGGGGCGGCGGCAGACGATGTGCGGATCCTCTATGGCGGCTCGGTGAAGCCCGGGAACGCGGCCGAGCTGCTGGCGCTGCCCGACGTGGACGGGGCGCTGGTCGGCGGCGCCGCGCTGGTCGCCGAGGATTTCGCCGCCATCGTCGAGGCCGCATGACGGGCCCGGACGTTGCCATGCGGCGTCCTCGGTCAGCCTCCTCGGGTCGCGCACCAACTAGTGCGCTCCCCTCGTCGGCGCTCCCTGCGTCCTTGCCTGGCGACGTCTGGGCCTCGTCATGACGCTGGTCCCATCTCTTGCCTTGGTCATCCTCGACGGCTGGGGGCTTGCCCCGCCCGGCCCGGGCAACGCGGTCTCGCTCGCCGAGACGCCGGTCTTCGACCGCCTCTGGGCCCGGTACCCGCACACCGAACTGTCCGCCCAGGGTCCCGACGTCGGCCTGCCGGTCGGCCAGATGGGCAACTCCGAGGTCGGGCACCTGAACCTCGGCGCCGGGGCGATCGTCAAGCAGGACCTCGCCCGGATCGACGCGGCGATCGCCGACGGCTCCTTCTACGAGAACGAGGCGCTGGTCGCCGCCTGTACGCGGGCGCGGGAGAGCCCGCGGGGACGGCTGCACCTGCTCGGGCTGGTCTCCGACGGCGGCGTCCACTCGGGCTGGGAGCACCTCGAGGCGATCGTCGAGCTGGCCTCCCAGGAGGGCGTCCCCGACGTCGTCTTCCACGCCTTCACCGACGGCCGCGACACGGCGCCGACCGGTGGTAGGCAGTACCTCGCCGAACTGGAGTCGTGGCTGCGCGCCGCGGGCCGCATCGGCACCGTCAGCGGTCGCTACTACGCGATGGACCGCGACACCCGTTGGGAGCGGGTGAAGCTCGCCTACGACGCGATCGTCCACGCTCAGGGGCAGAAGGCGGCGAGCTCGGCGGAGGCGATCGCCGCCTCCTACGAGGACGGGGTGACCGACGAGTTCGTCAAGCCGACCGTGATCGGCGCCTACGACGGCGCCGCCGCCGGCGACGTCGCGATCTTTGTCAACTTCCGTCCCGACCGGGCGCGGGAGATGACCCGGGCGCTGGCCGAGCCGAACTTCGACGAGTTCAGCCGCGCCGGCGGGCCGACCCTCGAGATGACCACGATGACCTCCTACCGCAAGGAGTGGACCTACCCGGTCGCCTTCCCCGAGCAGCGGCCGCCGACGACGCTGGCGGCGACGATCGCCGAGTCCGGCGGCCGCCAGCTGCACGTCGCCGAGACCGAGAAGTACGCCCACGTCACCTACTTCTTCAACGGTGGCCGCGAGGGCGAGCAGGAAGGCGAAGAGCAGACGCTGGTCGAATCGCCGCGCGACGTGCCGACCTACGACCACAAGCCGGAGATGAGCGCCGCGGCCGCCGCCGACGCCTTCGTCTCCAAGTGGGCGGAGAGCTCCTACCGCTTCGGCGTGATCAACTTCGCCAACCCCGACATGGTCGGCCATACCGGCGTGATCCCGGCGGCGGTGAAGGCGATCGAGACCGTCGACACCCAGCTCGGCCGCGTGGTCGAGGCGGTACTCGGCAAGGGCGGCGCCTGCATCATCACCGCCGACCACGGCAACTGCGACAACATGCTCGAGCCGGACGGCTCGCCCAACACGGCCCACTCGCTGAACCCGGTACCGCTGATCGTCACCCAGGAGGGTCTCGACCTGCGCTCCGGCGGGATCCTCGCCGACGTCGCCCCGACCGCCCTGGACCTGCTAGGCATCCCCAAGCCCGCGCCGATGACCGGCCGCAGCCTCATCGGTTGATGGGCCGAAAGCCCGTCATATAGGCCGATTTTCGGCCCATCAACATGCGTAGCGACCCGCAGCGGCTGAAGTTTTCGATCGAGGCTCGGGACGGGGCGGCTCGCGCCGGCATCGTCCACACGGCGCACGGCCCGATCGAGACGCCGACCTTCATCCCGCTGGCGACCAAGGGGTCGGTGCGGGGGCTGGACGGCGACGAGGTGGCGGCGCTCGGCTACCAGCTGATCCTCGGCAACACCTACCACCTGTTCGTCAACCCGGGGCCGGAGCGGATCGCCGCCGCGGGCGACCTGCACGGCTTCATGAACTGGGAGCGGGCGCTGATCACGGATTCCGGCGGCTTCCAGGTCTTCTCGCTGGCCCACGGCGGGGTCGCCAACGAGGTCAAGGGCAGCGGCCGGTCCGGCGACCACGGCTCCGAGGTCGAGATCACTGAGGAGGGCGCCCGCTTCCGCTCGCCGCGCGACGGCCGCGAGCTGTTCATCTCGCCCGAGGTCTCGATGGAGGTTCAGGCCGCGCTCGGCGCCGACATCGCCCTTGCCTTCGACGAGTGCACGCCCTTCCACGCCGACCGCGACTACACCGCCCGCTCGACCGAGCGCACCCACCGCTGGCTCGACCGCTGCATCGCCTGGCACGAGGAGCACGGGCCGCGGCGCCAGGCCCTCTTCGGCATCGTCCAGGGCGGCACCCACGAGGACCTGCGGCGCGAATCGGCCGAGTTCATCTCCGCCGCCGGGGTCGACGGCCTCGCCATCGGCGGCACCCTGGGGCGCGACAAGGAGGAGATGGCCGCGGTCCTCGCGATGACCGCGCCGCTCCTGCCCGACGCGGCGGCGAAGCACCTCCTCGGGATCGGCGAGGTCGACGACCTGCTCGGCGGGATCGCCCTCGGCCTCGACGTCTTCGACTGCGCCGTGCCGACTCGCCTCGCCCGCCACGGCGTCGCCCTGGCACCGCGCCCGGACACCCGCTGGCGCCTCGACCTGCGCAAGGGCCGCTGGGTCGGCGACCGCAGCCCGCTGGTCGAGGGCTGCCCCTGCCCCGCCTGCACCCGCCACGACCGCGACTACATCTCCTACCTCAGCCGCGGCGAAGAACTGACCGCGGTGCGCCTGATCGTCCTGCACAACCTTACGTACATGCGCGAGCTGACCACCCACGCGCGGCGCGCGATCGAGTCGGGGAGATTTGCCGACTATCGAGCCGCGGTGATGGGTGGGGCGACGCCGTGGGAGGCTTGAGGGGCTGAGGGACGGGGGCGTCGCCGGCTGGCGCCCGGGTAAGGGACGCGGCCTTTTCGGAGGCGACCCTGGCAGGCTGTGGCCGCCTCCGAAAAGGCCGAGATTCGGGAGGAACGGCAGAGGGTCCGGGCGGGCACCGGGTGCGTTCGCACTTGTCTCCGCATGGCGGCCATGAGTGCGAACTCATCGCGCCTGGGACCGCGTCCGTGAGGAAGACGCCGGGAACCACGCGGGTGACGTGAGGGAGACGTCACGGGTTCCACGCTTCCTCCACCGTTACTAAGACGTGACCACGGTTCTGGGCCCCTATAGGGGCCCAGATTCACTCAGCGCGAGATGAGGACCTGAAACCTCCCCGTGAAGGCATACGCCTTCCCTGCGATCGTGGGGTCTTCGTCACGGAGAGGGCGGGGATCCTCGGGGATCTTCTCGGATCCATGCATCTCTCGGACGGGACCCGCGCAGATCGCACGGTCTTCGTGGCGTCTTTCTTCGGCTCCGTCACGGAGACGTCGCATTCCTCTGTCCCGTCACGGAGACGCCGAGATCCCCGGATCTTCCCGCCACGCACCGTCCCTGCGCCGGACCTTCCCCGCGCCGGCCCGTCCCTGCGCAAGCTCCCCCCGAAACCCTCCCGTCCCGGGCGTCCCGGAGGCGGCCACAGCCTGCCCCGGGTCGCCTCCGGGACGCCCGGGACGCCTGGGCTCCAACATCTCAGGCCCGAACCCTTCCCGCCCCGACCCGCCAGCCCCGAACCCTCGCCAGCCGGGGCCCACCGAGCCCTATTCCTTGTTGTTCGAGACCAGTTCCTTGACTTCTTCGACCACCTTGTTGACGGTGTCGCCGGCCACCTTGGAGATGTGGACGCCGGCGGCCTTGTCGGTGGTCAGGATCACCGCGGTCGCCACCGCGCCGGCGACCAGCACCAGCGCGATCAGGGCGAGGACGAAGCGGACGAAGCGGGAGAAGGCGGAGCGCTTGCGCGGCTGCGCGGCCCCTATCGGCGGCACCGGCCCGGTCACGCGCGGGTCGCCGGCGTATGGCGTGGCGCGGCGTGGTTCGGGGGCGCGGCGCGGCTCCGGCCGGCGCGTCGGCGAGGGGGCGGGGCGGTACTCGGTCTGCGCGGTGGTGCGGTCGAGGTGACGGGTCGCCGTGGTGTCAGAGCCGAGGACGCGGGTCGGCGTGTGGCCTTCGCCGGTGTAGGGGAGGTCGGCGACGTCTTCGCCTTCGAGCCCCATCTGCAGCCCGGTCGCGAACTCGTCGGCGCTTGCGTAGCGGCGGCTGGTGTCGCCCTCCAGCGCTCGCAGCACCGCGGCGCTCATCGGCGTCGGCACGTCCGAGTTGTAGGTGCTCGGCGGCAGCGGCTTCTCGTTCTGCTGGCGCACCGCAAGCTCGGCCAGCGAGGAGCCCTCGTAAGGGAGCCGGCCGGTGAGGAACTGATAGAGGACGACGCCCAGGGCGTAGGCGTCGGTGGCCGGGGTCGCCTCGTCGCCGCGCACCTGCTCGGGCGAGAGGTAGGCGGCGGTGCCGACCACCGAGCCGACCTGGGTGATCCGCGTCTGCTCGATCGCCCGCGCGATCCCGAAGTCGGTCAGTTTCACCACCAGGTCGCCGCTGCCCACCGGGCCGCCGGTGATCATCAGGTTCCCCGGCTTGACGTCGCGGTGGATGATCCCGCGGCGGTGCGCGTAGTCGAGGCCGGCGCAGGCCTGGATGCCGATCTCGGCCGCGGTCTCGGCGTCGACCGGGCCGTGGCGCTGCAGCAGCTGTGCGCCGGAGCGCCCGGCGACGTACTCCATGACGATGTAGTGGCGGCCGTCGTCGACGCCCGAGTCGTAGACCTGGACGATGTTGGGGTGGATCAGGCGCGCGACCGCGAGCGCCTCGCGGCGGAAGCGGGCGACGAAGCGGTCGTCGTCGGAGAGGTGCTCGGCGAGGATCTTCACCGCGACCGTGCGCTCGAGGATGCGGTCGGTCGCTTTGTAGACGTTCGACATCCCGCCCGAGCCGAGGCGCTCGCCGGTCTCGTAGCGGCCCGAGAGGGTGCCCGCCTCCATCATTGGCCCCCTTCGACCGCGGCGCCGGGGCCGATCCCGCCCGCAGGCCCGCCTTCGCTGGGCGGCGTCACTTCTTCTTCACTCGGGGGTTCGGTTTCTTCTTCATGACCTTTGGCTTTGCCTTTGGGACCGGATTCTTCGCCTTCACCTTCGCCGGAAGGACCGGGCTGTTCGGCGTGCTTTTCGGCCTTTTCCTGGGCCTTTTCTTCGCGTTCTTCTTCCTTCTGTTCCTTCGCGAACTCTTCTTCTTCGGTCCGTTCTTCGGCTTCCAACGCTTCCTGTTCTTCTTCTTCGGTTTTCCTTTCGGCGGCCTTCTGTTCTTCTGCTTCTTCCTTGGCGCTACAGCTAGAAACCACTTCGGAGAGTTTTGCCGCGCCTTCCTTCAAAGCTGATTGCAGTTCTTTGTTGACCTTGTCGAGTTCGCCGACTTCGGTGCTGACTTCGGCGACCGCGTCTTCGGCTCCTTCGCAGTTGCCTTCCGCGATGCTGGCGCGCACCAGATCGAGGTTCGAGTTGATCTGTTCGGCGGTGTGCCCGGGCAGCAGTTCGCCGTTGCCGCTGCTGCCGCAGGCGGCCAGCAGGAAGGCCGCCGCGAGCGCGGCAAGGAGAAGCGAGGCTGCTCGAGGGCGACCCATGATTCGAGTCTAAAGAACACGGCTGAGTCGATATTTACCCTGCAATTGAACGCTTGTTTCGCGTGAGATGGGCTCTTTGGGGGGCATCTGGTGAGGGTCTCTCCGGGCTCTGTGAGCGTGCCGTTAGCGGCCGATCTGCAAACGCTCGGCAAGCGCGATCGGCAGGCCCGCCTCGAGGATCGCCGCGCCCGCAGCGACGGCGTCGTAGGCGACCCGGTGGTAGCGGGCCGTCTGCTCGTCGGTGTCGAGCTCGAGCCAGGCGGCCCGGGGATCGCCGTCGCGGGGTTGGCCGACGCTGCCGGGGTTCAGCAGCCATTCTCCCTCGCCGAGGTCGAGCAGGTCGCCGTCGCTGGCCTGGGCGCCGGTGGCGAAGGTCCTCCGCCCGGTCGAGAGGGGCCGGGTGAAGAAGAGCGAGACGTGGGAGTGGCCGATCAGGCAGACCCGCTCGCTCTGGGCGTCCAGACCGGCTTCCGCCTGGTCGGTCGAGAGCACGTACTCCCAGATCGGGTCGCGGGGGGAGGCGTGGAAGAGCCCGATGCCCTCCCGGGCGCCCTCCGGCGCCAGCTCGGACAGGTACCCGCGCGTCTCCGCTGACGAATGCGCGCGCGTCCAGTCGACCGCCGCCCGCGCCGTCTCCGAGAACGTCGCCGCCTCGATCGCCCCGATCACCGCCAGGTCGTGGTTGCCGTTCAGCGAGATCGCGCAGCGCTCCCGCACCAGCGTCGCGCACCGGTCCGGCTGGGCGCCGTAGCCGACCACGTCGCCGAGGCACCAGATCTCCTCCGGCGCGGCGGCGTCGATCGACTCGAGCACCGCCTCCAGGGCCGGCAGGTTGGCATGGACATCGGAGATCACCCCTACACGCAAGCGGTTCACACTACCCGGCGGGCCCAATGCCCAACAAATGCTCGCGCGGCGGTCCTCCGCCGTCGCCGATCCTCGTCCACGGCGCGCCTTTACGATGCCTCGATGCCCCCCACCGATTCGATAGCCGAGCTGCAGGGAGCCGTCGAGGACGCCGCCAAGGCGCTGCGCGACGGCGAGCCGACCGAGCCGGCCCCGACCCTCGACCGTCCTCCCAAGCCCGACCTCGGCGACTACAGCTCCAACGCGGCGATGCTGCTCGCCGGGTCGCTCGGCGACAACCCACGGGCGGTGGCCGAGCGCCTCCGCGGCGAGCTCGAAGGCCGCCTCGGCGGCGCCGCCGGCAGTCTCGACCGGGTCGAGGTCGCCGGCCCCGGCTTCGTCAACCTCTTCCTCTCCGACGCCTGGTACCGGCGCGCGCTCGCCGGCCTGGTCGCCGCTGGTGAGGACCTCGGCCCGGCCCCGACCGCCACGCCGGAACGGATCCTGGTCGAGTTCGTCTCCGCCAACCCAACCGGCCCGCTGCACGTCGGCGGCGGCCGCGGCGCCGCCTACGGCGACGCGGTGGTGCGCCTGCTGAGCGCGATCGGCCACGAGGTCGAGCGCGAGTACTACATCAACGACGCGGGCTCCCAGGTGACCAACTTCGCCGCCTCGATCAGCGCCCGGATGCAGGGCGAGGAGCTGCCCGAGAACGGCTACCAGGGCGAGTACGTGGTCGAGTTGGGGAAGGAGATCGCCGCCGCGGGGATCGACCCCGGCGACCTCGAGGCGGTCGGCGACCGCGGGATCGAGCTGATGATCGGCCAGGTCCGCGCCACCCTCTCGCGCTTCGGCGTCGAGATGGACACCTGGTTCTCGGAGCGCAGCCTGGTCGAGCGGGGCGACGTCGACAGCTCGCTGGCGAAGCTCGACGCCAGCGGCCACACCTACCGGCACGAGGGCGCGCTCTGGCTGCGGACGACCGAATTCGGCGACGACAAGGACCGGGTGCTGATCCGCTCCGACGGCGAGCCGACCTACCTGATGCCCGACATCGCCTACCACTGGGACAAGCTGGAGCGCGGCTTCGGCCGGCTGGTCGACGTGCTCGGCGCCGACCACCACGGCTACGTGGCGCGGCTGCGCGCTTCGATCGAGGCGCTCGGCGCCGACCCGGGCAGCTTCGAGGCGCTGATCATGTCGCTGGTCCACATCGTCGAGGACGGCCAGCGGGCGCAGATGTCGAAGCGCCGCGGCGACTTCGTCTCCCTCGACGACCTGATCGACGACATCGGCGTCGACGCGGCGCGTTGGTTCATGCTCTGGCGCAGCCACGAGACGACGGTCGACATCGACCTCGCCCTGGCCCGCAAGCAGGCCTCCGACAACCCCGTCTACTACGTGCAGTACGCGCACGCGCGGATCGCCTCGATCCTGCGCAAAGCCGCCGAGGAGGGGAGCGAGATGCCGGAGTCGGTCGACGCCGTAGAGCGCTCCGAGCCGCTCGCCGTGAGCGAGAAGGCGCTGATCAAGCGGCTGCTCGAATTCCCACACGAGGTGCACGAGGCGGCGGCGCGGCGGGCGCCGCACCGGATCTGCGCCTACTCGACCGCCGTCGCCGCCGACTTCCACGCCTTCTACCGCGATTGCCAGGTGGTCGGGGCGGAGGGGGAGGCCGTCGAGCGCTCGCGGCTCGCCCTCTGCCTGGCGACGAAGCGGACGATCGCCGGGGCGCTCGGGCTGCTCGGCATCTCGGCGCCCGAGCGGATGTGATCTCGGCCCCGTGAGCAAGCTGGCCGCTCCATGAGCAAGCTGGCCGTCCTGGCGGAGATCGGCGCGCCGACCTCCTCGAACGGCCGCGCCTGGGGGCTGCGTCGGAGCGACCTCGAGGGGCTCGGCGCGGTGGGGGCGCGCCTGGAGGACCGGCGGGTGGTGTTGGTGACCGGGCACGAGGCGGCCGTGCCGACGGTGGCGGTGGCGCTCGCCGGGGTGGTCGCGGCGGCGGGGGCGGCGACGGCGCTGGTCGAGTGCGACGTCGAGCGGCCGCGGCTGGCCGCCGACCTCGGGCTCGCGGCCGAGCCGGGCCTGCACGAGTACCTGCGCTGGGAGGCGACCCCGGCCGACGTGGTGCAGCCGCTGGCGCTGGCCGGCTCGGCGGCGACG
This sequence comes from Actinomycetota bacterium, assembly GCA_018268575.1. Lineage (GTDB taxonomy): Bacteria > Actinomycetota > Thermoleophilia > Solirubrobacterales > 70-9 > VAYN01. The sequence goes on from JAFDWF010000226.1 coordinate 51,346, forward strand.
GTGGAGCCAGCGGCGCTCGCCTGCGTGGTCGCCGGGCGGCCCGGCGGCTCGGCCCGGGCGCTGCTCGGGCTCGGCAGCTTCCGTCACATGACGACGAAGCTGCGCGCCGCTTACGGGCTGGTGGTCCTGCTCGGGCCGCCGCTAGAAGGGGCGGCGGGCGCACTCGACGCCGCCGCCGCCGTGGCTGACTGCTCGATCGCGGCGCTGGTCGAACGTCCCAGCCGCCGCGTCGCCAAGGCCAACCGCGAGGCGCTCTCGCGGTTGCAGGTGCCGCCGTTGGGCGCGGTCGTGGTCAACGCAGGCACCCCAGACGAGTGAGTTCGCAGTTACCCACACTATGTGTGGGTAACTGCGAACTCATCTGCGGGCGCGCTGAAGGCGCGTTGCGCTAGAGGTCGTAGCGCGCCAGGTCGGCGTCGAGGCGTTCTCGGTCCTCGTCGCTCGGGCCCTCGACCTCGGGCCTGCGGTCCTCGCGCGAGCCCGCCGCCTTGCGCCATTTCCAGACCGCCAGGGCCAGCAGCACCACGGCGAGGGCGAAGGCGACGATCGGGACCACGTAGGCGGAGAGGCTGAAGCCGCTGCCCTTCGGTTCGGCCAGCACCGCGTCGCCGTACTGGGCGACCAGCGCTTCCTTGATTTCTTCCTTGCTCTGGCCCTGCTTGACCAGCTTTTCGACGAAGGCCTTCTCGCGCGTCGCCTGCGGCGATTCGGCTAGCTCGAGCAGGGTCCCGCAGACCGGGCACATCACTTCCGACTCGATTTCGTTCAGCTCGGTGCGCAGCGCGCTTGCCGCGGAGGCGGCGGTGGGGAGGATCAGCGCCGCGAGCGCCGCCAGGACGGCGAGCGCCATCGGCAACCGCGCGACGCCCGCCCGCCGGCTCCTGCCCGCCGAGCTCACGCTTCCTTGCCCTTCGGCGGCAAGAGCGGCGCCACATGTTCTTCGAGGATCTTCGCGTCGACCGGGCCGTATTCGGCCCAGGCCAGTTTCCCGCTCGGTTCGAGCAGGTAGTTCTCAGGCACGCCAGTCGTGCCGAATTCGTGCCCGACTTCGCCGTTGCCGTCGTGCAGCAGCGGATAGTCGATGCCGTATTCCTTGGCGAACTTGGCGCCGTCGTCGCTGATGTCCTGGGTATCGATCCCGACCACGGTGAAGTTCCGGCCCGCGTGTTCGCCCTGGAACTTGGTCAGCGTCGGCGCCTCGTCCCGGCAGGGCACGCACCAAGAGGCCCAGAAGTTCACCAGCACCCACTTGCCGCGGTATTCCCTCAGCGAGCCCTTGCCCGGTTCATCGAGCTTCGGCAGCTCCGGCGAGGGTGCCGTCGCGCCCAGCGCGAGGCGCGAATTGCCTTTGCTGAGCAGGCCGAAGACGAGGAAGGCGACGACGGCCACAGCGAGGAAGACGGCGATGACGGAGCGCAGGCGCACGACTCCAGAGACTACGTAAACCGGCTAACGGCCGGCTCAAGACAGGCCCGGAATCCGAGGCCCCAGAAGGATCCTCCGACCAGGTTTCTCGATAGAGTCGAGCTTCCGTGAACCTCGAACAGAAAATCGGGATCGGCTTCTGGATCTTCGTCGTCATCTTCCTCCTCTCGCAGATCCTCCTGGTCACGTTCGTGATCGCTTTCTTCCTCGGCCACTTCGTCTGGCCGCAGTGACCCGCCCGGCGCCTCACCTGGTGCCGCACTCTTCATTCATCTTGGCTCTCGGTCCGAGTGCCGCCACCTGTCGCTGATCCAGGCGCCCGACCTCGCGAGGACTGTGCGACCGTCATGTCCGCCGCTGTCGTGGCTCAGCCGGAGGGGCTCGCTATCATCGCTATCACGATGGCTCAGCTGTTGGTCCGCGACATAGAGAGCGACGTGGTGCGCGAGTTGAAGCTCCGCGCCGCTCGCCATGGCCGCTCAGCCGAGGAGGAGCACCGCCAGATCCTTCGGCGGGCACTGCGCTCCAACGGTGTCGGGCAAACTCTGAAGGAGCAACTGATGGCCATGCCCGCCGTGGGTGAGGACCGCGACTTCGAGCGTGCCCGGGATCGCGGTCGCCCGGTCGAGCTTTGAGCTACCTGCTCGATACGAACGTCATCTCGGAGTTGCGCAAGGGCGAGCGCGCCGATCCGGGCGTTGCGGCGTGGTTTTCCGACCTCGACGACGAGGAGATCTTCTTCAGCGTCCTGACGATCGGCGAGATCCGCCGCGGGATCGAGGGCATCCGCCGCCGCGACTCCGACTCGGCCGCCGTCTTGGACAGCTGGCTGGCCCGCCTCACCGAGGCTCACGGTGAGCGCTTCCTATCCATCGATCGCGCGATCGCCGAGGAGTGGGGAAGGATGAACGTTCCCGATCCCCTCTCCGTCGTCGACGGCCTGTTGGCCGCGACGGCGAAGGTTCTCGGCCTGACGCTGGTGACCCGTGACGTCGGCGACGTGAAGGGCGCCGATGTCGATGTCTTCGACCCATTCGGCGCCTGAGCCTGCCCTGGGATCGCAGCGTCGGCTCAGGTCGGGCGTCCGCCCGTTTGGCCTGAGATCCGCGAGCGAGGTCCCGGCGGTCGCGACGTTCGGGATGGCTCTAGGATTGGCCCACGCGGACGTAGCTCAGTTGGTAGAGCGCAAGCTTCCCAAGCTTGAGGTCGCGGGTTCGAGGCCCGTCGTCCGCTTCCTATCGCAGAGCCAAAAGCGGCCGATGACTGCCAGGGATCGTCACAGGTAGGAGCAGCGGTAGGAACAGGCGACGGCTTGGGCCCGTTGGTTCGATCGCCCAAGAAGTACCTGCAAAATGCCGGAATCTCGGCGGTTTGAGCTCCATCAGTCGGTTTCGACTCGGCTCCGGTGGCGTCCCGCACTCTGGCGAGGGGTCGCAGGCGGATCTCCGTCCCCGACCGGAGGCATTGCGATGGTCTCTTCCATGGAGCAGCCCGCGCACATCACGCTCAGTGGGACATCGAGGGGGCCTACGTGGTCACCGAGAGGCGACCCGGAGGCGAGTTGGCGATCGCGCCCGATACCTCCTGGAAGGCGATGCTCGAAAGAACCGGATACGAGCGCCTTCAGTCGTATCTGGCCCGCATTCCGGTCGATTTCGACCGACAGGCGGAAGGCATCGAAGACCGCCCGGCGCATCTCCGGATCGGCGTCGGCGAGCGCCTCGCCAAGGTCGGGGACGCCGTCGAGCACCGAGCAGGCGTCGGCGAGGTCGACCGTGCCGACCTGCCGGTCGGTGGTCTTCAGTTCGGCGAGCGCGGCCTCGGCGACCTTGCGTTCCTGCTTGAGCGCCCGGATGCGGTCGCCGATCAGGACGGGATCGACGCCGTTCTCGATCGCGTCGAGCTGGCGTTGGATCCGCTGCTCGATCTCGCCGACCTCATGTGCGATCCGCCCGCGCTCCTCGCCGCCGTCCTCTCGAAGCTCGGCGGCAAGCTCCTTATGTTGGGCGCGGAAGTGGGCGAGGCGTCTCGGTCCGAAGACTCGGGATGCGAAGAAGGCGTCTATCACCTTGACCAAGGTGTCCTCGCGGACGTACTGCCATTTGCCATGACCGAGTGCCTCGGCCGCCTTGTCGCCGTAGCTGATCCGGTAGCAGCAGGCGTAGTAGGTGATCCCCTTGCGGCTCTTGCCGTGCATCCGCAGGGGGTTGTGGCCGGTGGCGCATTGGACGACGCCGCGCAGCAGATAGGAGCGTTTCTGTTTGCCGCGCCGCCGCGACCCCTCGCTGCGGCCGCGCCTCGCGATCTCGGCCTGGGCCCGCTTGAACTGCTCCTCGCCGATGATCGCGTGATGGCGTTCGGTCGCCTCGACCCATTCCTCGGGCTTGCGACGGACCAGCGGGCCTCCGCCCTGCTTGACCGCCCGGAAGTCGAGCCGATTCCAGAAGAGGCGGCCGGTGTAGACGGGGTTCTGGAGGATCGCCCGCAGGGTGTTCTTCGACCATTTGCCCGCCGTGTTCCGCCTGGTGTCGACGTGGCTCGGCGGGGGAGGGCCGCCGGGCCGGTTCAGGTGATCGGCGATCTCCTTGTGGCCGGAGCCGGAGAGGAAGCAGTCGAAGATCTCGGCGATCACCGGCGCCCGCTCGGGGTCGACGACGAGGCGCGACTTCTTGTCCCCGGCCCGCGCCCGGGCGGGGTCGGGGTGGGGCTCGTGGCGAAGCCGGTACCCGTAGGGGGCGCGGCCGCCGTTGCGGTAGCCCTGGCGCGTGTTCTCGGTCTGCCCGCGGCGGACCTCGCGACCGAGCTTCTCGACCTCGAACTGGTCGAGCGCCTGGAACATATGGCAGATCAGCCGTCCCTCGGGGCTGGTCTGGTCACCCGCGGTGAGCGCGTAGAAGACCTCGACTCCCGCCCGCGTCATCTCCCGCTCGTAGGTCAGCGCATGGAAGAGGTCGCGGCTGAGTCGAGAGGTCGCGTAGACGATCACCGCGTCGAAGCGGCGAGCGTCTGGATCCTTGGCCTCACGGACCAGTTCGCTCCATCCCACGCGGTCGTCTCGGCGACCCGCCTCCTGGTCGGTGAAGTCGCAGACGATCCGGCCGCCCAGCTCGGCCGCCTTCGCCTCGCACTCCCTGCGCTGGGACGGGAAGGAAAGGGTCGGATCCTGCTTGTCCTTGGTCGACAGCCGTCCGTACCAGGCGAACTTGCGCATCAGATGCTCCTTTCGGCGGGAATGCGCGGGTGCGGACGGTACCCTTGGACCGTGACCGCGAAGGAGAAATTGCTGCGGGAGGTGCTCGACCTCGACGAGGCGGAGGCGGCCCGCGCGCGGATCGTCGTCCCCGCCGACTCCGCCGAGCCGACGATGGTGGCGCTGCCCGAGGGCTGGGGGGAGACGCTGACCGGCGAGCCGATGCCCGACGTCGCCGCGGCGGTCCGGCGCTCGCGCGATTCCCACTGAGCGTGCTCGTCGTCGACGCCAGCCTGGTGGTCGAGCTGTCGCTCGACCGGGCCGGTGAGCAGGTGAGCGCGGGTCTGGACGAGGAAGGCCGGCTGATCGCGCCGCCGCTCCTCTGGAGCGAGGTGCCCTCGGTCCTCCATGAGATGGCCTTCCGTGGCGACATCACCGACGCGCTCGCCGAGCTTGCCTTGCGACGGTTCCTGGCCGGCAAACTCGCGATCACCGAGGAGCGGCCGGACGACCTCGCCGCCGCCGCGTGGCAGGTGGCCGAGGATTTCGGCTGGGCGAAGACCTACGACGCGGAGTACGTCGCCCTGGCGAAGTCGAGCGACTGCAGGCTGGTGACGGTCGACGGCCGCCTGCGCCGCGGTGCCGATCGGCTCGGCTTCGTCGTCACGCCCGCCGAGTTGTAGCGCGGCGGTCATTCGCCGCCGCCGTCGGACCCGCGGCGTCGGCGGGCCGCCAGCAGATCGAAGATCGCCTTGGCCTGTTCGCGTCGCAGTCGGGCGTCAAGCGCCGAGCCCGGCTGCGTGTACTCGATCGACATCTCCGGTCGAAGCTCCTGGGTCGGAGGTCCCTTGCGTCGGGGCGGGTCGCCATGTCTGCCTGCCGGCGACGACCTGCCTCCTACATGTCTGGTGCGTTGGACTCAGCCCGGTACGCACCACCGGTATAGGTCCTAAGTAGCGCATCTTTGCTCCTCTTTGGATCGGTGTCGGTCGGTGGAGCAGCGACAGGGCAAACGACAACTACGGGTTCGCGCTCGCGGCGCAACCGGCAAGTCGCAGGGGCGGCCATATAGCTCTTCGGGCTCGCGGCCCAACGGTCGCACGGCCTGCCCTTTTCATCTGCTCCGAGAGGGCCCGTCCCGGTCGGCCGAAGGTACGGCCGGGGCCGGACGACCCTCCGGGGCGCAGTTTTATGCCAGTAGCTCCACCCGAGTCAGAAAGCGAACAGACTTGGGGCTGCATTGACCGCAAAGGCTCGGACCAGATTCCGATCCGCCGAGGACGTGACTGGATCGATAGGAAGGAAGGGGTCACGAGCTCGAGTCTCGTTCCGGGATTGGGAAAAGCGCTTCTCAGGCCAAATGGCCAATCTCATTGAAAGAGCGTAGGAGCCGGCGGCCGCTCGGGAAGACGATCAGGCGCGAGATCGAGCAGTTGTCGGCATGGACGAGGGAGAGCGGCTCCGCGCCGAGGGCCTGACTGCAGAGCTCCCCGATCGTCCCGCCGTGGCTCACCACCACCGCTGCCGCGCCGGGCCCCACCGCGGCCACCACCCGGTCGAGCCCCGCTCGGATGCGACTCGAAAGGTCCGCGGCCGACTCCGCTCCGGGGATCGCGTCCCAGCGTTGCTCGACGAACGCGCGCCGGATCGCCGGATCTCCCGCCGCTGCCCTGAGCTGGTACCGGCCGCCCTCCATCTCACCGAAGTGGACCTCCGTTAGCTCCGGCACTTCGATCGGCTCGACGCAGATCGCGCGCGCCAAGGGCGCCGCGGTTTCAGCCGTCCGGCGGAGGGGCGTCACGAAGATCCCCGCGAGCGGCTCGCCGCGCAGCTTCGCCGCCACCGCACCTGCCTGGGCGATCCCCGTCCCGGTCAGGGTCGGATCGCCGCGGCCTTCGACGAGCGGAAACGACACCTCCGGCCGCGCGGGCTCGGTCGCACCATGGCGGACGAGGATCAGTTCGGTCGCCCGCGGCGGCATCAGATACGGCACCTGGCTCACCGTCGGCATCGATCCTGGAGCGGATCCGGCAGCACGTTTCCGCGTGGGCGTCGAATAGGCAGTTCGCAGATTATTTGCCTCACGGGCAAATCATGTTAATCTCTTCCGCGGGATGGCAATCCCGAAGGGAGTGGCGGCGCCTCGGCTGGATCCGCCGATGGGATCACCCGAGTCCTTCTGCCACCAGGACGGCGTGCAGATACGTCTTTTCACCGAAGGGAGTCAGTGAGTGTGAGCGCCGAACTCAGCGGCAACGTGCTGGTCACCGGAGGGTCCCGCGGGATCGGCCGCGCTTGCGCGCTTGCGGCCGCGCGGCGAGGTGCCGACGTGGCGATCACCTACCTCGCCAACCGCGAGGCGGCGGAGGAGACCGCGGAGGAGATCCGTGCCCTCGGTCGTCGCGCCGCGGTCGTGCAGGGCGACGTCGGGGCGGTCGACGACAACCCCCGGATGGTCGAGGAGGCGGTCGCCGAACTGGGCCCGCTTCGCTACCTGGTCGCCAACGCCTCGGGCAGCACGTCGGGGACGACCCGCGAGCTGACCGTGGAGGGCTGGGACCAGACGATCTCCTCCCACGCCCGCTCCCTGCTGCTGTTGGCACAGGCGGCGATGCCGTCGATGAGCGCCAACGGGGGAGGCTCGATCGTCGCGATCACCAGCCTCGGAACCAATCGAGCCTACAAAGGGTACGCCGGCCTGGGCGCCGCCAAAGCGGCGACCGAGAGCCTGGTTGTCTACCTCGCGGTCGAGGGAGGTCCGGACGGGATCCGCGCGAACTGTGTCCGGCCAGGCGTCGTGATCACCGACCGGTTCAAGAAGAAACCGCGCTGGGAGGAGATCGCCGCCGCGGCGGGCGAGAAGTCCCCGCTGGGAAGGGCCCTGACCCCCAACGAGATCGGTGATCCGGTCGCCTTCCTCCTCTCCGACGACGCCCGCATGATCACCGGGCAAATGATCGCCGTGGACGCGGGCTTCGGGCTTCCTGGCTGAGCTCCGAGGAGCCGGCTCGCGGCAGGACCGCGACGACGGCGATCTCCGTGTGCGGTCGTCGTTCGGCTACCCGCACACCCGTCCTCAGGTTTTGCCCGTGCGGCAAAACCTGATATCCTGATCGCGGGAACGCGGGGCTGACGGAAGGAGACGACGCTGTGGCCGAGGACCGGAAGATGGTGGATGTCGCGATCGTCGGGTTCGGACCGACGGGGGCGGCCTGCGCGAATCTGCTCGCTGCGGATCTGAGCGTGGTCGTGCTAGAGAAAGAGGCCGAGATCTACCCGCGCCAGCGCGGGATCACGGTCGATGACCACGCGATGCGGATCATCGCCGACATGGGTCTCTACGAGGAGATCGCCCCGGATATGTACTCGGGCGTCCCCTTCACGATGATCGACGCCAAAGGCCGCGAGTTCAATCGGATCGTCCACGGGCCGAGTTCCACGAACCGCTTGTCGACCGCGAACTTCTTCCACCAGCCGTGGTTCGAGGGAGCGTTGCGGAAGGGCGTCGAGGGACGCGACAACGTCGAGGTTCGTCTGGATCGCGAGGTCGTCGGCGTGCGTCAGACGGGGGCGGGAGTCGAGCTGACGGTCCGTCGGCCGGGGGGCGGTGAGGAGGAGGAAACGCTCACGGCGAGATATGTCATCGGCTGTGACGGGGCCCGCAGCGTGGTCCGCAAAATGGCCAATATCAGGCTTTCGGGCTACAACTACGACGAGCCGTTCCTCGGCGTGCAGTGCCGGGTCAAGCGCCCCTTCTACAAGACGCCGCACTTCCGTTTCATCTGCGACCCCGATAGGCCGGGCGGCGAAATGCCGGCACCGGGTGGCCACTACCGCTTCGAGTTCATGTTGAAAGAGGACGAGGTCGACAGGATCGAGGAGCCCGAAAACGTCTGGAAGATCCTGGCCGAGCGCGGCGTAGGTCCTGAGGACGTCGAGATCCAAGGCAGTTGGGTGTACCGCTTCCACGCCCGCCAGGCAGACCGCTGGCGCAACGGCCGGCTGTTTCTCGCCGGGGACGCGGCGCATCTGATGCCCCCGTTCATCGGCCAAGGCATCACTTCCGCCTTCCGGGACGTCTCCAACCTAAGTTGGAAGCTGGCGGCCGTCCTCCGTGGGCAGGCCGATGAGAGCCTGCTCGATACATACGAAAGTGAGCGCGCCCTGCACGTCAAGGCGCTCACCGACGAAGCGGTGAAAGTCGGCCGGCTGGTCGTGCCGTCGAACCGTCGGGTGGCGTCGGTGACCACCGGATCCCTGCGCCTCCTCACCCGGATCCCCGGAGTCACGTCCCTGCTCAGCCGGGTCGCCACCAAACCGATGGCGATCGGCCCTGGCTTCCGGCGGGAGTCCCGCTCTTCCTGGAGCGGACATCTGATGCCGCGGGTCGACGTTACCTCGCCCGGGAGTCGGGAACTGCGACCGATCGACGAGGCACTGGGCGCCGGGTTCGCGATCCTCGGCCTTGACCTCGACCCACGGACCGAGCTGGGCGCCGACTTTGCCAGTGCCTGGGCGCTGGTCGAGCCGCGCTATCTCCGGGTGCGGCCGATCTCGCGCAGTGTCGAGGAGGGCGAGATCGGGGATCCGGTGAACGAGCTCTACGACTGGTTTAGCGCCAAGGGCGCCTCGATCGTCGTGATCAGGCCGGATCGGTACATCTACGCCGTCGGCAACCCCGGCGACGAGGAGCTCATGCCGCTGCCGGGACTGCTCACGAAAGGCAGCGGTCGCCAGGCGGACGCGGCCGTCGCAGTCGGCTGATCTCGAGCGGCCGTTTTCCGGGGGTGGTGACGACGCGCCGGGGGTTGCCCTGCCCGGCGCCGCTTCCTACCGTAAGCCGCTCGCCCGAAACTCTGTGTGTCCCCACCACTTTCCCCAGCTGGAAGGAGAGGCCTTCAAGGAGATGCTCGACGCATTTCATGCGAGAGCCGCGCCGTAGGGCGTCTTGGGTCCGCCGCCCGGCTACCCGGCTTCGGCCTGCGAGCGATCCTCGACGACGCCGCGCAGATCGAGGCCGGCGTCGGCCCACGCTTCTTCGAACTCCTGGATGTGCCGCCGGGTCATCAGTTCGGCCGCCTCGCCCTCCCCCGCCGCGATCTCCGCGAGGATGCGCCGATGGCGACCGAGCGCCGCCTTCGTCAGCGACTCCGAGGACATGAGCTGGTCGAGCGACGGCATCAAGAGCCGGGTGATCGGCTCACGGGCGAGCTTCAGGGCGGGATTGCCCGCGATCTCGGCGATCGTGAGGTGGAAATCCTGATCGAGACGGTTCCAGGCGGCGAAGTTGGCGAGGTTCCGCTCCTGGGCCGCGAGGTTCTGCTCGAGCTCGCGGATCTCGTCCGCGGTCGCCCGTTCGGCCGCTTGGCGGGAGAGGGCGGGCTCGAGGAGTTCGAGCGTCTCGAGCAGGTCGGCGAAGGTGACCTTGCTGCGACGTAGGCTGCGCACGATCTGGCGTTGTGCCGGCTCTTCGTCGTGGCCCCTGACCTTCATGATCCGGGGGCTAGCCCGCTCGACGAAGCCCGACTCCTGCAGCGACCGGAGGGCCTCGCGGATGGTCGGGCGGCTGACGCCGAACCGCTCCGCAAGCGCGGTCTCCGACGGCAGGCGCTGCCCTACCTCGATCTCCCCGTCGTCGATCAGGTCGCGCAGCGTCTGGGCGATCGACTGGTAGGCGGGCACGCCACGCCGTCTGGCGTCGCCACCGGCCACGGGTCCTCAGCCCTCGGCGACCAGCGAGCGTGCGTTCGCCGCGATGGCCGCTGCGTCGGGCATCAAGGTCCGCTCGAGCATCGGGTTGAATGGCATCGGCACGGTCGGCGCGCCCAGCCGGCGGACCGGGGCCCGGAGGAGGTCGAAGAGCTCACGACCGACGCGGGCGGCGATCTCCGCACCGGCGCCGAAGTCCTGCACCGCCTCGTGGGCGATCAGAAGGCGGCCGGTGCGTTCGACGGATGCGATCACGGTCTCCATGTCGAGCGGGACGATACTGCGGAGGTCGATGACCTCCAGCGACGCCTCGCCGATCTCGGCCGCCTCCAGGCACCGACCGACGTACTGGCCCCAGGTCACGACGGTCACGTCCTCGCCCTTGACGACGACCCTCGCCCTGCCCAACGGCAATGACTCTTCGCTCATCGGACCGCGGCGCGCGTAGAGGCGCCGGTTCTCGACGAAGACCACCGGTGCCGGATCGGCGACCGCCGCGAGCATCAGGTCGCAGGCGTCGCGCGGCGTCGCCGGCATCACGACCTTCAGTCCGGGCACGTGGGCGAGCATCGCCTCGAGGCTCTGCGAGTGCTGCGCGCCCGCGCTTTTCCCGGCGCCGGTCTGAGTGCGGAAGACGATCGGGACTTCGAGCGCCCCATTGGTCATATACGGGAGCTTGGCGGCCTGGTTGATGATCGGGTCGAGGCAGACGCCGATGAAGTCCATGAACATGATCTCGACGATCGGCCGCATCCCGCCCATCGCCGCCCCGACCGCGGCGCCGACGAAGGCCATCTCGCTGATCGGGGTGTCGAGGATCCGATCCGGCCCGAAGCGCTCGTGCAGGCCGCGGGTGACCCGGAAGATCCCCTCGCCGGCGCCGACGTCGATCCCCATCACCACCACGCGATAGTCCGTCTCGAGCGCCTCGGCCATGCCGAGGCCGATCGCCTCGATGTAGCGAAGCTCCTGCTGCTCAGTCGCCGTAGACATGCGCGAAGACCTCCTTCGGGTCGGGTTCAGCGGCGGTTCGTGCCGCCTCCACCGCGACGGTGACGCGGGTCGCGGCATCGGCGCGGACCTCTTCCAGCTCCTCGGTCGTGGCTCCGTCCTCGGCCAGACGCATGGCGGTGATCTCGAGCGGGTCGCGCTCACGCCAGCTCGAAGCCTCCTCGTCGGGCCTGTAGGGCTGGGCGTCGCCCTCGTAATGACCGTGCCACCTGTAGGTCTCGAACTCGATCAGGGCCGGACCCTCACCAGAGCGGCAGCGCTCGACGGCCGCGCCGGTCGCCGCGGCCACCGCCTCGACGTCGTTGCCGTGCACGGTCTCGCCGACCACGCCATAGGCGGCGGCGCGCTCGGCGACGCTGGGGACCCTGGTCAAGGTGCGGCTGTCGGAGAACTCGGCGTAGAAGTTGTTCTCGCAGGCGAAGAGGACCGGCAGATCCCAGATCGCGCAGAGGTTGAGCGCTTCGTGGAAGGTTCCCTGGTTGACCGCCCCCTCTCCGAAGAAGGCGACGGCGACCCGACCCTGGCCCATCAGCTTCGAGGCGAGGCCAGCCCCGGTCGCGAGCGGCATGCCGGCACCGACGATCGCGTTGGCGCCGAGGATCCCGCGCCCCGGATCGGCGATGTGCATCGAGCCGCCGCGCCCGCCGCAGAGCCCCGACGCCTTGCCGAAGAGCTCGGCCATCATCCCGTCGAGGTCGGCCCCCTTGGCCAGTACATGGCCGTGCCCGCGGTGGGTGGTCGCCAGGTAGTCGTCCTCGCGGAGCGACCCGCAGACGCCGGCGGCGACCGCCTCCTGACCGAGCGAGGTGTGGACGAAACCGGGGATCTCGCCGTCGCGGTAGAGCTTCGCCACTTCCAGCTCGAAGGCCCTGATGAGGCACATGGTTGCGAACAGTTCTCTAACTCTCATAGGGCAATAGTGACAGACAATATGGAGGAATAGAAGATCATGCTGGCCAATTTGTGCGTTATAGTAAGACGATAATGCTGTCCAGCACCGCCCTCACGCAGTGATCACGCCGGTCCTCATGCCCCAGATGGGCCTCGAGGTCACCGAGGGGCTGGTGGTCGAGATCTTGGTCGCCGCCGGAGGCTTGGTCGCCGAGGGCGATCCGATCATCGTCTTGGCCACCGACAAGGCTGACACCGAGGTGCACGCGCCCGCGACCGGGGTCGTCCGGGAGATCTCGGTCGCGATCGACGAGGCCGTGCCGGTCGGCGCCATCCTGATGGTGATCGCCGACTCCGCCGACGAGCCGCTCGACGCGCCGGCTCCCGCGAACTCGGTCCCGGAGCCGCCGGCCCCGGAGCCGGCGGTGATCGAGGCGGAAGAGGCGGAGCCCTCGGCCCCCGCGCGGCGGCGCCGCGTCGCGCCGATCGCGCGACGGGCGGCGGCAGAGCTGGGCGTCGATCTGGAGACCGTCACGGGGACCGGTCCCAACGGCCGGGTCACGCTCGGCGATGTCGAGCTCGCCGCGAGCCGTGCCGCCGCATCGCCCCCCGTCGCGTCGCCCGCCACGCCACGGACGGACTCCGAGCCGGTGACCCCGATGCGGCGGGCGATCGCCCGGCGGATGACGATGAGCCAGCGGGACATCCCTCAGTACCAGCTCGTACGCGAGGTCGACGCCACCCACCTGACGGCCCAGAAGCAGGCCGCCGCGAGCGCCGTCGCCAAAGGCGAGGCGAAGCCCGGGGTCAACGACCTGCTGGTTCAGGCGGTGGCGCTGACCGTGGAGCGCCACCCGATACTGGCGACGATCTACGAGGAGCGAGAGGGCTCGGACCCGGTGTTGCGCCGCGCCGACTCCACCGACGTCGGTCTCGCCGTCGCCACCGACGCCGGCCTGGTCGTGCCGGTGATCCGCGCCGTCGGGGTCGCGACCCTGCGCGAGATCGCCGCCGAGCGCTCGCGCCTCGTCGACCGCGCCCGCGCCGGCAACCTCGACCTGGCCGAAATGAGCGGGGGCGTCATCTCCCTCTCCAACCTCGGTGGCTTCGGCATCGACCGCTTCACCGCGATGGTTAACCCGGGCCAGGCGACGATCGTCGCCGTCGGCCGGACCGTCGAGCGCGTCGTCCCCCGTGGCCGCGGGACGGCAGTGGTGCCGATCCTCACGGTGACGCTCAGTTGCGACCACCGCACCGTCGATGGCGCCGCCGGCGCCGCCGCCCTGGTCGAGCTGGCGCAGTTGCTCGAAGGGGACATGCCGTGGCGGAACTGATGAGCGGGGCGGCGATCGTGGTCGGTGGCGCCTCGGGCATCGGTGCGGCCTGCGTCGAGGCGCTCGCCGCGACGGGGAGGACCGTAGCGGTCGCCGATCTGGCAGTGCCCGCCGGGGGCGGCGTCGAGCTCGACGTGCGCGACGCCGAGGCGGTCGCCTCCTGTTTCGACCGGATCCTCGCCGAGCACCCCGATCTCGACACGGTCGTCGACGCGGCGGGCACAGGCCGGGTGACCGGCCTGCCGGACATCTCACCAAGCGAGTGGGAGCTGGTTCGCTCGGTCAATCTCGACGGGGCCTTTAACGTCCTCCAGGCGGCGGGCCGCGCGCTGGTAGGGCGGGGTGGATCGATAGTCCTGCTCTCCTCGATCGACGCGCTCGCACCCGTCTCCGGACTCGCCCACTACTGCGCCGCCAAGGCCGGCCTCGAGTCCCTGGCGCGCTCCGGCGCGGTCGAGCTGGGCGCCAGCGGGATCCGCGTCAACGCTGTCGCCCCGGGCGTGGTGCGGACGCCGCTGGTGGCCGCCCAGCTCGACCGGCCGGAGATCGCCGCGGCGTTCGTCGAGCGTACGCCGCTCGGCCGGATTGCTGCGCCCGAGGACATCGCCGACGTCGTCGCCTTCCTCGCTTCCGACCGAGCCCGCTGGATAACCGGGGCGACGATCCCCGTCGACGGCGGCCTGCGCCTGCTCGGGCACCCGAACTTGCAAGTCAGAAACACCGACAAGGAGAGCTGAGTCAGCATGAGCACCGAGACCACCGCCGTCCCGATCGACGTGGAGCGCTGCCAGCAGCTGCTCCAGGAAATGGTTCGCTTGCGCAGCGTCGTCGGCGAGGACACGACCGCCCACGAATGGGTCTCCGCGCGGCTGTGTGAGCTCGGCTTCGAGGTCAAGACCTACGCGGTCGAGGGACGGCGGACCCCGCTCGTGCTCGGCGTCCTCGAGGGTGACGGCGATGGCCCCGGGATCATGCTCGACGCCCACTACGACACGGTCCACGCACGCCCCTCCGACTGGTCGCGCGACCCCTGGGGCGGTGAGGTCGAGGACGGCGTCCTCTACGGACGAGGCGCCGTCGACAGCAAGGGGACGCACGTCGCGATGCTGGCCGGCGTCGAGGGCCTGGTCAACTCCGGCGCGACCCGCAACGGTCCGATCTACTTCATGTCCGACTCCGACGGCGAGGACGGCTTCCGGGGGGCGGTCCTGATGGCCGACCTCGGCGTCGCGGCGAGGATCGACACGATCTTCTCGGCCGAGGCGACCAGCAACGAAGGGATCGAGATCGCCTACCCCGGGATCTCGACCTGGAAAGTCACGGCGATCGGACGGACGGCCCATCCGACCGAGCCGGAGCAGGGCATCAACGCGATCACGCTGCTCTCCGACCTGGTTCAGGCGGTCGACGCGGGGCGGTTGGAGACGCCGCGCGGCAACTCGGACTGGTTCGAGCCGCGGGTCACCCTGCAGGCCTGCCGCACCCCGACCGGCGGCGGCTGGACGATCCCCGGCCGCTGCGACGTGATCATCTCGGTGATGTCACCGGCGGGCGTGACCCTGCCGGAGGTGCAGAGCTCGATCGAGCGGTTCGCCGCCGAGCTCGCCGACGAACACGAGGAGGGCGTCCGCTTCGAGGTGAAGGTCCTGCCGATGGGGGCCGGCCGTCTCTGGCTGCGCCCCGGCGAGAGCGACCTGCAGCACCGCGCCGTCAAGGCGATGGAAGAGGCCGTCGCCGGCGTCCGCGGCAGCGCCGGCGAGGTCCGCAAGTTCAACGGCGGGTGGGTCGACGCGGTCGAGCTGATGCGCGCCGGCGATGACGGCTTCGGCAACCCGGCGGTGATCACCTTCGGTCCCGGTCACTTCGACCAGGCCCACACGGTGGACGAGCACATCTCACTCGACGAAGTCCGCGAGGCGGCGGCGATCTACATGGAGACGATGAGGGCGCTGCTGGGCTGAGCGGGCGGCGACTATCCGCCGTTTTCGAGCGCCGCGACCGCCCGCATCACTTCGTCCCGTCCCTCGCCGCCGTCGCGCAGGTTCTGGACGAGGGTGTTGAAGGAGAGCTCGGCGATTTCCTCGACGTCCAGGTCCTTGTGTGAGATCCAGTCGAGGGTGAGCTCGTGGTTGTAGCCGTTGATGCCATGCAGGGCGGCCCGCAGTCGCGGCGGCTGCTCGTCGGCCAGCTCGAGGATGTCGAGGATCTGCCGTACCGCGGCGCTCCTCGCTTCCTCGGCGATCTCGAAGACCTCCTGGTCGGTGCGTCGCGGCAGCAGGAGGTTCCGCCAGCGCTGCGGGTCGGCCTCGATGTATTCGTAATGTCGGCGCAGCAAGCCGCGGAGCTGCGCCTCCATCGTCACCTCGTCAGGGCGGGGGCGTTGGAAATCGAGGAATTCGGCCCAGATGCGCCTGAGGACTTCGACGTAGAGCCCACGCTTGCCGTTGAAGTGGTAGGCGATCAAGCCGTGCGAGACGACACCGGCCCGTTCACAGATCTCGTCGAGGTTGATCTCTTCGTAGGGCCGCGAGCTGAAGATCTCGGTCGCGGCATCGATGATCAGCTCCTTGCGAGCGCCGTTGGGCGCGCGTCCGTTGCCTTCGGCCGGTTGCTTCGGTTTTTGAGCAGTCTTCTTTGACAAACCAATCCCAGTTTATGCATCGTCAGGGCTGGGCCGGATCCTCCAGGCTACCCGTTAGGCAAATTGCCAGACGGGCAAAATATTGATAGATTTGCCGTCCGGAGCGGCGCGTCGTGCGCGTCCGGAACGCGAGCGAGAGGCAAGGAGGAGCATGGCCGCCACCAATGGGGTCGGAGTCGCCACGTCGAGGAAGAGCGGTTCAGGGGCACCCGCCGCCGACTTCCGATTGGGGGACAGGTACACCGTCGAGGACGGGGTCATCTTCGTCACCGGGACCCAGGCCCTGGCCCGCCTGCCTCTGGACCGCCACCGTATCGACGTGCGCGCGGGCCTCGACGTGGCCGGTTACATCAGCGGCTACCAGGGCTCGCCCCTGGGCACCTATGACCTCGAGCTGGGCCGCAACCGCGAGCGCCTGCGAGAGGCGGGCATCGTCCATCAGCCGGCGGTCAACGAGGAGCTCGGCGCCACGGCGGTGATGGGGACCCAACTCGCCCAGGGAATCGGCAAGCCGCGTCATGAAGGTGTGGTCGGCTACTGGTACGGGAAGGCGCCCGGCCTCGATCGCGCCGGCGACGCCCTGCGTCACGCGAACATGATCGGCACTCATCCGCTCGGCGGCGCCGTGGCGTTCGTCGGCGACGATGCCACCGCCAAGTCGTCGAGCATCCCCTCCGGCTCAGAGCAGGCGCTGTATGACCTGGGGATGCCGATCCTCGTCCCCGGGGACGTCCAGGACATCCTCGACCACGGAGTGCACGCCGTCGCGATGTCCCGGCTCTCGGGCCTCTGGACCGGGATGAAGATCGCGACCCCGGTCGCCGACGGATCGGGCACGGCCGCCGTTTCCCCCGGCCGGGTCGTGCCGATCGTGCCCGAGTCGGGCGGGTTCCACCATCGCCCCCATGCCCAGCTGATCGGGGCCCAGCTGCTCGAGCTCGAGCGCTCGATGCTGGACGAGCGGATCGAGTTGGCACGCGACTACGGGCGCCGCAACCGGCTGAACGAAGTCGTCGCGTCGCATCCCGGCGACACGATCGGCATCGCTGCGGTCGGTCGGATGTACCCGGAGGTACGCCAGGCGCTGCGCGACCTCGGCCTCGACGAGCCGGAGCTCGAGCGCCTGGGCCTGCGGGTGATGAAGGTCGGGATGCCGCACCCGATGGATGAGGGGCTGCTGCGGGAATTCTCCCGGGGCCTCAAGCAGATCGTCGTCATCGAGGAGAAGCGCGAGTTCGTCGAGGCCCGGCTGAAGGATGTCCTCTACTCGGCGCGCGAGCGGCCGGTCGTCGTCGGCAAGCGCGACGAGGTCGGACGGCCGCTGTTCCCGGCGAACGGCGACTTCAATGCCGGCCTGATCACGAGGGTGCTCGCGGCGCGACTGCTCGACGAGGGCGAGGGGTTGCCGTCCCGGGCCCGGGTGCGGATGGCGAGCCTCGAGCGGATCAAGGAGCCCGTCCCGCTGCCCCTAGCCCGCACTCCCTACTACTGCTCCGGCTGTCCCCACAACTCGTCGAGCAAGGCGCCGGTGGACGGGCTGGTGGGAGCCGGGATCGGTTGCAGCGGGATGGTGATGGTGATGGACGAATCGCAGGTCGGCGACGTCACCGGCGTCACCCAGATGGGCGGCGAGGGCGCCCAGTGGATCGGGATGGCGCCCTTCGTCGACTCGCCTCACTTCTTCCAGAACCTCGGCGACGGCACCTTCCTCCACTCCGGCTCGCTGGCGATCCGCGCCTCGATCGCTGCGGGTGTCGACATCACCTACAAGCTCCTCTACAACTCGGCGATCGCGATGACCGGTGGGCAGCAGCCCGCGGGCGGGGGGCTCTCGGTGCCGGAGATCTGCTCGCTGCTCGTCGCCGAGGGCGTCGCGCGGATCATCGTCACTGCCGACGAGGTGAGCGCCTATCGTGGGGTCAAGCTGCCGGACGGCGTCGAGGTCTGGGATCGGCACCGGCTGATCGAGGCCCAGGAAAAGCTCGCCGGGGTCGCCGGGGTCACGGTTCTGATCCACGACCAGGAGTGCGCCACCGAGCTGCGCCGAAAGCGCAAGCGCGGCCAGGCGCCGCAGCGCGAGAAGCGGGTGTTCATCAACGAGCGGGTCTGCGAGGGATGTGGCGACTGCGGCGGCAAGTCGAACTGCCTCTCGGTGGTTCCCACGGAGACCGAGTTCGGCCGCAAGACGGCGATCCACCAGGCGTCCTGCAACACCGACTACTCCTGCCTCGACGGCGACTGCCCCTCCTTCCTCGAGGTCATCCCCGGCAGGGGGGACAGGGGTCATGCCCTGCCGCCGGCGCTGGCGGCGGCAGGGCTGCCCGATCCTCCCGTCGCGGCGAGCCCTGACTTCACCGTGCGGTTCGCCGGCGTCGGCGGGACGGGCGTCGTCAGCGTCGCCCAGATCCTCGCGATCGCCGCTCATCTCGACGGCCTCCACGTCCGCGGGCTCGACCAGATCGGGATGGCGCAGAAGGGGGGTCCGGTGATCTCGGACCTGCGGATCCAGAAGCTGCCCCAGGCCGGGTCCAACCGCCTCGGCAGCGCCGACTGCGACGTCTACATCGGCTGCGATCTCCTGGTGGCCGCCGAGGGGCGCAACCTCGCCGCCGTAGATCGCGACCGCACCGTGGCCGTGCTCTCGGATTCGGAGGTGCCGACCGGCCACATGGTCGCCGATCCGAACCTCCACTTCCCGCCTCAGCGCTCACTCGCCGAGCGCGTCCTGAGCCGTGCTCGCACCGACGTCAGCGTCTGCTTTCCCGCCCAGGAGGAGGCGATCGCGCTCTTCGGCGTCGACCAGACGGCGAACGTGATGCTGCTCGGCGCGGCCCATCAGCTTGGGTCGATCCCGGTCAGCTCGGACTCGCTGGAGCGGGCGATCGAGCTGAACGGGACCCAGGTCGAGCTCAACCTGCAGGCGTTCCGCCGCGGTCGCCAGCGGATTGCCCACCCCGCCTCTTACTTCTCGGTTCTGGATTCCAATCGGCGTGTCGTCGTCGAGCCAGCTCCCCCCACCGCCGAGGAGCTGCGGGTCGTCGCCTCGGTCGGGGCAGAGCCGGACTCCGAGCTCGAGCGGCTGCTGATGCGCCGGGTCCCCGACCTCGTCGCCTACCAGGACCTCGCCTACGCTCGTCGCTACGCGACCGACGTGGGGGGCGTGCTCGTCGCCGAGCGGGCGGTCGACCCCGGGTCGACCGACTTCACCGAGGCGGTAGCCCGGTCCCTGTACAAGTTGATGGCCTACAAGGACGAGGCGGAGGTCGCGCGGCTCCACCTCGACCCGCAGCTCGAGGCCGACCTCAAGGCCGAGTTCGGCGCCGGCGCCCGCTACGTCTGGAAGCTCCATCCGCCGCTCCTCCGGGCGCTGGGCGTCGAGCGCAAGATCAGTCTCGGCCGGTGGTTCCGGCCGGGATACCGGGCGCTCTACGGCATGCGTCGCCTGCGCGGGACGCGCCTCGATCCGTTCGGGCGTTCCGAGGTGCGCCGGGTCGAGCGCGAGCTGATCTCCGAATACCGGGAGGCGATCGCCGGCCTCCTCGGCGCCCTGAGCGCGTCCAACCTCGGCGCGGCGGTGGAGCTCGCCGAGCTCCCGGACATGGTCCGAGGCTACGAGGAGGTGAAGCTCGCCAACGTCGAGAGGTACCGCGAGCAGCTCGCGGCGGGGTTGATGGAGCCGGGGTAATTCTTGCCTGCGCAGCAAAAACTGCCGGCATGCGTCTGCCGGACGAAGGCGGCGACGCGATCGCGCAGCTCGATCAATTCCGGCTCCGGCGAGAAGTCGATCACCGTGCGGTCCAGCCGCCGTCGACGAAGAGCGTCGAGCCGGTCACGTAGCTCGCGATCGGGCTCGCCAGGAAGAGGGCGCAGGCGACGACCTCGGTCGGTCGGCCGAACCGTCCCAGCGGGGTCCGAGCAAGGTCCGGCTCCAGGTGGAGTGTTCGCGAAGGGCAGAGGTCATCTCGGTCTCCAGGTAGCCGGGGGCGAGGGAGTTGACGCGGATGCCCTGGCGGGCCCACTCGATCGCGAGTGTCCGGGCCATCATCTCGATCGCCCCCTTGCTGACCGCATAGGCAAGCAGTCGCTCGGCGGCGCGGTGGCCATGGACGGAGGACACGTTGACGACGCTCGCGTCGGTGCCGGCTTCGAGCAGCGGTAGGGCGGCGCGAATGCAGGAGAAGGCGCCGAGGAGATTGGTCTGGAAGACCTCCAGCACCATCTCCTCGTCGAGCCGCTCGGCGGGGGCGAAGTAGGACTCATGCCGGCGTTGTTGACCAGCGAGTCGAGGCGGCCGTGCGTCGCCCTGATCTCGGTGACGGCGGCGGTAACGGCGGCGGGGTCGGTGACCGAGCCAGGCAGGACCGTGGCCTGCCGGCCCTCTGCTTCGACCTGCGCTGCGGTCTCCCGCAGCGCGGCCTCGTTCCGGGCGCTCAGCACGACCTTCGCGCCCGCCCCGGCGAAACCGAACGCGAGGGCGCGGCCGAGCCCCCGGCTGGCGCCGGTGATCCAGACGACACGGCCGTCCAAGCGCAGATCGAGAGGGGAGCGGAGCAGCGCGACCTCGTCCGCAGGGGCGGCACTCATGGGGCCGCTCCGGATTCGTCCCCGTCCTCGCCCCCGACCCGCAGGAGGACCTTGACCGAGTCCGCGGGCCGGGACTGGACGGCGAAGGCCTCCCCGACGTCGGAAAGCTCGAACTCCTGGGTGATGAGGCCTTCGGCATCGAGGATCCCCGCCGCCATCAGGTCGATCACCCGGTGCAGCTCGTCCGTGTAGGCGAAGGAGCCGAGGAGCTTCACCTCGCCGTCGACGATCCGGTCGATCGAGACCGGGATCTTGGTCCCGTAGAGCGCGGCGACGACGACGCGGCCGCCGCGCCGCACCGACCGCAGTGCCAAGCCGATGGAGCTCTCCACCCCGGCGCAGTCGACCGCGACGTCGAAGGCGGGACGACCTCCGCGGGCGCTCCCCAGCGCCTTGTCGGCGTCGTCGTCGGTCGGATCGATCGCCGCGGTGGCGCCCATCGCGATCGCCTTGCGGCGACGCAGCGGGGAGGGGTCCACGCCGACCAGCGGTCGTGCCCCGGCGCTCGCGAGAAAGCTGACGGCCGCGAGGCCGATCGGGCCGCAGCCGACGACCAGCACGGAGTCGGCAGGGGTCGCCGCCGCCTGCCGGACGGCCCGGAGGCCGACGGCGAAGGGCTCGACCAGGGCCGCCATCCGTAGGTCGGGCCCATCAGGCAGCACCAGCAGGGATCCCGGCAGGGACGCCCGGGGAACGACCAACCGCTCCGCCATCCCGCCCGCGACATCGAAGCCGATCAGGACCTTGTCATCGCAGAGGTTGGTCTCACCCGCGAAGCAGCGAGGGCAGCGACCGCAGGGGAGAACCGGCCTGACCACTACTCGGTCGCCAGGAGAGAGGCCGTCCACGCCAGGCGCAGAAAGGATCCGCCCGCTCAACTCGTGGCCGAGGACCTGCCCCGGCCTGATCCCCATACCGCGGCGAAAGGCATGCAGGTCGGAGCCGCAGATCCCGCACCACGCGACCTCGACCAATGCCTCGCCGAGGCCGGGCTCGGGCGCGGCGAGGTCCGCCGTCTCGATCTGTTCAGGAGCGCGCCAGGTGGCTGCCAGCATGCTGATCGTCAGGCTATCACGGCCTCCAGAGGGAGTATTTCACTCCTCAAGGCGTCAACTTAGTACATAGGGCCTGACATTAATTAATATTCCTGACTTACAGGCAAATTGCCGCAATGGCAAAATAGCGCTAATATCACGCGACTCAACCAAGGAGGAGAGGAATGGGAATCCACTTTGCTGGTTCGAGGGGCCGTGCATTCACGGCCCTGTTGTTTGTCATCGGCCTTGCCGCTGTGGCCGCCGGTTGCGGCTCGAGCAGCTCGGGCAGTTCAGGTTCGGAAACGACCGGCGGCAGCTCGACGACGGCAAGCTCGAACTCGGAAACGGGCGCCACGGCGCTGAGTGGCTGCGGGAAGGGAACCGAACCTGCGTCGGGTCCGCCGATCACGCTGGGGGCGATCGTCACCGACGTCCCCGGGGCCGATCTGACGCCGGTGACCAACAGCACCAAGGCCTACTTTGACTGCGTCAACGAACACGGAGGGGTCGACGGGCGGCCGATTAAGTACATCGTCGAACACGAACAGCTGAACCCGCAGGAAGTGTCTGCCGTGGCATCGAAGCTGATCAACGACGACAACGTGATGGGCATGGTCGGCAACACCAGCCTGATCGACTGCTCGGTCAACGGGGCGACCTACGCCAAGGCGGGCCTCAACATCATCGGCGCCGCGGTCGACAGTGCCTGCTATGAACTCCCCGATTTTGCCTCGGCGAACCTCGGGCCGACCTACTCGGCCCAGCTCTCGGCCCAGTACCTGGTCGAAAAGGAGAAAGTCGATTCGCTCCTCGCCGCGACGACCCAGGCCCCGGGTTCTGAAGCCTTGAACGTCGGCGTGCTCGGCGTTGCGGAAGCAGCCAACATCGAAGGTTCCGAAGAACTAATTCCGATCCCGGTCACCGACCCCAACGGCACCGCACTCAGCCTTGCCGAAAAAGCTGGCGAAAGCGGCGGCGTGATCATGGACCTCGCACCGGAAGAGATGGTCAAGGTCCTGCAGGCCGCCGAAAAGCAGGCACTGACCGAACGGACCCACTGGGGCTGCGTCAACTCGTGCGCCGCGGCCGCGCTGGTCGAAGCGCTCGGACCGGGCTGGAACGGGAAGATGGTGATCCCCGACGAGTATCCGTCGCTCGAAGCATCGGGCCCGGACTCGGACCTGTACCGGGAAGTCAACGCCAAATACAACGGCGGTGAAAGCCTCAGCACGTTCGGCCAGCTGGGCTTTTTGATGGGGAAGATCTATGCCGACGCGATCCAGGAACTACCCGCGTCGCAGCTGAACCGCACCGGGATCAACAAAGCGATCGGCGGGATCGAAGGCTACAAAACCGACATGTTGTGCGAACCCTGGAGCTTCGGCAAGGGCAAATACCACGTGTCGGTGTCCTCCGGGCGCCTCTTCACCCCCGAAAACGGCAAGCTGAAGGAAATCCAGGGTTGCACGAAGTTGGAACCGGTGACCCCGGCCCTGAAGGCGACGATGGGCGCCGGCTGAGCCCGGCGTCGTCGCGAAGGAAGCAGGACAGATGATCGCGCTCGTCGATCTCAAGCCGTACCTCATCCTCGGCCTGGCGCTGGGCGGTCTTTTCGCCGCCTCCGGCGTCGGTCTGGTGGTCCTCTTCCGGACCACGGGCGTGATCAATCTGGCCTACGGTGCAATCGGGGCGCTCGGCGCCCTGATCGCCTGGCAGCTGACTGCGCAGGCGGGGATGCCGGAGGCGGTGGGCTACCTCGTCTGCGCCTTCGCCGCCGGGCTCAGCTCGCTCGCCTACGGCATGCTCGTCGCCCCCTTGTTGGCCCAACGCGACGCGATGGTGAAAGCGATCGGCACGTTGGGGCTCGCGCTGATCTTGCTCGGCGCGATGGATTGGATCTGGGGCGAAGAAGCGCGGACCCTGAGCCTGCCGTCCAGCTCCTGGGCGCTGCGGATCGGCGACGTTCGGTTCGACGGGACCCAGGTCATCGCTGTGATGCTGAGCATCGCGGTCACCGCCGGCGTGTCGGTCTACCTGCGGGCCTCGCGCGGCGGTACCGCGATGAGGGCGATGGCCCAAGACCGCGAGGTCACCGCGACCCTCGGGGTCCCGGTCCGTCGGATCGAGGCGACCGCCTGGTTTGGCTCGGGCGTGCTCTGCGGCGTGACGGCGCTGATCCTCGCCGACACCTATGGGCTCGACTACGTGGGGATGACGTTCCTGATCATCTCCTCGCTTGCCGCGGCCTTGGTCGGACGGCTCAGGTCGCTCTGGATCACCCTCGTCGCCGGCCTCGCGATCGGGGTCATCGAGTCATGCCTGACGCCGATCCAGACCTTTTCCAAGTACTCCACGATGACCCCGTTCGTGGTGGCGATCCTGGCCCTTCTCTGGATGGGGCGGAAGCGAATCCCCGGCATGTTCGAAACGCTCCGCATCCCCCCGGTCTCGAGCAGCCCGTCCGGCGTCGGGTCGAAAGCTCGCAACGCCGGGCTCGCAGTCGCGCTGGTGATCGGCGCCGGCCTGCTGGCCCCCGCGTTGTTGAGCGACTACTGGCTGCAGATCGGGACTTCGGTCGTCATCTACAGCGTCGTCGCGCTCGGCGCCGGCCTGCTGATGGGCAGGGTCGGCCTCGTTTCCTTGTGCCAGGTGGCGCTCCTCGCCCTCGGCGGCTGGGTCGCCCTCCGGATCGGGTACGCGACCAGCCTGTCTTTTCCGCTGGTCCTCCTCTGCGCGGGGCTCGTGACCGCCGCTGTCGGCGTCCTGCTGAGTTGGCCCGCCCTGCGGCTCAGCGGCCTCCATTTCGCCCTGATCACCCTGATGGCGGCGGGGGCGATGACGATCATGCTGACGCAGTTCAACTTCCCCAACGGCGGCGGCGGGTTCTTCGGCTACGACGCCTCGAAGGCCGCCGCGGCGCCGCTGCGCGCGCCGGCGATCGCGGGCACCACGACGAGCCTCTTCCGCTATGCGCTGGCCGTGGCGGTGATCCTCTTCGCGCTCGCGATCTGGAACGTCCGTGGCAGGCCGGGGCGCGCCTGGGCGGCGATCCGCCAAGGAGACGAGGGCGCCGCCGCGGCGGGGGTGCCGGTGACCAGGTACAAACTTTGGGGCTTCGCCCTCGCCTCATTCATGACGGGTGCCGTCGGCGGCCTGCTGGCGGCGACCGGTGGCGGCCTCACGGTCTACCAGTTCCCGACCCAGGACTCGCTGATCCTGCTCGCGGTGGTGATGATCGGCGGCATCTACAGCATCTGGGGCGCGGTGATCGCGGGACTCTTCGCCCGACTGATGCCGGCGCTGCTCTCGAACTGGGGCGTGAATGCTGACATCAGCCTGATCCTCTTCGGGCTCGGCGTCATCTGCACGCTCGTCTCCGCGCCCGGCGGGATCGCCGAACAACTGGCCGACCTCGGCCATGCGATCAGGCGACGGCTCGGGCCCTTCGCGATCGCGACCGAAGTGCGAGCCAGGGAGAGCAAGACGTGATCCGTGTCGAGGAGCTCACCGTGCGTTTCGGAGGCGTCACCTCGTTGGACGCGATGTCGACCACGTTCGGGGCCGGCGTCAACGGGCTGATCGGTCCGAACGGCGCCGGCAAGACCACCTTCTTCAACGTGTTGAGCGGATTCGTGCGGCCGAGCGAGGGCTCGGTATCGGCGTTCGGGCAGGACCTCCTCTCGATGGCCGATTTCCGCCGTGTCCGCTGGGGGCTCCGGCGCTGCTTCCAGCAGGAGCGGGCGATCGCGCAGCTCTCCGCGTTCGACAACGTGAGGTTGGTCGCCGAGCAGGTCGGGACCTCGCGGGGTAAACGGCGGGTCCTCGTCCGCGAGGCGCTCGAATTCGTCGGCCTGGGCGAGATCGGGCCGCAGACCGTGGGTCTGCTCAGCGCCCATGACCGCCGCCGGGTCGAGATCGCCCGCGCTGTCGTCGGCGAGCCGAAGCTGGTTCTGCTGGACGAGCCCGCCGCCGGCCTGCCCGAGGCCGAGTCCCGGGCGCTGGCGGAGATGATCGCCTCGATCCCGGCGCGGCGCGGCGCCGCGGTGATCGTCGTCGACCACGACATCGACCTCGTGCGGACCTGCTGCGAGACGGCGACCGTCCTCGACTTCGGCGAGGTTCTGGCCCACGGCCCCACCGCCGACGTCCTCGAGGACAAGCGCGTCGTGCAGGCCTACCTCGGGACGGAGGACGTCGAATGAGCGCGGATCGCTCGGCGATGCTGACGATCGAGGACCTCTCGGTCGCCCGTGCGGGGCGCACGATCCTCGACGGCGTCTCGCTGCAGGTGCGTCCCGCCTCGATCACGACCCTGCTCGGGCCGAACGGTGCCGGCAAGTCGACCTTGATGCTGGCCGTGGCCGGCCTCCTGCCCGCTTCTTCCGGGAAGGTGGCGATCGCCGACCGAAGGTTGACCGGCCTGCGGCCCGAGCGCATCCGTCGCGCGGGGGTGGCCGTCGCGGCCGAGGGACGACGGCTGCTCGGCGACCTGAGCGTCCGCGACAACCTGCGCGTCGCGACGTACGCCTTACGGGGCAGTGACGCGGAGGCCGGGCTGGAGTGGGCGGTCGAGCTGTTCCCGGAGCTGAAAAAGAGATGGGACATCCCCGCTCGCCTGCTGTCGGGAGGCGAGCAGCAGATGGTGGTGATCGCGCAGGCGATCGTCTCGCGCCCTTCGACCCTGCTGATCGACGAGCTATCCCTCGGGCTGGCCCCGATCGCGGTCCGTCGACTCCTGCCCACCCTGGAAGAGATCGCGCAGGCCGGCGTCGGGGTCCTCCTGGTCGAGCAGTTCGCCCACATGGCGCTGTCCCTGGCTGATGCCGCCTACGTCATGCAGGGAGGCCAGATCGTCTTCCACGGTGTCGCGAACGACCTGCGCCGGCAACCGGACCTGCTCGAGTCCGCGTACCGCCTGAGCGGTGCGAACGCCGCGGGTTGAGCCCGGGGGCGCCTCGATGGACCAGGATGCCCTGATCGTCATCGACATGCAGCGCGCCTTCCTCGACCCGGAGGGGTCGATCGCCCGCCTGGGCGGAGACGTGGAGGAGCTGAGGACGGCAATACCCGGATGCCTCGAGTTGGTGCGAGCGGCGCGCTCGGCGTCCCGGCCGGTGATCCACGTGCGGACCGTCCTGCGCCCCGACTACCGCGACGGCGGGCGGGTCTTCAACGACGTCAACCCCGAGAGCCGGTCGGCCGGGCTCCTGGTCGCCGGCACCGAGGACGCCGAATTCATCCCCGAGCTGAGGCCGGAGCCGGAGGACTTCGTGGTCGAGAAGCTGCGCTTCAGCGCGTTCTACGCAACCCAGCTGGAGGCGCTGCTGGCCAGCCTGGGGGCGGACGAGCTGGTGCTCGCGGGCGTCACCACCAACATCTGCGTCGAGAGCAGCGCGCGCGACGCCGCCCAGAGGAACTTCAAGACCACGGTCGTCGCCGATGCGACCGCCGAGGTCGAGCGCGCTCGTCATCTTCATGCGCTCGAGACGCTCGCCGCCGCGTTCTGCGAGGTGGCGCCATGCGAGGAGGTGATGCGGCGGTGGTCGGTCATCGAGTCGCCGGGTGCGAGGGAGGCCGTGTCAGTGGATCGAACGAGAAAGAAGAGGGAGACCTAGTGCCAAGTCGTATGTTCCATGCCCGCCTCGAGGACCTGCCCAAGGAGACGACCTTCGAGGGCACCTATCGACGCACGGGGGTCGTAACCGACCACGCGTTCCTGTCGTTCGCCTGGGTCGATGCCGGCTTCGGTGCCGAGTGGGAGGAGGGCGAGCCGTTCCCTAACATGCACAGCCACGACCACGATCAGCTGATGGTGCAGATCAGTGGCGAACAGGAGATGGTCGTCGGGGAGCAGAGTCTTCACTTCCAGGCAGGCGAGGTGCTCTACATCCCTTCGCAGATGATCCACGGCGGGCGGCCGATCGGCGACGAGCCGAGCTTTGCGATCGAGGTATTCGCGCCGATCCGGACCGACTACCTCTACATCGCCGAGCACCAGCTCGCCCAGGACGCACCGCCGCGTCAACTCGATGGATCTCGGATCGACATCCGGTCGAAGGCCGAAGCGATGACCCAGGTGCTCGGAGATTCCGAGCTACCTCATCTGCGCTGAGTCACGAGCGCGGCGCCGGTCGTGGAGATCACGGTGGAACAGGAAGTCGCCGTCCCGATGCGGGACGGCGCGACGCTCCGCGCCAGGGTCTACCAGCCCGCCGCGGAGGGGAGCTTCCCGGCGCTGGTCCTCCGCACTCCTTATGGAAAGGACCTCGCGGCGACCACCCATCTCGCGATCGATCCGGAGCGGGCGGCGGCAAACGGCTACGTCGTCGTCATCGAGGACGTCCGGGGCAGGTTCGCCTCCGACGGCCGGGGCTTCGAGCCCTACGTGCACGAGTTCGACGACGGCTTCGACACGGTCCAGTGGGCCGCCTCGCTGCCCGGTGTCGACGGGCGCGTAGGCGCCTACGGCGTTTCCTACATGGGGACCACGGCGTGGCAGGCTGCCGCCGCTGGGCCCCCAGCGTTGCGGGCGCTAGCCACCGCGCAGTCGACCAACGACGCCTTTCTCGACCTGAGTTGGAGGGGCGGGGCGTTCAACTGGGGCATGCATCTGTTCTGGGTGCTCGGCAACTTCGGACTGGTCCAGCTGCTGCGCGAACGGCGACACGACCCCGCCCTCGAGGACGGGGTGGACGAGGCCATCGGCGCGATCGACGACTACCTCGGCACAGCGAGCCATCTCCCCCCGGTCGAGTTCCCGGGCGCCGAGACCCTGGCGCCGCTGGTCCCCTTCCTCGTCGACGCGATGACCGAGGACCGACGTGGCCCCTACCATCGCGCGCGCTCGCTCGCGGGCCGATACGGCGCGGTCGAGGTCCCGGCGCTGATCGTCGCCGGTTGGTACGACGTGATGCTGAGCAACGACCTGCGGCACTTCGCCGCGATGCGGGAGGAAGCCGGGAGTCGCGCCGCCCGGGAGGGGACTCGACTCGTAATCGGCCCGTGGTCCCACGGTCCGGGGATGATCAGCTCGGCGGCGGGCGAGATCGATTTCGGCATCCGCTCGAGCGGCGCCTGGCTCGACCTGACCGCCCTCTTCCTCGACTGGTTCAAGCAGGCGCTGGCCGGGGATGCCGACCGCGACTCGGCCCCGGTGAAGCTCTTCGTCATGGGCTCCAACCGGTGGAGCGAAGAGGAAGACTGGCCGCCCCCGAACGTTCGCGAGCAGCGCTGGTTCTTGCGGGCCGGAGGCGGCCTCTCGCGGGAAGCTCCACCTGGTGGAGCCGAGCCGGCGACCTACGTGTACGACCCGCTCGATCCCTGTCCGACGACCGGCGGGGCGCTGCTGATGCCGGAGATCTACAGGCGCGGGGCGGTCGACCAGACGCCGATCATCGGCCGCGGCGACGTCCTCGTCTTCACCTCCGACCCGCTCGGAGCGGAGCTCGAAATCATCGGTCCGGTCCACGCGTCCCTCTTCGCCTCCACCTCGGCGGTCGACACCGACTGGGTGGTCAAGCTCTGCGAGGTGCTCCCCGACGGACGCACGGTGAACCTCTGCGATGGGATCCTTCGCGCCTGCTTCCGCTCGGGAGACTGGTCGGAACCCGAGCCGGTGGAGCCGCTCGAGGTGCTCCCCTACGGGGTCGACCTCTGGGCCACCGCCGCCCTCGTCAAGGCCGGCCACCGCCTGCGCGTGATCGTCACCTCGAGCGATTTCCCGCGCTACGACCGCAACCCGAACACGGGTTGCGTGGGCGTGCGGGCGACCCGCACGGAGCCCGCCAGGCAGCGGGTATTCCTCGATGCCCGGCATCCCTCGGCGATCCGGTTGCCGGTCCGGGACCGATAGTCCTGAAGATTTGCCAGGCAGGCAAATCCTGTTAGGATTCCGACCGGGTCCAAGGGTCTACGGGAAGGACGGCTGCAGATGGCGCACCGGCTCCAGGTCGGAAATGTCCAGGTTGAGTACACCGACGACGAGGGCGGCGGCGACGCCATCCTCTTCGTCCACGGTGGTCTCTTCAGCGAATGGTTCCGGCCGGTCGCCGGACAGGAGAGCCTCGCCGGGAATCGGGTGATCGTGATGCGCCGCGCCGGCTACGTGAGGGCGGCGGACGCCACCGAGCCGCTCAGCGTGACCGAGCGGGCGGCCCATTGCGCCGACGTGCTCGAGCACCTGAGCGTCGAGCGGGCCCACGTCTGCGGCCATTCGAGCGGCGCCATCATCTCGCTGCAGCTTGCGCTGGACCGCTCCGACCTCGTGCAGAGCCTGATCCTGCTGGAGCCGGCGCCGGTCGGCGGCCTCTGTGCCCCGTCGGCGATGCCGGTGATCGAAGGGCCGATGGCGGAATCGATGATGAAGTTCGCCGGCGACGACGTCGCCGGAGGATTCGACCTGTTCATGCGGGCGACCTGCGCTCCGGATTACGAGACGGTCATCGAGGAGGCCCTCGGGGCCGGCGCGTCGGTCCGGGCGGTTGAGGAGTCACGAGCCTTTCCGGACGAGGCCCGGGCGTGCTCGGAATGGGTCTTCGGTGACGAGGAGGCCGCCCGGCTGGAGATGCCGGTGCTGGCGGTCACGGGCGGTGCGACCGCCCGGGACTGTCCGCTGGCGCCCGATTCGGTCGAGCTCCTCGCCCGCCTGGTCCCGCAGACCGAGACGACGGTGCTGGCGGACGCCAACCACCTGATGCCCATCGCCGACCCGGCCGGGGTCGGCAGCCTGGCGGCCTCCTTCGCCGCCCGCCATCCGGTCGCGGCGGTCGTCGGCCCGGAGGCCTAGATGCGCGTCGTCATCGCCGGCGGCGGGATCTCGGGCCTCGCCCTGGCCATCGAGCTCCAGCATCGCGGGGTCGAGGTGGAGGTGCTCGAGCAGGCCGATGCCTTCACCGAGGTCGGCGCCGGCATCTTCCTGATGGCGAACGCGCTCAAGGCGCTCCGCCACCTCGGAGTCGACGTCGCGGAGAGGAGCGTGGAAACCGAGCTGCTGGCGTTCTGCGACCTCGACAGCGACGAGCTCCTGTACACGACCAACGTCGCGCGTGCGGCCAGGCGCTACGGCGCTCCCGCCTACTTCGTCCATCGCGCCGACATCCTGGCCGCGCTGGTCGACGGGGTCGATGGCGCCTCCCTGCGAAGCGCGAGCCGTGTCGTTGGGATCGAGCAGGGGCCAGATCGCGCCGCTGCCCTGCTGGCGGACGGCGAGCGGGTGGAGGGGGACGTGGTGGTCGGCGCCGACGGGCTCAACTCGACGGTGCGCGCCTCGTTGTTCGGTCGGTCCGAGCCCGAGTTCTCGGGCATCGTTGCCTGGCGTTCGATCATCCCCTTCGAGCGCGTCGCCGACCTCGGCCTCGAGCCCGCCTGCCAGCATCTCTGGCTGGGGGCCAGGCGCACGACGATCTCCTACCCGCTGCGCCGCAACGAGCTTTACAACTTCGTCGGCATCGTCCCCGCCGAGGAGGTCACACCGGAGTCCTGGAACGAGGCGGGCAACCTCGACGACCTCCGCGCCTCGTTCGCCGCCGCCAACCCGCGCCTCGCCGGGATCGTCGAGGCGATCGACTCGGCCTTCGTCACCGGCCTCTATTATCGGCCCCCGCTGCCCGAGTGGGGAGTGGGGAGGGTGGGGCTGATCGGCGATGCGGCCCACCCGGCGTTGCCGACCGCGGGACAGGGAGCGGCGATGGGGCTCGAGGACACGGTGATACTCGCCGATTGCCTCGCACGACACGGTGCGAAGGACGCGCCGCGCGCATTCGAGGAATTCGCCGCGCGCCGCCGCGATCGCACCGGGCGGATCCTCGCGATCTCTCGCGCGAACGCCGAGATGCTCACCTTCGACACGCCGGAGCTCTCCCGGGCCCGCAACGGCCGCTGGCGGGGAATGCGGGAGCTCGATCCGGACAGTCTCGACTTCTGGCACTGGATGTGGTCTTACGATGTCGATGCCGAGCTCAAGCAGGCGGCGGCCGGGTCCGCTGACAGTGAGGCCTCCGGAGCGGAGGCTCCTCTCGCCGACTCACCTTGGAACGGCGTGCTGATGCCGGCCGACCGGGCGCTCGGATGGGTCGGGGAACGGAGCGGATACGAGCGCTTCTGGGAGTTGCAGGCGCCGCCGCCAAATGATGTCCGCCTGCGCGAGATCGACCTCGGCGGCATCGCCGGCCTGGAAGTGAGCCGCCTCGGGTCGCCGCAGGCGCCAGTGGTCCTCCATCTGCACGGCGGCGGATTCACGATGGGCAGCGCCCGCTCCTCGGCCGAGCTGGCGGATCGCCTGGCCGCTGCGGTCGGAGGGTCCGCCTTCTTGCCGGACTATCGCCTTGCCCCGGAGTTCCCCTTTCCGGCCGCGCTCGAGGACGTGGTCGCCGCCTGTCGGTGGCTGTTGGACAGGGTCGGGCCGGAGAGCGTCCTGTTGACCGGCGAGGGCGCCGGGGGCGGGTTGGCCCTGGGCGCCGCCTTGTCATTGCGGGATGCCGGCGATCCGCTGCCGCGGGCCATCTACCTTGCCTCCCCCTTCGCCGACCTCGGGCTCGGCGGCGAGAGCATCGATGGCTCCCTCGGCACCGATGCCTGGCACAGCCGCGAAACGTTGAGCATGGCGTCGGCGAGTTACCTCCAAGGGGCCGACCCTAGGTCGGCCGAAACTTCGCCCGCTTACGCCGATCTGACCGGGTTGCCTCCGATCCTGATCCACGCCGCGGCGGGCGAGGCGCTGGCCGACGACGCCCGACGGTTGGCGACCCGGGCCGAGCGATGCGGCGTCGAGGTCAGCTTGCGGCTGTCCGACCACGGAATCCACTCCTTCGTCCTGTTCTCGTCTCTCGCCGACTCGCCGGGCGCACTCGAGGAAGTGAGCAGGTGGTTCACGCGGAAGGTCTCGTCGCCCGGGGCGGTCGACGAGGGGGCAGTGCCGCGCGGCGTCGGCGACTGAGGCGATGAGCAGGCTGAGCGAGGAGCTCCTCAGGGTCAAGTCCGACGCGCCGCTACCGCCGGAGGTCGAGGAGATGGTGTTGGCGATGATCGCCGACCTCGAACGGGCCGGGGTCGCGGAGGGGCTGCCGCGGCCGGGGGAGATCGCACC
The DNA here is from genome assembly GCA_018268575.1 of Actinomycetota bacterium. Taxonomy (GTDB): domain Bacteria; phylum Actinomycetota; class Thermoleophilia; order Solirubrobacterales; family 70-9; genus VAYN01. The sequence continues at coordinate 84,251 of JAFDWF010000226.1, forward strand.
GCCACTCCGGTTCCTCGCGGCCGATGGGACCGATCTGGCCCTCGACGAGGCGATTGAGGGCGGGCCCGTCGCCCTGGTCTTCTACCGCGGCCCGTGGTGCCCGTTCTGCAACGTCCACCTGCGTGCGCTCGAGCGGGAGCTGATCGAGGCCGGATTGGCCGACGCCCGGGTGCTGGCGGCGTCCCCGTTTCCGCCGGACGGCTCGACCACCGAGGAGGAGCTCGCCTCGTGGGGCCTCGAGGTGGTCACGGACCCCGAGATGCACGCGGCGAGCGCACTCGGCCTGACCTTCGTCCTGCCCGACGACGTCACCGAGGCGTACCGGCGCCTTGGTCACGACCCGGAGGAGTTGACCGGGACCTCGCCGCCGCGGATGACGATTCCCGCCACGTTGGTGATCGGTCGCCGACGGCGCGTTACCTTCGCCCGGGCGGACGTCAACTACCGGTCTCGCGTCGAGCCGAGGGTCGTGATCGCGGAGCTGCGCAGAGCCACGGGTGAGGTCGGGCGCTAGTTGCGTAGTCAAGATTTGCCGCCTAGGCAAATCCTGATAGGATGGTGCGCACCAGAGCACGGTCGGAGGAAGCCGTGCGGGGTTCCGAAACCAGGAGGAGACCGATGGCAATCAGCAGCGAGGGGACCGTGGCGGGATCGCCCGCGCGGGACCAGGAGGTGATCGCGCCAAGCTTTCACCACATCAACCTGAAGACGACCCGCAAGGACGAGATGATCGCCTGGTACACCGTCGTCTGTGGGATGAGGGTGAACTACAACAGCCCGTTCGGCGCCTTCCTCTCCAACGATCGGGCCAACCATCGAATCGCGTTGCTGGCTGTGCCGGGCCTCACCCCGGACCCCGACCGCAGGACCCATGACGGCATGCACCACTCGGCCTTCGAGTACGCCTCTCTCGCGGACCTCGACTCGACCTTCCGACGCTTGCTGGAGGAAGGGATCGAGCCGGTCTTCTGCGTCGACCACAGGAACACCATCGCGTACTACTACGAGGATCCGGACGGGAACCTCGTCGAGCTTCAGTGCGACGCTTTCGGCGATTGGGAGGCATCGACCGCGTGGATGAAGAAGGAGCTGCTCGAGATAACCGAGCACCCCTTCGGCGTCATCGTCGACCCGGCCAAGGTCTCCGAAGATGTCCTTGCCGGCGTCTCGCTCAAAGAGATCCAGCGACGCGCCGACGAAGGCGCCTACCCGTGGGAAGGGGAGCCCGATCTGCGCCTGCCGTGGCCGCCTGCGGATGCCCCGCCGATGTTCAAGTAGCGAATTCGGTGCAGACGTCCATGCGTGCGCTGGTGCTCAGTGATTTCGAGGGTCCTCCTCTGCTGGAGGAGGTCGACCTCCCCGAGGCGGGACCGGTCAGGTTCGTGTCCGGATCGAGGCCGCCTCACTCAACCGGCTCGACGGCCGGCGTGATCGACGAAATCGGAGAAGGCGTCACCTCGTTCCGGATCGGCGATGAGGTCCTGGGGCATCTGAGGCTGGACGGTGAGCTCCACCGCGGCACCATGCCGAGGCCGTTGTCCTCGAGGCGGATTGCGTCGCCCCCAAGCCGGCTGGCGTCGGCTTCCCGGCCGCCGCGGCGTTGCCCTTGGCCGGTGCGGCGGCCTCGGCTGCGGCGACCTGCTTGCCGCCGGAACGCACGCACCGCTTCGCTCGAATGACGCCGTCAACCTGGCGGTGGCCCTGCGCGTCGGATGCGGAGGAGATGGTGGCCTACGACGATGAGCTCGCCACGGCCGCGGGTGCCGCCGGGCTGGCGATTCTCTCGCCAGGTCGATAGAGGTGGTCGGGAGCGGGCCTCCGCCCGACGGGCGCAGGTGGATGCGGAAGTTCTGAGCAGCGCGGCGTTTCCAGGTGGCTATGCGCAGCGTCAGCGGACTCGGTTGGAGTGCTCGACAATCGCAAGCGCATCCGAGAACACCCGATCGCTGAAGTCGGGCACGGTGACCTTGCGTAGCCTCACGTGATAGTCGACTCCGAGGTATAGGTATCCACCGCCGCGCGCACGCTTCCAGAACGTCTCGACCTGATCACTGATCGGGCTGAAACCCTCCGCGGGAGGTTGATAGAAGCACGTGGTCGCTAGGGAGATGCAGTAGGCCTGGCAGATATGGACATGAGCAACGGTGGCAGTGTTCCACGTGGATCTGCACTTGGGCGGGTACCTCCTCACCCAGCCGAACCCCCAGGCGTGGATGTACCCGAATCCGGTGACCGTGCCGACGCGGTCGGCCTTCCTACCTACCGCCGTGGAGTACCTGCGGCCTTGGAACCAGCCTCCACGGCCACAATTGCGGGCGGCTTCACCCACATAGCAAGGGGCGCGACGCACCGGAACGTACCTCATGCCCTTCGGAACCACCACGCGTACCGGGATCGAGGATTCGTAGCCGTCTTTGGCGAGGTTCGGAACTTTGTAGACGTGGCCCTTCGCCGCTGTCGCCACGGAAGGAGCGACCAGGACCCCCAGCGCCAGCGCCACGCAGACGGTCAGGATCAGCGCACGGACCACGGTGAGAGCGTGTCCACCTAGCGCCATGATGGCGCAGCCAGGCGCGGCTAGAACCGTCACCCACGTACATGCCGTGGTCGTCTCCCTATGAGCCATCGGTTCTCTCTGAGTTGTGACATCCGGCGGCGAAATCGTGAGGCGAATTGATACCAGAATCAGCCCCGGGTCCCGCGCTGGATTCGGCTCCATTTCGGATCGCCGTGGCAGATGAGGGTAACCGCGCCGATCATCTATCCGTCGTTCCGGCGCCACTCCGGCCCGGAGGCGATCGAAAATCGAGGCCTCGGGTAGGAAGCGCTCCTACCTCGGTTGGTATCCGGCGGCGGCGGTCCCACTCCCCGCCGACCGTGGTGATCGCCCAGCGCGACGACCAGTGGTTTCACCGATGCGAAGCGCCGGCGGCGGCGTCAACCTCGGGGCATGCTCCGTCGCGCCGGTGTCGCCCTCCTTGCCGTCATCGCCATCTGCCTCCTGGCCGGAGAGCCGGCGGGGGCCACGATCAGCAACCGGGTCGACTGGGACGTCGACCTCACCGGCAAGGTGACGACGAAGTGGACGTTCGCCGGGACGAATCCGGAAAGCTGCTCCGACTACCTCGGGAGTCCGAGCTTCGAAGCCAACGGCAGCCGCTCGCAGACGCTCACGGTCGCGACGACCGCCAAACATCGGCTTGCGGCCGAGACGTGTCGGCTGGGCCGCAAGCTGCGGTTCTCCTCGTTCTCGACCGACGGCTGGCGGATCCCGGCGACCCTGTCCAAGGTCGGCAGCGCCTCGACGCGACTCGGTGGGCCCTGTGCCGCGTACCCCGGCGACCCCGAACCGCTGCCGGAATTCTCCGACCCGAGCGGGTGCGGGACGACGAGGGGCACGACCAGCTCCAGCCTCACCTGGACGCCGGGCGAGCTTGTCGTCGACCTCGGAACCGGGCCGCCGGAACCGCTCAAGTGGATCACCCGCTGCCTGGACATCGGCGACCCGAAGCTCGCCGCCCTCACCGAAGCGACCTGCGAACCAAAGGGCCTCGGCGCGATCTACCTCGGCGCCCTGAAGTTCATGCTGCCGAAGCCGATGAAGTTCACGGTCGAAAGCGAGAAGCGCTTCCTCTGCCGATCCCGATCACCAACCCCAACTGGCGCAAGGGCAGCGTTCCCTGACGATCGACATCTCCACCAGCTACAAGGTGACGTTCACGCCGGCGGAGTAGTGACATGCCCGTGCCACCGCCTCGCCAGAGCGATCCTCCGGGGTACCTCGTCCCCGGCCAGACCCGCCTGCGGGTCAGCGCCCGCTTCGAGCACGTCGGCTGGCTCGTCGTCACCCTGCTGAGGGGCGAGGAGCGCATCGCCCGCGGCCGGCTGATCGCCACCAGGCTCACGGCCCGCTATCGACCGCTCGGCGAAAGGGCGCACGCCAAGCGGCCGAGGCTCACCGTCCGGCCCGTCGAACATCCGGCCTGACCTCACGCCGCGGGCGCTACCGATCCCGACGGACCGTCGGGTTGGTCCGGCGCCTTTGCCGCTTCTTTCCTTGTCTACCTGCAGCCGTTGCTGCTGCGCCGGAAACCGGTTCGAGGCCCGTCGTCCGCTTTTTCGTCAGAAGGTAGGTTCTCGGGCGTGGGAGAGGATCGACGCACGTCGCTGGCCGCGGAGCGCACGCTCCTTGCCTGGTGGAGGACCGGGTTCACGGCGATCGCGGCCGCGCTGGCGCTCGGTCGGGTGGTTCCTGCGCTGCTCCACCACTCGACCCGTTGGCCCTACGTGGTGGTCGGGACCGGCTTCGCGATCTACGGGATCGCGCTGATCGGGTTCGGCACGCGGCGGATCCGTCGGTTGAACCGCGAGATGGGGATCTCCGAGCCCGACCGGGCGCAGGAGCGGTCGATGCTGATGCTCGCCGGGGTCGGCGTCGCCCTCGGCATTGCAACGATCGTCCTCATCCTTGTCCAATGAGGCGGCGGCGCTCTATGGTGGCGATCCAGACCAGTTAGCAGGTTCGTTCGGATCGGCTGGGGGGGTTGAGTTTGGGACAGGCGGTCGGTCAGGTTCTCTCGCCCGGGGGGCGGCGTCTCGTCGAGCCCCGATCCCGATCGTGGTCGTCGATCTCGAGCGGCGCCGAAGCCTCGGAATCGGGCACCCCCGCCGACTGGGTCAACTGGCTGAAGATCGCCTTCGGCCTGGTCGGTGACGAGATCTCGGGTTTCTGATCCGGGTAGGAGGGAGCGATATGTGTCGGCACAAGGACGCGACTGAGTTCACGAAGAAGATCAACGAAGCGGTGCTCGGCGAGCTGCCCTTCGACTACACCAAGGACTTCGAGGACGCGGCGCGCGGCTTCGTCGCGCCGCTCACCAACGGCGGCAGGATCGACGGGCCGAAAGGCTTCCCGATCTACGACGGCGCCGCCCTCGACTTCGTCGGCGACGACGAGCCGGCGCCGCCGACCGTCAACCCGAGCCTCTGGCGCAACGCCCAGCTGATCAAGAAGGGCGGCCTCTTCAAGGTCGTCGACCGGCTCTACCAGGTGCGCGGCCAGGACCTCTCCAACCTGACGATCATCGAGGGCGACACCGGCCTGATCCTGATGGACCCGCTGGTCTCGCCGGAGACGGCGCGCGCCGCCCTCGACCTCTACTTCGAGCACCGGCCGCGCAAAGAGGTGGTCGCGATGATCCACTCCCACAGTCACATCGACCACTACGGCGGCGTCAAGGGCGTGATCGACGAGGCCGACGTGAAGGCGGGCAAGGTGCGGGTGATCGCGCCGGTCGGGTTCCTCGAGGCGGCGGTCTCCGAGAACGTGATGGCGGGCACGGCGATGAGCCGGCGGGCGATGTACCACACCGGCGTGCTGTTGAAACCGGGGCCGACCGGGCACGTCGGCGTCGGGCTCGGGATCAGCGCCTCGATGGGCGCGGCGACGATCATCCCGCCGACCGAGGAGATCACCGAGACCGGCCAGAAGCTCGAGATCGACGGCCTCACCTTCGAGTTCCTGCTCGCACCCGACACCGAGGCGCCGGCCGAGATGCACTGGTTCGTCGAGGAGCTCGCCGCCCTTACCGCGGCAGAGAACTGCTGTCACACCCTCCACAACACCTACACCCTGCGCGGTGCGCCGACCCGCGACCCGCAGGCCTGGTCGCAGTACCTGAACGACACGATCGACCGCTGGGGCGACCGCGCCGAGGTGATGTACGGGATGCACCACTGGCCGGTCTGGGGCAAGGACGACGTGCTGCGCACGCTGCGCAACGGGCGCGACGCCTACCGTTACATCAACGACCAGACCCTGCGCCTCGCCAACCACGGCTACACCCCGGTGGAGATCGGCGAGATGGTCGAGTTCCCGCCCGAGCTGGCGAAGGAGTGGAGTCTGCGCGGCTACTACGGCACCGTCAACCACAACGTCAAGGCGACCTACGTCAAGTACCTGGGCTGGTTCGACGGCAACCCGGCGAACCTGCACAAGCTGCCGCCGGAGGAGGCGGCGCGGCGCTACGTCGAGGTGATGGGCGGCGCCGAGGCGGCGATCGCGGCGGGCCGCAAGGCCTTCGACGAAGGCGAGTACCGTTGGGCGGCGGAGGTGCTGAACCACGTCGTCTTCGCCGATCCGTCGAACGAGGAGGCGCGCGAGCTGCAGGCCGACACGATGGAGCAGATGGGGTACCAGTCCGAGTCGGGCAGCTGGCGCGGCCATTATCTGACCGGCGCCCAGGAGCTGCGCCAGGGGACGCCGAGCATCCCGATCCCCGGTACCGCGACCCCGGACACCGTGCGCGGCATGAGCCTGGCGCTCCTCTTCAACTACTTCGCGATGAGGATCAAAGGGCCGGAGGCGGCGGGGAAACGCATCACCCTGAACCTGGTCTTCACCGACTCGGGGGAGAAGGCGGTGCTGGAGCTGCGCAGCGGCACCCTGAACCACTCACTCGGCCGCAACGTCGAGGGCGCCGACGCGACCGTCACCCTCGCCCGCAAGGACCTCGACGCGGTGATCATCGGCGAGACCAGCCTGCTCGAGGAGGCCGAAAAGGGAGTGATCAAGGTCGAGCCCGACGTCGCCCCGCTCGCCGAGGTGGTCGGCCTACTTGACAGCTTCGACATCTGGTTCAACGTGATCGAGCCCTGAGGAGGGAGAGATGATCGAGAAGATCGACGGCATGCCGGCTGGGGTCACGGGCCTCCGTGCCTTCGGCAAGCTGACCAAGGAGGACTACACCGGGGTCTTGGAGCCAGCCTTGAACGAGGCGGTGGCGTCGGGAGCAGTGCGGCTGCTCTTCGTGCTGGACAGCTACGACGGGTTGGCAGCGAACGCGATGGTCGAGGACATGAAGACGGGCTTCCGCGCCTGGTTCCGCGAGCACAAGGCGTGGCGGAAGATGGCGCTGGTCACCGATACCGAGTGGATCGCCAAGGCGATGCACGTCTTCGCCTGGATGGCGCCGGGGGAAATCGAGGTGTTTCCGCTCGCTCGACAGGAGGAGGCGCGCGCCTGGGTCGCGGAAGCCTGACTGCGGCGCGGTGCGCCGATCCGGCACCCGCCGGCCGGGCCCGCGACGTGCTCGAAACCGTTGTCCCGGAGCCGCCGCGGATCTACCCGACGATCCTGGTAGCCCTTTCTGCTGCCGATTGACGGGACTCCGCACGTCGAATAGCTTCGCCCGGTGGCTGGAGAGGAGAGCACCCCCGGTCGGGTCGAGGAGGCCGAGGCCGGCGTCCTCGCCTGGATCGACCGCGACATCACCGGTCCGATGCGGGACTTCCGCGACCCCGACCAGGAGTGGCGGCGCCTCTTCTCCGAGCTTTACGGGACCTTCCTGCTGGTGATCGTCGCCGCGGGCGGCGGGATGATGGGGCAGGCGTTCCCCGACACGATCAGCCGCACCGCCGCGGTGGTCGCCCCCGGCCTGATGGTGATGGCGATCATCATGTTCATGGGCAAGGTCTCGGGCGCGCACCTGAACCCGGCCGTCAGCATCGCCTTCGCCCTGCGCGGCGACTTCCCCTGGCGCCGCGTGCCCGGCTACGTCGTCGTCCAGCTGATCGGCGCGGTGCTCGCCGCGTTGGTCCTGCACTGGGCGATCGACGTCTCCGCCACCTTCGGCTCCAACTACGTCGCCGGCGGCTATTCGATGGGGCGCGGCTATCTGATGGAGGCCCTGCTCACCATGGGCCTGGTCAGCGTCATCCTCGGCACCGCTTCGGGGGCGCAGAACATCGGCATCTTCAGCGCGATCGGCGTCGGTGCCTACATCGCGCTCGCCGGGCTCTGGGGCAGCCCGATCTCGGGCGCCTCGATGAACCCCGCCCGCACCTTCGGCCCCGACCTCGTCGGCGGCAACTTCAGCTGCTACTGGGTCTACGTCGCCGGTCCGCTCACCGGCGCCGTCGTCGCGGTGGCGATCGCCTACGCCCTGCGCGGTCCGGGCGGCGGCCGGTCGGGCTCGTCCGCCGCGCAAGGCGACCTCTTCACCGAGGACCGCCGGCCCGGCCAGGCTTGAGCCGCGGCGATCACACCGAGGCCAGGGGGGAGCGGCGCTGGCCGATGGCGCTCGCGGTGATCGTCGCGATCCTGCTGAACGCCTCGCTGCCGTCGAGCATCCGGCCCGAGTCGCGCTGGTTCCTCTCGCTCATCGGCCTGGTGCTGCTCGGGCTGATCGTCGCCGACCCGGGGCGGATCGACCGCTCGACCGAGCCCGTCCGCCTCCTCTCGCGGCTGCTTCTCTCCCTGCTCGCCGTCCTTACCGCGCTCAGCACCGCGATGCTGGTCCACGTCCTGGTCGTCGGCGGCAGCCTCACCCACTCGGCGACGCGCCTCCTCCTCGCCGGGGGCACGGTCTGGGTCTCCAACAACATCGTCTTCGCGCTCCTCTACTGGGAGCTGGACGGCGGCGGGTCGGTGGCCCGGATGCACCGGCGGCCCCGCTATCCCGACCTGGCTTTCCCCCAGCAGCTGAACCCGGACCTCGCCCCGCCGGGCTGGCGGCCGATGTTCGTCGATTACCTCTACCTCGGCTTCACCAACGCGCTCGCGTTCAGCCCGACCGACGTGATGCCGCTGGTTCCCTGGGCGAAGATCACGATGGGGATCCAGTCGTTGATCTCGCTGGCGATCCTCGGGCTCGTCGTCGCCAGGGCGGTCAACATCCTGCACTGATGGCTGGGCGTCCGGGCTGCCGGCGGGCCGCGGTCGTCATCATCTCCGCATCGCCCCCGACGCTCGCCCCGACATCGAGACCGCCGCCGACTGCGAGCGGCTCGTCCGCGCCTTCTACGAAAAGGCGATGGTCGACGAGGAGATCGGCTGGATCTTCACCGACGTCGCTCAGCTCGACCTCGAGGAGCACATCCCGGTGATCGCCTCCTTCTGGGCGACGAACCTGCTCGGCGCCCAGTCCTACAAGGGCGGCGCCTTCGGCGTCCACGCCGAACTACACCGCAAGGCGGGCGGCCTGCGCCAGGAGCACTTCGAGCGCTGGCTCGTCCTCTGGTGCCAGACCGTCGACGAGCTCTTCGACGGTCCCCTTTCCGCCGCGGCCAAGGTCCACGCCCTGCGCGTCGCCAACGCCTTCTACGGTCGCCTGCAGATGTACCCGGTGGGCGAGGGGGCGGCCGAGCTTTCCCACTGACGCCAAGGGACGCCGAAGGGACCCGGCCTTTCCGGAGGCGGCCCGGGCAGGCTGTGGCCGCCTCCGGAAAGGCCGGGTCATGGGAGGAGCGCAAAGGGTCCGGCGAGCGGCGGGGATCGTCACGGAAGGCGCGCCGGGGACCGGATCCGTGACTAAGACGCCGGGAACGTCGCGGGTGACGTGAGGGAGAGGTCGCGAAGTCGACGATTCCTCAGCGGCCACCCTCGTGCGTTCGCAGTTCCCCACAACCAGTGTGGGGAACTGCGAACGCACCGTGGGGGCCCTCCGCAAACGTGGCGTCTCTGTGACGAACCCCCCGCGAACGTGCCGTCCCTGTCACGGGACCCCCCGCAAAGGGTCCCGTCCCGGGCGTCTCGGAGGCGGCCACAGCCTGTCTGGGTCGCCTCCGGGACGCCCGGGGGCACTCGTCCCCACTCGTCCGGCCCGAACCCTCAGCGGGCGTCAGCTTCCCCGGCCCGAACCTCCACCCGGCCAGTGCAACCAGTCACCCGGCCCGTTAGAGCTCGATCAGGCGGAGTGAGTCGACCGGGTTGACGGTTTCGTCGGCCGCCTCGTCGCGATCCAGGGCGAGGCGTTGGCCGGAGACCAGGGCGGGGTCGTTGGAGGCGACGACACGGCCCTCGGCGGTTACCAGGGCGAGGCGCTCGTCGATGCCGGCGAGGCGGGGGAGGATGCGGCGCTCGAGGCTCGAGACGAGCACGTCGGCGGCGGCGACGCCGCAGAACTCGCCGTCGATCTCGGTCGGCAGTGAGAGGGTGATCGCCCAGGTGTTGGTGCAGGCGTGGTCGACGAAGGGCCCGGAGAGGCGGGGGCGGCGGCTGGCGAGCGGAGTCGCGAACCAGTCAGCGGTCGTATAGTCGTAGAAGTCCGGCGCCTCCAGGTCGAGGTTGACCCGAAGCGGTTCCAATCGCGCCTCGGGACCGGTGCGGGACCACCACTCGAGCCAGCGCTCCGACCCGGCCAGCAGGCCGGGGGCGACGACCAGCCCGGCGCCGGTGACCAGGTCGTTGCCCGCATCGAGGATTGCGAAGATCGTCGGGCGCAGCTCGGCAAGGCCCTCGACCGTGAGCGTGTCTTCCCGGCGCAGCATCTCGGTGAGGTGCGCGGCCAACCGGTCGAGCCGGTCGAAAACCCGCCCGAGGTCGGCCTTCACCTCCTCCAGGACTTGGTCGCCGGCGCGACCTCGGTTGGACCTGTCGCCCGCCGCCGCCATCCTCAGCCGCAGCGTCACCAGGCGCTTGGTCTCGGCCTCGACCTGGGTCTCGGCCAGTGCCCGCGCCCGCTCCGGGCGCCGCTTCCTGATCGCCTCGACCAGCTTGCGCCGTTCGGTCACGATCGCCGCCTGCTCCACGTCGCTCAGCTCGAGGTTCAGCAGGTCGCCGACCTCGGCGCGCAGGCGGGTCTCCTCGCGGGTCAGGCGCGAGGACTGCGCCGCGGCGGCGATCCCGATCGCCAGCTCGGTGTCGGCGCGGCGGCGCTCGCTCGCGGTGCTCGCGGCGGCGAGCCGCTCAAGTTGGCCCTCGAGCCGGGAGATCTCCTCGTCGAGTGCCCGTTCGGCGGCGAGTCGGGCAGCCGCGCCGCGGATCGCGGCGCGCTGGTCGCCCAGCTCCTGCAGCTCGTGGACCCCGAACTGGCGCAGTGGTCCGTATGAGTCGGCCGGGGCGCGGACGAAGGTGCCGCCGCCGCGGCCGCGCCGGGTCACCACCAGCCCTTGCTCGCGCAGGGTGCTGAGCGCTTCGCGCAGGGTCACGGTGGAGATACCCATCTGGGCGGCGAGCTCGGACTCGGTCGGCAGCCGGTCCCCGTCGATCAGCAGGCCGAGTCGGATCGCGCCGCCCAACCGTCGTGCAACCTGGTCGGACAGCGAGCCGCTGCCCTGGTCGGGCGTCAGCAGCATGCGCGCCGTCGCGGTGGTGAGCCCCACCGAAACGGCCGGTTCCTTCTCGATGTCGGATCTCGCCTTGACTTTCAAAACTATGAACTCATAGGATAAAGAAATTCTGTAAGGGGCACCACGAGGAGGGCCAATGGGATCACAGGATGTGTCGGTCACGCCGAGCGACGACGACTCACGTCTCGCCAGCCTCGGCTACCAACCGCAGCTGAATCGCGTACTGGGGCTGTTCGCGAACTTCTCGGTCGCGTTCACGTACCTGTCGCCGATGGTCGGCATCTACTCGTTGTTCCTGCTCGGCGTGGGGACCGGCGGGCCGGCCTACCTGTGGCTGCTGGCGATCCCGGTCTTCGGGATGCTCCTCGTCGCGCTCGTCTTCGGTGAGCTGGCCAGCCACTATCCGGTCGCCGGAGCGCTCTACCAGTACTCCAAGTTCTCGGTCGGTCCCCGGTACGGATGGTTCGTCGGCTGGTTCTACGGGATCGCCCTGCTGGTCACGGTGGCGGCGGTCGACACCGGCGTGGTCAGCTACGTCGCCGCGCTCACCCATAACTGGTTCGGCTGGAACCTCAACCCGGCCAGCCACGGCACGATCCTCGTGATCACGCTGATCCTGCTGGCGATCCAGACGACGCTGAACATCACCGGTACCAAGGTGATGGCGCGGGTCGCCCAGTTCGGCGTCTACGTCGAGATCATCGGCACCTTCGGCATCGCGATCATCCTCGCGCTGCACGGCTTCCACCACGACCTCGGCTTCCTCTTCAGCAGCCAGGGCGTCCAGAACGCCTCTTCGAACCCGCTCGAACTCGACTTCGGCGGCAACTGGTGGACCGGCGCCGCGCTGATCGCCGTCCTCGCTCCCGTCTACATCATCTACGGCTTCGAGTCGGCCGGCGACATCTCCGAGGAGACCGTCGACGCCGGGCGCCAGGTGCCGCGGGCGATGCGGCTGGCGGTGATCTGGGGCGGCCTCGCCTCGCTCGTCCTGACCGGTGCCCTGCTGCTCTCGATGCCCGCCCACAACGCGGTTGGCGCGACGGTCGAAGGCGGCGGCGTGCCGTTCATCCTCGGGTCGCTGTCCAGCGGCGTGCAGGACTTCCTCCTGCTGCTGATCATCTTCGCCTTCTTCTCCTGCGGGACCTCGATTCAGGGCGCCGGCAGCCGGCTGGCGTTCTCTTACGCCCGCGACGGCGCGCTGCCCGCCTCGAAATGGGTGTCACGGATCAGCGACCGCTTCCGTACGCCGGTCAACGCCTTGGTCGCCGGGGCGGTGATCACCGCGCTCTTCTGCCTGCTCGTCTTCCCCTCGCCGAGCCACGACATCCACATCCTCTTCATCACCTATCCGGCCGAAGTGAACGGGCTGGTCGCGCTCGTCTCCTTCGGCGTCAGCGGGATCTACCTCAGCTTCCTGCTAACCGTGATCGCGGCGATTGTCGCCCGGGCTCGGGGCTGGGTCCCGGAGGGGAGCTTCCGGCTCGGCCGCTGGGCCTGGCCGGTGACGATCGGCGCGGTGGCTTACCTCGGGCTGATGTTCATCAACGTCGTCTACCCCTCGGGCGTGACCAGCCCGCGCGCCTACTTCAACATCGACTGGATCACGCTCGCGGTGATCTTCGTGATCGCCGCCGTCGGTGCCGCTTACCTGTTCCTCGCGCGCCCCGAGCGCGGCGTCGCCCGCCACACGCGTGACGAGCTGGAGGCGTCGGGGGCCGAACGGCACCGCGAAGCTGCCGGCGGAGAGGAGAACGCATGACGACGACAGCCACCACGGCGACGGTCGAGGCGCTGATCGACGGCGAGTGGACGGGGGGCGGCGCGGGCACCTTCGAGGTGCTCTCGCCGCACTCGCGCGAGCCGGTCGCGGCGGTGGCGCGCTGCGACGAGGGTGACGTGGCGCGCGCGGTCCAGGCGGCGCGGCGCGCCCAGCCCGGCTGGCGCGAGACGCCGGTGATCGAGCGGGTGAAGATCCTCCGCCGCGTCCACGACCTGGTCGCCGAGCGGGCCGAGGAGATCGCCCGCACGATCACCGCCGAGATCGGCAAGACGATCACCGACGCGCGCGAGGAGGTCTACGAGTACTCGGCGCCAAGCTGGCACAAGGCGGGGGAGGAGGTGCTGCGCCACCGCGGCCTCTCCTTCCCCTCCTCGCAGGAGCAGACCAACAACAAGCGCCTGGTGCTGACCCACCGACCGGTCGGGGTGATCGCCGTGATCACGCCCTACAACTTCCCCACCGACATCTCCTCGATCGCGCTCGCCCACGCGCTCGCGGCAGGCAACGCGGTGGTCTGGAAGCCCTCCGAGTACGCGCCTGGCTGCTGCACGATGATCGCCGCCGCGGCCGCCGAGGCGGGGCTGCCGCCGGGAGTGCTGAACGTCGTCCACGGCTTCGGTGACGTCGGCGCCGCGCTCGCCGGGCAGGCGGGGATCGACGGCGTCTTCTTCACCGGCTCGACCGCGACCGGCGAACGGATCGCCCGGGCGGCGCCGCTGAAGCCGCAGCTGCTCGAGCTGGGCGGCGACGGTCCCTTCATCGTGCTCGCCGACGCCGATGTCGACGCCGCCGTGGAGGGGGCGATCAACGGCTGCTTCTATTACACCGGCCAGGTCTGCACCTCGGCCGAGCGGCTGCTCGTCCACGCCGACGTCTACGACGAGTTTCTGGCCAAGCTGCGGGCGCGCACCGCCGAGCTGAGGATCGGCGACCCGGCGGCGGAGGACACCTTCATGGGCCCCGTCTGCAACGAGGCGACCCTGGCGCGGATCCGCGAGCACATCGCCGACGCGGTCGCGAAGGGGGCGCGGGTCGAGTCGTTCGGCCCCGACAAGGGGCTCTACCACCCGGCGACGATCCTCACCGAGGTCGACCCGGGGATGCGGATCATGCAGGAGGAGACCTTCGGCCCGGTGGCTCCGGTGATGAAGATCGGCTCCGCCGCCGAGGCGGTGGAGATCGCCAACCGCAGCTCGCTGGGCCTGATCGCCTCGCTCTGGACCCGCGATCTGGCGACCGCCTGGCGGGTCGGCGAAGCGCTCCCGCACGGCTCCGTGAACGTCAACGAGACGAGCAACTACTGGGATCAGCTGGCGCCGTTCGGCGGTGCCGGGCGCAGCGGCGTCGGCCGCGAGCTCTCGCAGTGGTTCCTCGACAGCTTCACCGAGCCGAAGCTCTTGGTCTTCGAGCTCGGCGACACCGAGGTGAAGTACGACCGCCGCGCCGAAGGCGGGTGGTGACCGTGGATCGACCCAGGAGGAAGAAGATGACCAAGCGTTCAATCGGCCTGCTGCTTGCCCTCGCCCTGGCGGCGGCCGCCGTCCTCGCCGTCCCGGCGGCGGGCGCGGCGGGCGCCGGCGAGACGATCTCGGTGATCGAGCACCCGGTCACCGACACCACCACCGACGTCGGCAAGAAGGGCGATAGCCTCGGCGACATCCTCACCTTCCACAACCCGATCTTCGACGGCAAGGACGCCAAGCAGGTCGCCTCCGACCAGGGCTACTGCATCCGCGTCGACGTCGGCGTCTCCTACGAATGCACCTGGACCAACTTCCTCAAGGGCGGCCAGATCGTCGTCCAGGGGCCGTACTACGACGCCAAGCCGAGTGAGCTGGCGATCACCGGCGGCACCGGCAAGTACGCGACCGCGCGCGGCTGGATGCACCTGGAAGCGATCGAAGGGGCGAAGGGGGAAGAAGAGTTCAGCTTCGTCTTCCACCTGCGGTAGGCGATACTCCGGCTACCGTGGCCGGCTCGACGAAGACCGAGAGGGTGCCCGGCGGGGTGGTCCACAAGCTGCCGGGCGATCTGCGCGAGGCGCTGGTCGGCAACGAGGAGGCGCTCGCGGCCTGGCGCGACATCACGCCGCTGGCCCGCAACGAGTTCATCTGCTGGGTGGAGGACGCCAAGCGCGAGGCGACCCGCGAACGCCGCATCCGCCGCACCCAGGAAGAGCTCGAGGAAGGCATGCGCCGCCCCTGCTGCTGGCCCGGTTGCGCGCACCGCGAGCGCAACGGCCGCTAGGCGTTCGATCCCCGCCCGCGTGGCTCCCGTGCACGGGAGCCTTACGCCTCCGTCCCTCAACAGCCTTCCCGGCCGTCACGCCCGCGGTGCCTGCGGGACCATGATCTCGCTCGCCTCCGCGGCCGAAAGACCGGGGTAGAGGATCGCGATCAGCGCCAGCGCGACGGCGCCGCCGAGCAGCTGCACCGCGACGAAGGCGGGCACCGAGGCCGGCGCGATCCCGGCGAAGGTGTCGGAGAACATGCGGCCGACGTCGATCGCGGGGTTGGCGAAGCTGGTCGAGCTGGTGAAGAAGTAGGCGGCGCCGATGTAGGCGCCGACCGCGGCCGGGGCGACCTGACCGCGCCGGGTACGGGCCAAGGAGAAGATCACCAGCAGCAGCCCGAGCGTGGCGACCACCTCGGCGAAGAGGTGGGACGGCGAGGCGCGATGGGTGGTCGAGATCGACACCGCGGCGAGGCCGAACATCGCATTGGCGACGACGGCGCCGGCAATGCAGCCGACGACCTGCGCGGGAAGGTAGGCGAGGAGGTCGCGGCGGCGCAGGCCGCCGAGCGCCGAGTCGACCAGCGACACCACCGGGTTGAAGTGCGCGCCTGAGATCGGGCCGAAGATGAGGATGAAGGTGAAGAGGCCGGCCGCCGTCGCGGCGGCGTTCTCGAGCAGCTGCAGTCCGGTGTCCCCGGGTGAGAGCCGTGCCGCGGCGATCCCCGAGCCGACCACGGTCGCCGTCAGGAAGGCGGAGCCGAGGAGCTCGGCGAGGGCGCGGCGGGGAAGGGGCGCGTCGATCACGGCGCGATCCTAAGCATTGACAGATGCCAATTCAATAGATATATGTAGATGGATGCCGGTCGCCCTCGACCTTGCCCCGAAGACCAAGCGCGCCGCCGGCGAGGTCTGCTGCGAGGCGATCGTCTACCCAGACATCGATCCCGCCCAGGCGGAGCGGATGGCCGCGGTCGCCAAGGCGCTCGGCGACCCGACCCGGATGCAGTTGGTCGACGTCCTCCGCAAGCATGCGGGCAAGGTCTGCGTCTGCGAGCTGGTGCCGCTCTTCGACCTCTCCCAGCCGACCGTCTCCCACCACCTGAAGATCCTCCGCGAGGCCGGCATCGTCGGCTCCGAGCGCCAGGGCCTCTGGGCCTTCTACTACGTGATCCCCGAGGCGCTCGAGGAGCTTTCGGGGTGGGCCGGCCTGGTCGTCGCCTGATGGCCAACGCGCTCTTCGTCTGCCGCCAGAATGCGGGTCGCTCGCAGATCAGCCAGGCGCTCTTCGAACGGGCCGCCGGAGGTCGCCACGGGGCGCGCTCGGCCGGCACCACGCCCGCTGCCCGCGTCCATCCTGAGGTGGTCGCGGCGATGGGGGAGCTCGGCATCGACCTCGCCGACCGCGTGCCCCGCGGGCTAACCGAGGAGGACGCCCGCTGGGCCGACGTGGTGGTGACGATGGGCTGCGGTGAGGAGTGCCCGTACGTCCCCGGCCGTCGCTACCTCGACTGGGACCTCGCCGACCCGGCGGGCCGGCCGGTCGAGGAGGTCCGCGCCACCCGCGAGGAGATCGCCCGCCGCGTCCGCGAGCTGGTCGCCGAGCTCGACGCCGCGGCGGCCCCGGTCGCCTGCTCGCTCGACGCGCGCGGGATGAAGGATCGACTCGAGCGGCTGAGGTCGATCGGTGCCGATGCGCTGGTCGAGGTCGAGGAACCGAGCGAGCGATCGGCCCTCCTGCGGTTTCGCTCCGACGCCGGGACCCGCAGCTCGTTGGAGGAAGTGGTCGCCGCCGAGCGAGCCTGCTGCCCGTTCCTCGATCTGCGGCTGACCGACCGGGGCGGGCTGATGGAGCTGGGCATCGCGGCGCCGCCGGAGGGCGTCGGCATCCTCGAGGCACTGGTGTCGGCCTTCGCCTCGCGGCCGAGCTGACCGGAGTTCGCGGCGACGCCGCCTCAGATCGCCGAGCCGACCAGGGCGCCGATCGCCGAGGTGGCGCCCATCGCGACGACGCCCCAGAAGACGACGCGGACGGTCGCCGGGACCTCCGGGGCGCCGCCGAGGCGGGCACCGAGCCCGCCCAGCCCGGCCAGCGCCAGGACGGTGACGACGACGCAGGCGACGATCCGGACCGAGCTGCCGAAGAGCCCGATCGCCAGCAGCGGCAGGACCGCCCCGGCCGCGAAGGAGAGCGCCGAGGCGCCCGCCGCCTGCAGCGGGCGGGCGCGCCGGTCCTCGGGCAGGCCGAGCTCGTCGCGGGCGTGGGCGGCGAGCGCATCGTGGGCGGTCAGCGCCCGCGCCACCTCGGCGGCCAGCTCGGGCGGCAGGCCGCGGCCCTCGTAGATCGTCGCCAGCTCGGTGAGCTCGCCCTCGGGATCGTCGGCGAGCTCGCTTGCCTCCAGCCGCAGGTCGGCCTCCTCGGTGTCGCGCTGGGAGCTGACCGAGACGTACTCGCCCGCCGCCATCGACCCGGCGCCCGCGACCAGGCCGGCGATCCCGGCGGTGACGATCGCGCTCCGCGAGGCCCCCGAGGCGGCGACGCCGAGGACCAGGCTCGCGGTCGAGAGGATCCCGTCGTTGGCGCCGAGGACGGCTGCCCGCAGCCAGTTGGCGCGGAAGCTGAGGTGCTCCTCGGCGTGGGGGCGTTTCCAGGGCACCCGCCGAGGCTAACGGCGTCCCGTCTCGAAGAGGCGCAACCATCGGTTGCGCGTTGTCCTACCGTCTTCGCAACCGATGGTTGCATCACTATCCAAGAGGGCAGAGATGAGCTTCGACAGCATCGAGCGCGAGGTACGGATCGAGGCCCCGGTGGAGACGGTCTGGTCGATCGTCACCGAGCCGGAGCAGATCGCACGCTGGTTCGCCAGCTCCGCCGAGGTCGACCTGCGGCCGGGTGGCGACCTGCTGTTCAAATTCGACTCGGGGCCCCCGGGGCGCTGCTGGCGCTGGGCGAGGCGACGGCGACGACGCTCGCGGGCAAGTTGCCGGTGACCCGGCAGGCGATCGCCAAGCACCTCACGGTGCTGGAGCGGGTCGGGCTCGTCGACGGCAGGAAGGAGGGGCGGCAGGCGCTCTACGCGATCCGCCCCGAGCGCCTCGACGAGGCCGCCCACCGCGAGGCGCAGGCGAAGACGTAAAAGTGGGCCCGGACGGCCCGCGGCGCGCCCTGGATGCGCCGCGGGCCCGTCGCGAGTGGGGCCTAATGGTGGGCGTGGCCTCGCCCGGGTTGATAGTTCGGCCCCTGGCCGTGACCCGGCCAGGGGTGGTAGCTCGGCCCGCCGCTCCCACTCCCGCTGCCCGGATTCCAGGGCAGGAGGTAGGCGCGGTAGCTGTTCACGCCGGCCGGGAACTGGGCGTTGTAGAGCAGCTGGCCGTCGGGCGCGAACTCCGAGAAGTAGGGCAGCGAGCCCCAGCCGACGACGGTGTTCCCGTCCGCGGTCCGCTGGCTGTTGCCCTGCGAGGGCGCGGTCAGGCCCTCGGGCTGGTCGAAGGAGCCGATCAGCGTCGCGGTGTGGGTGCGCGGATCGACCTTCACGGTCACCGCGCGGCTGACCCCGAACTCGGCGCTCGCGTCGACCCCGGTGTTCGCGACCCCCGCCGACTCGTTGTCGAAGAAGGTGTAGATGCCGTTGCCCTGCGCCTCGAAATCGTGCTGCCAGGCGGTGATCAGGCCGGCTTTGTTCAACACCTGGCCAGGCGCCGCCTGGATGTTGAAATTGCTCCGGCTCGCTTTGCCGCCGAGCTGCCAGATGACGTCGCCGCTTCGGCGGTCGACCTTGTAGGAGGTCCAGGTGTTGCGGGCGTCGATCAGCAGGTTGCCGTCGGTGTCCAGCTTCACCGCGTTGATGTGGAACCAGTCCCAGGGCGTGCTCGCCGAGGCGGGCAGCGGCTGCTCGGACTGCGAATAGGGGACGTGGTCGGCGCTGTTCCACTGGAACAGGACCTTGCCGGTCTTGATGTCGATTTCCTGGACGACGCCGTCGATCACGGTCTGGTCGGCCGGGCCGCCGATCGAGGTGAGGTCCGCGGTCGCGGTCGTGTAGGCGAGGATCAGCGCCGTGTTCTGAGGCGTGATCAGGAACTCGTGGCCATCGGCGCTGAGGCCGTTGCCGGCCTGCACCGTGGCGATCTGCTGGTAGTGGTCGTTGTAGATGTAGTCCGTGCCTTTGGCGAGCCCGCCGAGGCCGGTGCCCTGCCACCAGGTCAGCACCGGCTTGCCCTGGTAGGTCTGGGTGCGGAAGTCGGAGGCCTCCTGGCCGGCCGGCACCGACTTGAACCAGACGACGTTGCCGTTCTGGTCGAGGATCTCGGGGCCGTTGGCGTAGGTGCTCTGGTCGCCGAAGGGGGAGACGAAGAAGTCACCGTTGCCGGGGTCGCCGTGGGTGAGGACGGTGACCGGCGGGGGTGAGGTCGGGTCGGCGGCGGCACCGCTCGCGGCGAGCGCGCCGCCGCCGAGGGCCGCCAGGGCGGCGATCGCGAAGGTGGCGAGCAGGCGGCGCCGGTGGCCGGCGCCGGCTGCCCGCGGGTTCGATGGGGAGGTCTCAGGCATTCGTGGGTTCCTTTCCGTTGCCCGTGTCCGGTGGGTGAGAGAAGGCCGCCGGAAGGCGGTCATCCGGCGTTCTACCTAAATGCCTATGAAACTGATCAACTTTGTCGAGATTTACCCGAGCGGGTACCGCGCGGACCCCGACCCCCGTGCGTTCGCAGTTAGCTCCACATGGTGAGGCAAAGTGCGAACGCACTCGAGCGGGACGTCAGCGCCGGCCCGCCGGAACCGCCCTCAGGCGTAGCGGGCGACGGTGAAGGCGATCAGCATCGGCACGTGGAGGGCGTAGACGACCAGCGAGAGCGTCACCACGACCAGCGGCCCGCCCGCGAGGCCGTTGCGGAGGAAGGCGTACTCGATCAGCCCGGCGGTGATCGCGTAGGCGAGGAGCGCCCAGCGGCCGACCTGGAAGAAGCGCTCCCAGGCGAAGCCCTCGACCCGCGTGAGCGAGACCAGGTTGCCCGCGAGGAGGAGGGCGGAGAGGGCCAGCAGGGCGATCGCCGGGCCGAGCGGCACCGATTCGGGCAGGTGGGCGGCGAGGTAGATCCCGCCCGCGACGATCAGCGCCAGCGAGGCCATCCCGACCTGGGTCACCGGCGGCATCGGGCGGTCCACTAGCCGCTCGCGATCTTGGTCATGATCACCAGCGTCGCGATCTGCAGCGCGCCGAGGACCCCGGCGGTGTAGATAAAGCGTTTCATCAGCCGCTCGATCACGGCCGGGTTCGGCTGCGGCTTCTTCAGCTCGAAGAGGACGGCGATGTTGGCGGGCTCGAGCAGGCCGAGCGCGATCACCGCCATGCAGCCGACGACGATGTAGCTGGCGACCATCCAGCCGTGGTTGTAGTAGCTGCTGTCGACGGTGCCGAGGAAGTGGCCGAGCTGCCAGCCGGCGGCCAGGGTGGCGGTGACGACCGTCGGCATGATCAGGACCATCTTCGGCATCAGCTTCGTCGTCATTTCGATCCGCGCCGGGACCGCGAGCTTGCCCAGGATCGGCCCGAGGACGAAGCCGAGGAAGAGGTCGATGATCGTCCAGGCGGCGCCGAAGGCGACGTGGAAGAACGCCAGCGGCCAGAGTTCGTTGACGGCGATCGCGACGATCAGGCCGGCGAAGACGATCGCGACTGGGATCAGGCCGAGGCGGGGGACGATCTCGAAGTCCGGGATCGCGATCGGGCCCGGCGCCGCACCGGGCTGCGCCGCCGCCGCGGGAGGTGGTTCGGCCGTCGTCGCCATCGCCGCTGAGCCTATGCGTGAGGTGCGTCACATGGCAAGTCCGCGGCGCCCCGCGGAGGATATTTCGGTGCTAAATTATTAAGCGCCAAAAGTTTCAGCAGCGAAGGAAGTGATGCGTAGATGACCAGTGCGGTGCAGAGCGCCGGCTCCAGTTCCCGGATCGAGTCCCACGTCTGGCGGGTCGCCGCCGTTGTCGTCCTCGGCACGATCATGTCGGTCCTCGACACGACGATCGTCAACGTCGCCCTCGACACCCTGGGCCACGACCTGAACGCCTCGGTCGACAAGATCCAGTGGGTGGTGACGGGCTACCTGCTCGCCCTTGCCGCGGTGATCCCGGTCAGCGGCTGGGCCACGCGCCGCTTCTCCAGTCGCAGCGTCTACCTGCTCTCGCTGGTGCTCTTCACCGGCGGCTCCGTCCTCTGTGGGCTCGCCGACTCGGTCGGATCGCTGGTCGCCTTCCGCGTGATCCAGGGGATCGGCGGCGGCATGCTGGTGCCGACCGGGCAGATGATCCTGGTCCGCGCCGCCGGGCCGCGCAACCTGCCCAAGGTGATGAGCGCGATCGGCGTGCCGATCGTCCTCGCCCCGATCTTCGGCCCGACGATCGGCGGCCTCCTGCTCGAGCACGTTTCCTGGCAGTCGATCTTCCTGGTCAACCTGCCGGTCGGGATCGTCACCCTCCTCGCCGCCCTGAAGCTGCTGCCGAAGGACCGCCCGGAAGGGGCCGAGCCGCTCGACTTCCTCGGCCTCGGCATCCTCTCGGTCGGCCTCGTCGGCGTCACCTACGGGCTCGCCGAGACCGGCTCGGCGGGGACGCTCCTGGCGAGCTCGGTGCTGGTCCCGCTGGGGATCGGCCTGGCCGGCGTCGCCGCCTTCGTCTGGCGGGCGCTGCGGATCCCCAATCCCCTGCTGAACGTGCGCCTCTACGCCGACCGCGCCTTCACCGCGGCCTCGATCACGACCTTCTGCCTCGGCGCCGCGCTCTTCGGCGCGATGGTGCTGATGCCGCTCTACTTCCAGACCGTGCGCGGCGAGGACGCGGTCACGACCGGCCTCTTGCTGATCCCGCAGGGGCTCGGCGCGGCGGTCGCGATGGGCCTCTCCGGGCGCGCCACCGAACGCTGGGGCGCGGGGATGACCGCGTTCGTCGGCGCGGCGATCACGCTGGTGGCGACGATCCCGTTCGTCCTGCTCGCCGCCGACACCTCCTTCGTCTTGATCGCGGCGGCGATGATCTTCCGCGGCTTCGGCATCGGCATGTCGATAATGCCCGCGATGACCGCCGCCTACAGCGTCCTCACGCCGGACCAGATCAGCCACGCGACCCCGCAGCTGACCACCCTGCAGCGGGTCGGCGGCTCGATCGGCACCGCGGTCCTCACCGTCGTCCTGCAGTCGCACCTGGAAACGGCGGGCGCCTCGCAGGCGGCGATGGCCGCAGCCTTCGGCACCACCTTCCTCTGGGTGATGGGGATCACCGCGGTGGCGCTGCTGCCGACCCTCTTCCTCGCCCAGATCGAGCGGGCGGCGCGGCGCCACCCGACGCCGGAGCCGGAGGCCCGCGAGCTGGCTTGGGAGTCGGCGTGAGCTTCGCCGCCGCCGACCGCGACGAGGGCACGCTCGGCGAGGTGCGCGAGGCGTTCTCGGCCGTGCTCGGCGCCGAGCGCCGGTTGCGCGGCCGCGATCAGCACGGCAAGGTCGAGGGGCTGACGGTCGCCCAGGTGCGGGCGCTCTTTGCCCTCGACGGCCGCGCGCCGGCGACGGCGGGGGAGATCGCCGAGGCGGCGCGGCTCAGCCCGGCCGCGGTGAGCGGCATGCTCGACGAGCTCGAGCGCGACGGGATCGTCACCCGGGTGCGCTGCGACAGCGACCGCCGCCGCGTCCTCGTCACCCTCACCGACGAGGGCCGCGCGGTGCTGGGGAAGCGCCGCCGCGTCTGGCTGAAGCGCTGGGAGAAGGCGCTCGAGGACGTGCCGGAGCGCGACCTCGAGGCCGCCGCCGAGGTGATGCGCCGCATCGCCGGGATGCTCGACGAGATCTAAGTGCACCTCTTGTCGGTGGGCCGAAAAGCGCTGACATAGAGCGCTTTCGGCAGATCGGCCGGCGCGGCGCCTGCCCGCGCTGTAACACTCCCCGCCGATGGCCGAACCTTCACTGTCATTCGACCCGATCGACGAGGCACGCCGCCACTGGGAGGAGCGCTGGTCGGCGGGCGCCGCGACCGAGATGGTCGCGGTCACCTCGATCATGCGGGTCCACCAGATCCTGATCGCGCGGCTGAACGAGCTGCTCGAGCCGTTCGGGCTGACCTTCCCGCGCTACGAGGCGCTGATGCTGCTCTACCTGTCGCGGCGCGGGGCGCTGCCGCTGGGCAAGATCGGCGAGCGCCTGCAGGTGCACCGGACCAGCGTCACCAACACGATCGATGGGCTGGAGAAGCTCGGGCTGGTGCAGCGGGTGCCGCACGAGTCCGACCGCCGCGCGGTGCTCGCCGAGATCGCCCCGGCCGGGCGCGAGGTCGCCGAGCGGGCGACGCGGGTGCTGAACGAGGCCGGCTTTGCGACCGAGCCGTTGGGCGCCGACCATCTGGAGGAGCTGTCCAAGATCCTCCGCGCTGTCCGCGTCGCCGCCGGCGACTTCCCGGCTGAGTCGTCCTGACCGGCGCATCCCGGTGTCCTCGGTCGCTCGCCTTCGGGTCACGCACCGAAGTGCGCTCCCCTCGACTCGCTCCCTGCGTCCTTGGGCTGCTTGGTCAGGCCGACTCAGCCTCGTTCCCCAATTTAGTCGCGGTTCCTACTATCTGTTATCCTCGCATTTGTGACGACGGTTGCCGACAGGACCGCGGCCGAGGCCGCGGAGGGTGCGGGCAAGCCACCGCTGCGCTTCGTCACCGCCGCCTCGCTCTTCGACGGCCACGACGCGGCGATCAACGTGATGCGGCGGTTGATCCAGGACTCCGGCGCCGAGGTCGTCCACCTCGGCCACAACCGCAGCGTCCGTGACGTGGTCCGCGCGGCGATCCAGGAGGACGCCGACGCGATCGCGATCAGCTCCTACCAGGGCGGCCACACCGAGTACTTCCGCTACGCGGTCGAGATGCTGCGCGAGGCGGGCGCCGACCACATCCGCGTCTTTGGCGGCGGCGGCGGGACGATCACGCCGGGGGAGATCGCCGACCTCGAGCAGTTCGGGGTCGAGCGGATCTACCACCCCAACGACGGGATGTCGCTGGGGCTGGTCGGGATGATCGACGACCTGGTCGAGCGCGCCGCCACCAAGCGCGTCGTGCCGCCGCCCCCCGACGAGTCGCGCACCGACGACCTCGGTGTCGCCCGGATGCTCTCGGCGCTCGAGGACGGCGCCTTCGGCGACGCCGACCTGGAGCGGCTGCGCACCGAGTGGACGGTGAAGGGGACCGGGGTGCCGGTCGTCGGCGTCACCGGCACCGGCGGCGCCGGCAAGTCGACGGTCACCGACGAGCTGCTCTTGCGTTTCGCCGCGCACCTGCCCGACCTGCGGGTCGCGGTGCTGGCCGTCGACCCGACCCGCCGCCGCACCGGCGGCGCCCTGCTCGGCGACCGGATCCGGATGAACAGCCTGCGGGGCGAGCAGCTCTACATGCGCTCGATGGCGACCCGGCGGCAGAACCTCTCGACCACGGCGGTGCTCGCCGACGCGATTGCCTACCTGCGCAGCGCCGACTTCGACCTGGTGATCGTCGAGACCGCCGGCATCGGCCAGTCCGACTCGGAGATCGTCGACCTCGTCGACCTGCCGGTCTACGTGATGACGAGCGAGTTCGGCGCCGCTTCGCAGCTGGAGAAGATCGACATGCTCGATCTCGCCGACATCGTCGTGATCAACAAGTTCGACAAGCAGGGCGCCGACGACGCGCTGCGCGACGTGCGCAAACAGTGGCGCCGCAACCGCGCCGCCTTCGACCTCGCCGAGGACGAGGTGCCGGTCTACCCGACGATCGCCAGCCAGTTCGCCGACCCCGGCGTGACCTGGATGTTCGTGAGCCTCTGCCGCGCGCTGGCGAAGGAGGCGGGGACCGAGGCGGAGCGCTGGGACCCGGGGCTCGACCCGCCCGACCACGAGCCGCGCGGCAACGCCCTGATCCCCGGGCAGCGGGTGCGCTACCTCGCCGAGATCGCCGAGCAGGGGCGGGGGATCGAGGCGCGGGTGGAGGAGCTGGCGGGGGCGGCGGCGCAGGCGCAGCACCTGTACGAGGCGCTGCGGTCCCTGCACGACGCGGCGCTGCCCGCGCCGCTCGATGCGTACGGCGACACGGAGATCGGCGACGGCGACACCGCCGCGCTGCGCCGGGCCTACAACGAGGCGCTCGGCGCGCTCGGCCCCGAGGCGCTCGGACTGCTACGTGGCTGGGACCGCCGGATTGCGGGCATCAGCGCGGAGGGCTTCAGCTACGAGGTCCGCGGTAAGGAGATCACCGGCTCCAACTACCGCGAGACGCTCTCCCACCAGCAGGTGCCGAAGATCGCCCCGCCCCGGTTCGACGGCTGGGGCGAGCGGCTGCGCTTCCTGATGAAGGAGAACCTGCCCGGCTCCTATCCCTACACCGGCGGCGTCTTCCCCTACCGGCGCGAGGGCGAGGACCCGACCCGGATGTTCGCCGGCGAGGGCGCCCCGGAGCGGACCAACCGCCGCTTCCACTACCTCTCCCAGGGGCAGCCGGCGGCGCGGCTCTCGACCGCCTTCGACTCGGTGACGCTCTACGGTGAGGACCCCGACGAGCGCCCCGACATCTACGGCAAGGTCGGCAACTCGGGCGTCGGGATCGCCACCCTCGACGATGCGAAGAAGCTCTACTCGGGCTTCGACCTCTGCGCGCCGACGACCTCGGTCTCGATGACGATCAACGGCCCGGCGCCGATCATCCTCGCCTTCTTCATGAACGCCGCGATCGACCAGCAGGTGGAAAAGCACCTGAAGGCGAGCGGCCGGTGGGGGGAGGCCGAGAAGCGCCTCGACGAGATCTTCAGCGACCGCCCGCGCCCCGAATACAAAGGCAAGCTGCCGCCGGGGAACGACGGCCTCGGCCTCGGGCTGCTCGGGGTCAGCGGTGCCGATGTGGTCGACGCGGAGACCTACGCGCGGATCCGCGAGGAGACCCTGCGCCAGGTTCGCGGCACCGTCCAGGCCGACATCCTCAAGGAGGATCAGGCACAGAACACCTGCATCTTCTCGACCGAGTTCGCGCTGAAGATGATGGGCGACGTGCAGGAATTCTTCGTCGCCAACGGGGTGCGGAACTTCTACAGCGTCTCGATCAGCGGGTACCACATCGCCGAGGCCGGGGCGAACCCGATCTCCCAGCTCGCCTTCACCCTCGCCAACGGCTTCACGATCGTCGAGTACTACCTCGCGCGCGGCATGGAGATCGACTCCTTCGCGCCCAACCTGAGCTTCTTCTTCTCCAACGGGATGGATCCTGAGTACGCGGTGATCGGGCGGGTCGCGCGGCGGATCTGGGCGCGGGCGATGCGCGAGCGCTACGGCGCCTCGGAGCGCAGCCAGATGCTCAAGTACCACGTCCAGACGAGCGGCCGCAGCCTGCACGCGCAGGAGATCAGCTTCAACGACATCCGCACCACCTTGCAGGCGCTGTACGCGATCTTCGACAACTGCAACAGCCTCCACACCAACGCCTACGACGAGGCGATCACGACGCCGACCGAGGAGTCGGTGCGGCGCGCGGTGGCGATCCAGCTGATCATCAACCGCGAGCTCGGCCTCAACTTCACCGAGAATCCGTGGCAGGGCTCGTTCGCGATCGAGGCGCTGACCGACCTGGTCGAGGCGGCGGTCTACGAGGAGTTCGAACGGATCTCCGAGCGCGGCGGCGTGCTCGGGGCGATGGACACGATGTACCAGCGGGGGAAGATCCAGGAAGAGTCGATGTACTACGAGCGGCGCAAGCACGACGGCACGCTGCCGCTGATCGGCGTCAACACCTTCCTCCCCGAGGAGGGGGCGGGGGAGACGACCGAGACGCTCGAGCTGATGCGCTCGACCGACGTCGAGAAGGACGACCAGATCGCCTCGGTGCGGGCCTTCCAGGCGCTCGGCGCGGACGCGCGGGAGGGGGCGTTGGGGCACCTGCGCGAGGTGGCGCGGGAGCGCGGCAACGTCTTCGAGTCGCTGATGGAGGCGGTCAAATACGCCTCGCTCGGCCAGGTCTCCGGCGCCCTCTACACGGTGGGTGGCGAGTACCGGCGGAACATGTGAGGCGACCGCGGCCGCATGGCGGTCGCCGGTAGCGTCATCGCGATGAGCGACGAACCGCGCATCGTCTCCCTCGTCCCGAGCATCACCGAGCTGCTCTGCGACCTGGGGCTGGCGGAGCAGTTGGTTGGGAGGACCGGCTTCTGCATCCATCCCTGGGAGACGGTCCGGGAGATCCCCAAGGTGGGAGGGACGAAGGACCTGAAGTTCGACCGCATCCGGGAGCTCGCGCCGACCCACGTCGTCGTCAACGTCGACGAGAACCGCAAGGAGGACGCCGAGGCCCTCGCCGAGTTCGTTCCCCACTTGGTCGTCACCCACCCGCAGGAGCCGCGCGACAACCTCGCTCTCTACCGGCAGATGGGCCGGGAGTTCGATCGCGAGGCGGACGCGGAGCGCCTCTGCGAACGCTTCCAGCTAGGACTTTCGAAAATCGAACCCAGCCCGTCACAAAGTGTCCTCTACCTGATTTGGCGTGACCCCTGGATGACCGTCGCCCCCGAGACCTACATCGCCCAGACCCTGGCGCTCTTCAACTGGCGCCAACCGACGGGGGTGGCTGACCTTTGTCGCCCACAGGGCGACAAAGGTCAGGGGGTTCGCTATCCGGAGGTCGACTTGACCGACTTCGCGGGGAAAGTCGACCGGGTTTTGCTGAGCTCGGAGCCCTTCCACTTCAAGGAGGAGCACATCCCGGAGGTCGAGGCGCTCGTCCCGGGCGCCGAAGTTTCGATAATCGACGGCGAGATGACCTCGTGGTATGGGTCGCGGGCGATCGCGGGGCTCGACTATCTGGCGGAGTACACGCGGTGAGCGTCGTCCTCTCCTGGAGCGGCGGCAAGGACTCGGCGCTGGCGCTGTGGACGATGCGCGAGGAAGGGACCGCGCCGGTGGCACTGCTGACGACGATCAACGAGGACTTCGAGCGGATCAGCGTCCACGGCGTGCGACGAGAGCTGCTGCACGCCCAGGCGGCGGCGGTCGGCCTGCCGCTGGTCGAGGTCAAGATCCCGGCCGAGTGTCCGAACGACCTATACGAGGAGCGGATGGCCGCGGCGTTGAGCGCGACCGCGGCGGGCGAGCCGGACGCCGCCGGTCGTGCCGCGCCGCCCCTTGCCGAGGTGGCGACCTTCGCTTTCGCCGACCTTTTCCTCGCCGACATCCGCGCCTATCGCGAAGAGCGCCTGAGGGCGGCGGGGCGCGAGGCGATCTTCCCGATCTGGGGCCGCGACACCGCCGCGCTCGCGCGCCAATTCATCGAGGCCCGCTTCGGCGCCACGCTGGTGGTCGTCGACACCGACCAGCTCCCCCCGAGCTTCGTCGGCCGCCGCTTCGACGCGGCGCTGCTCGACGACCTGCCCGATGGTGTCGACCCCTGTGGCGAGAACGGCGAGTTCCACACCTTTGTCGACTCCGGCCCCGTCTTCGACGCCCCGGTGCCAGTCACCCTCGGCGAGCGCCACGACGATGGCCGCTTCGTCTATCGCGACCTCATCCCGGCCTAGGTGGGGTAGCTCCACGGCGGGTGCGAGGGTGACGTTGCCGTAGGGCTGGCGCCCGCGTCAGGTCCGGGACGGGGAGTCCGCGGAAGCTTCCGCCACAGGGACGGCACGTCTGCGGGGGCTCCGCCGTCGACGGGCCGAAAACTCCGGCATGTCCGGAGTTTCCGGCCCGTCGACGAGGGGGACGGGGCGTCGTCACGGAGATGCCACGTCCTCGGACGGCCAGGACGCTGCGTGGTTCCTTATCCACCAATGGCGGGGATTTCGAACCACGGAGTCTCCTGGGCGTCCGGGATCCGGGAGGAATCGTGACGTCCTCCCTCCCCGGCGCTCCTCCCGCCGGACCCTCAGCCGTTCCTCTCGTGACCCGGCCTTCTCGGAGGCGGCCACAGCCTGCCCGGGTCGCCTCCGAGAAGGCCGCGTCCCTTACCCGTCCGGGCGCCAGCTGGCGACGCCCCCGTCCTTCCGCCCCCCGGAGCGCCGTCTTGGAACCACTCGCCTCGCCGCCGGCGGACAGCCGTCAATGGATCGACCGCTCCCTTTTAAATAGGATCCCCGTCCAATGGGGTCAACTCTCCGACTCGCGGGCCGCCGGCGTTTCCTCATTGCCGCTCTCGCCGCCTGCGCTGCGCTGTTGCTTGCCGTCACTACGTCGGCAGTCGCCGCGCCATCGGCAGGCGATCCGGCGCCGGCCACTGCCTCGGCGACCGCCTGCGCCTCCGGCCAGCTCCACGTCTCCGGCGGCTGCGTCGGCCGCCGCGGCGTGCGCCGCCACATCGAAGCGATGGTCCGCGAAGCGATGCCGGAACTCGGCCTGCGGGCGACGATCATCCGGGTCGACACCGGCGAACAGCCGCTGGTGAACACGGGCTTCGGCAACTCGATGAAGGGCGTCCCGGCCTCGCCGAAGATGTACTGGCGGATCGGCTCGATCGCGATCCCGTACCTGATCGACCTGCTGCTGCAGTTGCAGGACGAAGGCAAGCTCTCGCTGAACGACAAGCTCGCCAAGTACCGGCCGAACTTCCCCGAGGCAAACGAAGTCACGCTGCGGATGCTGGCCAACGTCACCAGCGGCTACCCCGACTGGGTTCAGGAGAACGAACCGTTCCAGAAGCTGCTGTTCGAAAACCCGTTCCGCCAGTGGACCGCCAACGAACTGCTGCACTGGGCCTTCACCCAGCCGGTTGCCTGCCCGCCGACGACCTGCTTCCACTACGCCCACACCAATTTCGCGATCCTCAGCCAGGTGATCTCGCAGGTCACCGGCGAGTCGGTCGGCAAGCTGATCCGCGAGCGGGTCCTCGCGCCCCTCGGCCTCGACCACACGCAGATCTCGCGCTACCCGGCGATGCCCGGCCAGGCGCTCCACGCCTACACCGGCGAACGCGGGGTCTACGAGGACGACACCTTCTGGAGCCCCTCCTGGTCGATCGGCGAAGGCACCGTGATGACCTCGACGATGGCCGACGTCGTCCACGGCGCCCGCGCGCTCGGGCGCGGCGAACTGATCTCCCCCCGGGCGAACCGCGAACGGACCGCCCTCACCTGGCCCGGGCTCTTCCCCAAGGGTCTCTACTACGCGCTCGGGATCACGCTGGCCAACGGCTGGGAATTCCAGAATCCGTTCATCGACGGCTACACCGGCGTCGCCGCCTATCTGAAGGCGCAGGACATCTCGGTCGGGATCGTCACCACGCAGCTGCCGCAGAGCTCCGCCAACGGCGTCGGCAACGCGTCGATCCTGTTGCAGCGACTGAGCGAATACATCAGCCCCGCGCACGCGATCCAGCTCCCGTCGGCGCTCTGAGCGGGCTGGGGCCAGCCACGCATCGCGGGCTCGTGCTCCGTGCCCTGCCTGGCGAGTCGCGCCCCCGCCGGTCGGGCCTTGACCCACCCGGGGGGTTCGCCTTGCCGCGCGTCGAATAATTTGTATTCCTACTATCTGCATGCCGCCTACCGTTAGGAGTGCTGATGGCCATTGAGCGAGTTGCCGTCCTGGGAGGCGGCCTGATGGGTTCGGGGATCGCCGAGTCGGTGGCCCGCGCCGGCCTGTCGGTGATCGTCCGCGACGTCGACGGGACGGCGATCGGCGCCGCCCACGAGCGGATCGCCACCTCGCTCGGCCACGCGGTCGAGCGGGGGAAGGTGAGCGAGGCCGAGGCGGCGGAGATCCACGCCCGGATCGACTACACCGCTGAGCTGCACGAGATCGTCGAGGCCGACCTGGTGGTCGAGGCGGTGCCCGAGAACGCCGAGCTGAAGGCGGGGATCCTCGCCCAGGTCGCCGGGGTCGTCTCCACCGACGCCTTGATCGCCTCGAATACGTCCTCGATCCCGATCGCCCAGCTCGCCGCCGGTCTCCCGCGCCCCGAGCGCGTGCTCGGCCTGCACTTCTTCAGCCCGGTGCCGGTGATGAGCCTGGTCGAGATCGTGGTCGCCCTCGACACCTCCGCCGAGACCGTGGCCACCGCCCAGGGCTTCGCCGAGCGGGTCGGCAAGCGGGCGATCGTGACCAAGGACCGCTCCGGCTTCATCGTCAACATGCTGCTCGTCCCCTACCTGATGGCGGCGGTGCGGATGTACGAAGAAGGCTTCGCCACCGCCGAGGACATCGACGAAGGGATGAAGCTCGGCTGCGGCCACCCGATGGGGCCGCTCACCCTCGCCGACTTCATCGGCCTCGACGTCCTCTACGCGATCGGCGACTCCCTCTACGAGGAGTTCAAGCAGACCGAGTACGCGCCGCCGCCGCTGATCAAGCGGATGGTCGCCTCGGGCCGGATCGGGCGCAAGGCAGGCCGGGGGTTCTACGAATACGAGCGCGAGCGCGCCGCCGCCTCGGCCTGAGGCACACCGGGCCGGCGTCCGCCCGGCCGATCACGGGTGGATTACTTGAGAGTTCCGTTCCGATGATCGAATCTGCTCCCTGGCATGTCCGAGACGACTTCAAGGGGAGCAGAGATGGCAGAGCAGAAACCGACGATCGTCCTCATCCACGGCCTCTGGATGACGCCGCTGAGCTGGGAGCACTGGGTCGAGCGCTACGGCGCCAAGGGCTACGCGGTGGAGACGCCGGCCTGGCCGGGCTTCGACCGTGACCCAGAGGCGATCCGTGCCGACACCAGCGAGATCGAAGACCTCGGCCTCGAGGAGATCCTCGACCACCTCGACGAATTCGTCAGAGAGATCGAGGGACCGACGATCATCATGGGCCATTCCTTCGGCGGCGCGATCACCGAGATCCTGCTCGACCGCGGTCGGGGCGATGCCGGCGTCGCGATCGACGCGGCGGCGATCCGCGGCGTCACCAAGCTGCCGCTCTCGACCCTGCGCTCGGCCTTCCCGATCCTGAAGAGCCCCGCCAACGGCCACCGCGCGGTGCCGCTGACCGCGGAGCAGTTCAACTACGCCTTCACCAACACGATGAGCGCGGAGGAGTCGCAGCCGGTCTACGAGCGCTATGCGGTGCCGGGCCCGGGACGGGTCCTCTGGCAGGGCGCGCTCGCCAACTTCAACCCGCACACCCCGGCCCAGGTCGACTTCAAGAACCCCGACCGGGCGCCGCTGCTCTTGATCGCGGGCGGCGAGGACCACGTCGTCCCGGCCGCCGTCGACAAGCAGATGGCGAAGAAGCAGAGCAGGTCGCCGGCGGTCACCGACTACAAGGAGTTCCCCGGCCGCTCCCACTACACGGTGGGGCAGGAGGGCTGGGAGGAGGTCGCCGACTACGCCCTCGACTGGGCGCAGGGGCAGCTCGACGCCACGGCAGCCGACTGAGCCGAGCCGCGCGCGTTCGCAGTTTGCGTCGGATAGCGCGGCGAACTGCGAACGCCGCCGGGGGCAGGGGCCGTTATCCTCCTCGGGACAGATTTTCGAAAATCGAATCCCCACGGAGGATCCCCATGTCAACCGCCGCCACGCCGACGGAGAAGCCCCGCGCCGAGGACTTCCTCGCCATCGACCGCAACCTCTCCGACGAGGAGCGCGACATCCGCGACACCGTCCGCGCCTGGGTGCGCGACAAGGTGGTGCCGGAGGTGGGCGAGTGGTTCGAGGCGGGCGCGGTCCCGGCGCGGGAGCTGGCCAAGGAACTGGGGGCGCTGAACGTCCTCGGCATGCACCTCGAGGGCTACGGCTGCGCCGGCGCCTCGGCGACCGCCTACGGGCTCGCCTGCCTGGAGCTCGAGGCGGGCGACTCGGGGATCCGCTCGCTGGTCTCCGTGCAGGGCTCGCTGGCGATGTTCGCGATCTGGAAGTGGGGCTCGGAGGAGCAGAAGCAGGAGTGGCTGCCGCGGATGGCGGCGGGCGAGGCGATCGGCTGCTTCGGCCTGACCGAGCCCGACGCCGGCTCCGACCCCGGCTCGATGCGCACCCGCGCCCGCCGCGACGGCTCCGACTGGATCCTCTCCGGCCAGAAGATGTGGATCACCAACGGCTCGGTGTCCGACGTCGCCGTCGTCTGGGCGCGCACCGAGGAGGGCGTGACCGGGTTCGTCGTCCCCGCGGGCACCCCCGGCTTCACCACCCAGGACATCCACAAGAAGCTCTCCCTGCGGGCCTCGGTCACCTCCGAGCTGCTGCTCGACGAGGTGCGCCTGCCCGACTCCGCCCGCCTGCCCGGGGTGAGCTCGCTGAAAGGCCCGCTCTCCTGCCTCAACGAGGCGCGCTACGGAATCGTCTGGGGCGCGATCGGCGCCGCCCGCGCCTGCTTCGAGGCGGCGCTCTCCTACGCCAAGGAGCGCACCCAGTTCGACAAACCGATCGCCAGCTTCCAGATCCAGCAGCTGAAACTCGCCCAGATGGCTACCGAGGTCAACCGTGGCACCCTGCTGGCGCTGCACCTCGGTCGCCTCAAGGACGAAGGCGCCCTGCGGCCCGAGCACGTCTCGATGGGCAAGCTCGCCAACGTGAACGCGGCGCTCGAGGTCTGCCGCACCGCCCGCCAGGTGCTCGGCGCCAACGGCATCACCCTCGAGTATCCGGTGATCCGCCACATGAACAACCTCGAGTCGGTGGTCACCTACGAGGGCACCGCCGACGTCCATGCGCTGGTCCTGGGCGAAACCCTGACCGGGATCGGCGCGTTCCGGTAGCGCGCGATCTCACGCCGCCGCCAGCCCCCTCCCCGCAGCGCGTTCGCAGTTCTGGTCGCTATGCGGGGGATAACTGCGAACTCATTGCGGGACGGCGGAGGAGGAGAGGGACGGCGCGACACGGTTCCGTGCGGCGTGGAACACGCACGTCTGCGGAGGAAGGGTCACGGAAGGCGCGAGGCCGACGCCTGCGTGCGGGGCCTAGGCGCCGTTCGTTCACCTGGACACACCCTGGTGTGTCCAGGTGAACGAGCGTGACCCGGCGGGCACCGACCCTCGTGTCTCTGTGCCTCGACCAACGCCTCTCTGTGACCTCCCGGCGCTCGGGCGGCCGAGGCGCCAGCTTCCACGGCGCCCAAGGCGTCAGCCGGCCGACGGGGGATCTGCGAGGACCATCGCGAGACGGTCGAGCGCCGCCTCGCGGTGTGCGTCGAGTTCGGCGACGAGGTGGTCGGCGTCGCCCACCGTCACGGCGTCGACGATTCGCGCGTGGGCTTCGAGCGAGTCGACCCGGTCGGCCGGGTCGTTGTAGTAGAGCGCCCGGTACGTTTCGGTCGAGTCCCAGAGCAGGCGCACGACCCTCATGGTGTGGATCTGGTCGGGCGCTTCCAGCACCGCGAAGTGGAAGCGGCGATTGGCCTCGAGCTCGGCGGTGACGTCGCCGTGCTTGACCGCCTCCTCGCAGTCCCGCGCGGCCAGGGCGATCCGCTCGTGGGCGTCGTCGTCGAGCTGGGGCAGCGCTCCGCGCGCCGCCCGCCCCTCGACCAGCCGGCGCAGGTCGTAGATCTCGTGCAGGTCGTCGAGGTCCAGCTCGGTGACGAAGTAACCGCGCCGCGGCCGGTAGGTGAGCTGGCCCTCCTGCTCGAGCACCGCCAGCGCTTCCCGGACTGGGGCCAGGCTGAGCCCGAGTCGCTCGGCGATCTCCTCCTGCCGCACCCGCTCGCCCGGTTTCAGCTCACCGGCGATGAAGGTGTGGCGGAGGCTCTCGACCGCGTGCTGGGCGGCCGTCCCCAACCGGGAATTTTCGAAATTCGATGGGATTGGGGCAGGATATAGCGGGTGAGCGAGCCGATCGGCGAGGGTGGGGCGGAAGTGCCAGGCGAGCGCGAGCAGGGTGCCCCGAGTGGTCGGCTGATCTCCTTCGGGGGTCTACTCGCCGATCTGATCGTGGGAGTCGATGCGGTGCCGGCGCGCGGTGAGGACACCTTGGCCCGGGACTTCACGCAGACGGTCGGCGGCGGCTTCGCGGTGATCGCGGCGGCTGCGAGGCTGGGGATGCCGGCGGCGCTCGCCGGGGTGCTCGGCGACGATCACGTGGCCGACGTGGCCCGCCGGGCGCTCGCCGAGGAGGGCGTCGAGCTGCTCTTCCCGGAGCCGCGCGCTGGCGGCTCGGGCGTCTGCCTGGTGATGGTCGATGCCAGCGGGGAGCGGACGATGGTCACCGTCCAAGGCGTCGAGTCGAGGGTGCAGAGCGAGGATTTCGACGCCGTGGCCCCGGCGCCCGGAGACTTCGTCTACGTCAACGGCTACGAGCTTCTCTACTCGCATGCCGCCGGCCTGGTGAGTTGGCTCCGCCGCGTCCGTCCCGACGCCTTGGTCTTCGACCCCGGCCCGCTGATCGCCGAGATCGACCGCGACACCGTGGACGCCGTTCTTGCCGCGACGAGCTGGCTGAGCCTGAACGTCGCCGAGGCCGGGGTGTTGACCGGCGAAGAGGACCCGTCCGCCGCGGCCGCCGCAGCGCTGACGCGAATCGGTGCGAACGCCGCGAACCTTCGCCCAGACCCTGCTGTCGATGGGCCGAAAACTAGACATATGGGCAAGTTTTCGGCCCATCGACATGGGGTGGTGGTGCGAATCGGGGCGGAAGGGTGCGTTGTCCTCGCAGAAGGTGGGACGCCCACTGCGGTTCCGGGGTTCGCGGTGGCGACCGTTGACACCACGGGGGCCGGGGATACCCACGTCGGGGCGTTCGTCGCGGCGCTCGCTCGGGGGCTGGAGCCGGTCGAGGCGGCCCGTTGGGCAAACGCCGCAGCGGCCCACGTCGTCGCCACTCGCGGCCAGGTCTCGCCTCCGCGGCCGGAGGAGCTGCGCGCGATTCTCGCTTCGGCACGACCCTAGGACACTAGTGTCCCGACTCATGAGTTGGGTGCCACATCCGACGAGTGGATCGGCGCCCGTGGCAAGGACGCAGGATGCAGGCTTTGCCGGTGGCAAAGCCAAATCCGAGGACGCCGCCACGGGTGGCGAGACGCCGTTGGGGTGGTGCGGAGGACACTAGATGATCGATTCCACGGGATGGGTCCAGGAAGTGCGGGCTCGAACCTGAAGTATCGGAGCTCAGGCGTCCCGGGCGACCCGAAGGCGACCCGGCCAGGCTGTGGGTGCCTCCGGGACGGGAGGTTCTGCGGAGGAGGAAGGGACGGAGCCGGCGCATGGCCACGGAGATACATGTGGCCCGTGAGGGAGATGCCACGTCCGTGAGGGAGACGTGGCGATCCGTGACGGTCCCACGTTGCTCAAGAACACCAGTGGAACTTTGAGGTCGCCATGGCGACCTCAAGTTTCCAAAGGAGGATCTGAGCATCGAAGAACTGGACCTTCGATGCGGAAGGCGCGTGGAAGCGTGACGTTCCCGGCATCCCGTTACGATCGCCGTCCCCCGGCGCGCCTTCCTACACGATTCCCGCCGCCCCGACCCGACCGCTCGCCCGGGCCCTCTGCCGTTCCCCCCTGACCCGGCCTTTCCGGAGGCGGCCACAGCCTGCCAGGGTCGCCGCCGAAAAGGCCGAGCCCCCAAGAACCCCCGTGGAATCGATACTAGGGGCTCAGGCGTCGAGCTGGTAGGTGACCCAATCGGTCCGCGTCGCGACCCGGTCGTAGGCGGCACGGGCGCGATCGTTGTCCGCGGCGGTGATCCAGCGGACGATCTCCCAGCCCTCCGTCGCCGCCAGCTCGCGAACTGCGCCGAGCAGCACCTCGAAGGCACCGCCCCCGCGCGCCGCCGGATCGAGGAAGAGGTCGTCGAGGTAACCGGTGGTGGCGCCGCGCAGTGCGCTCGGACAGGGGCGGACGTGGGCGATCCCCACCGCGCGCCCCTCGGCTTCGCCGCTGGGCACGACGACCAGGCAGCGCACGGCGCCGGCCTCGATCCAGGACCAGACGCGGCGCCGGTGCTCGGCGGTCGCGGGACGCGCGTAGAAGTCGCAGTAGGCGACGAAGAGCCCGTCCCAGGCCTCGAAATCGGACGGGTCGGCGGCCCGGGCGCTCCAGCGCCGGGGAGTCGATGGCTCACCGGCCTCCGCCCGGGCCGGCCGGCCGCCACCTCCGGGCGCCGATCCCAGGCTCGATCCCCCAAAATGACAGAAACGGTTCGACTGAACCATGGGTAAAGCCTAATCGATCCAGGCAAGTCCGCAAGCGGATTCGCGACCTATTTCGCGGCTGAAAGGGATCTAGTAGCCGAAAACCCTTTGCCAATGCGGCTTGACATACGTCGTTTGATCTGAGACATAATCATTTCTAGTGTTGCCCAGTGACCAGCAACTCCGTCCGGATCGCGGCCGCAGTCTGCCCGGGCTATGGGGAGAGGAAAAGGGAACTCGCGTCCTGATCCGGCCCGTGCCACCGGGGCTGAGGTGTGTCGTCCAGTCCAGCCCAACAACTACTCGAAGGAGTAGCCATGGATGTCCATATCCCGCTCGTCTTCGGCGCAGCGGACCTTTTCAAGGAACAGGTCTCGTTCAACATCTTCCAGGCAGACGTCTTCTACACGATCGCCACGGTCATGCTGTTCTTCGTCGTGGTCGCCGTTGGCCTCATCGACGCTGGCCTCGTGCAGCGGAAAAACCTCCTCGACACCTGGCTCGGGAAGTTCGCGGCGGCGTTCGCCGCAGGCCTCGGGATGTTCCTGATCGGCTACGCGATCTGGCAGGTCAGCTTCTACGAAGCGTTCGGCATTCCTCATCCCTGGGGTGAAGCGATATCCCAGTGGTGGGCCGGCGGCATCGATGTAAGGTCGCTGCCTCAGACGCTGAACCCTGAAGCGGCACCCGAGAACGACGTCTTCCAGGTCTTCCTGGTCTTCTTCGTCGCCTACGCGATGGTCGGTGGGGCGCTTCTGCACTCGGCCGGCCTGGAGCGGGTCAAGCACCTACCTATGAACATCATCTCCTTGGTCGCCGGGGCGATCATCATGCCGATCCTCCTCTGGCTGACCTGGGGCTCGGTCGGGCCGCTCGACAACAACGGTGTCCACGACTACCTGGGCACCTTCTCGCTCTACATCTTCGTCGGCACCTGGGCGCTGATCATCGCCTGGCGGGCGGGACCGCGGGTGGGCGCCTTCTTCGAAGAGAAGATCGATCCCTCGCAACCGGGAACCGGGCTGTTGGCCCATAAGCCGCACAACCTGGGGCTGACCGCGCTAGGCGTCGGGGTCGTGCTGTTCTGCGTGCCGTTCCTGGCCCTCGGCTGCGGCTACATCGTGCCAGGCACGGGCTACTTTGGGATCTCGATGACCAACTCCGGTTTCGGGCTGGTGGTGGAGAACATATTCATGTCGTTCATCGGCGGCGCCATCACCGGCTTCGCGATCAGCTACCTGACCAAGAACCCGATCATGGCACTGCTCGGTCCGGTGGCCGGCTACGTCGGCTGCTCGACCTCGTTCGACGTCGGCAGGCCGCTGGGCATCCTCGTCGTCTCGCTGATCGCGCCGGTCGTCGTCTACGCGGGCTACCTGCTGATGCAGCGCTTGCGCATCGACGACAAAAAGATCGTCCCGCTCGCCCTCTTCGGCGGCGTCTACGCGGCCCTGGCCGCGGGGATCGTCGGCGCCGGGAAGGCCACCGGCGGTTATTTTGAAATCGAAAGCGGCCCCTACGCCTTCCAGCACGCGTCGATCACCTTCGGCCACCAACTGGTCGGCGTGCTGGTCACGTTCGGCATCTCCGCGATCAGCGGGCTGGTCCTGATCATCGGGCTCGAGAAGACGATCGGCCTGCGGGTCGACCGGGACAAGGAGATCGAGGGTCTCGATGAAACCAGCTGGGGTTCCGGTCCGGTGCACGAATTCGAAGATCTGCCGGCGGTCGCGCCACACCTGGCGGCCGTTGCTCGGGCGGCGGTGCCGGACACTCCCCCCTCGCCCGGCACCTCGCCACCCGCTTCCGCCGCCGGCTAGATGAGTAGTTCCACGACCAGGTGTGACCGGGGGCGCGCCCGGCCAAGCGGGTCAAGGACGCAGGGCGCAGCCTTTGCCGGTGGGCAAAGGCAAGCCCGAGGACGCCGAGCCGCGCAGTGTGCCGGGCGTGTCATCCGGGTGTGCGTGGTCGTGGAACTGCTCATCTAGTGGTGTGACCGGCAACGTTGCCAGGGTCCTGGCGAGACTCAGGGGTCGGCGGGCAAGGACCGAGGACGCCGCCCGACGATCGTCTGAGGCCCGTCCAGGACCCGGCAAACGTTGGTGGTCACACCACTGGGTCGGGGCGGTACGGGCGAGTAGGCAGTTCGAAAGAGCGCCCTGGGTGGTTCGCCGGGGCGCTCTTCTCTTACGGACACCACCCTGATACGTTTCTAGCAAGTCGTAGAAAGCTTTCTAGTCCGAACAAAACTTCAGCCGCGAGGAATCAAGATGAGCGATTACGCCGTAGTCAATCCCGCCACCGGGGAGACGATCAAGGAGTACCCGACGATCACCGACGACGAGCTGCGCGCCGCGATCGGCCGCGCCGACGCCGCCTACAAGTCGTGGTCGTCCAGCTCCACCGTCGCCGAGCGCGCGGCGCTGATCCGCAAGGTCGGCGAGTTGCACGTGGAACGTGCCACCGAGCTGGCCGACATCATCGTCCGTGAGATGGGCAAGCCGAAGGCCCAGGCGGTCGGCGAGGTCCAGTTCTGCGGCGCCATCTACGGCTTCTACGCCGACAACGCCGAGGACCTGCTGGCCGACGAGCCGATCGAGCTGCTCGGCGGCGACGGCACCGCGGTGGTGCGCCGCGGCCCCTACGGGACGCTGCTCGGGATCATGCCCTGGAACTATCCCTACTACCAGGTGGCCCGCTTCGCCGGACCGAACCTGATCATCGGCAACCCGATCCTGCTGAAGCACGCGCCGCAGTGCCCGGAATCGGCCGCGGCGATGCAGGAGATCTTCGATGACGCCGGCTTCCCCGAGGGCTGCTACGAGAACATCTACGCGACCAACGAGCAGATCGTGTGGGTGATCGGCGACCCCCGCGTGCACGGCGTCTCCGTCACCGGCTCCGAGCGGGCGGGGGCGGCGGTCGCCGAGATCGCCGGCCGCAACCTGAAGAAGGTCGTGCTCGAGCTGGGCGGGTCGGACCCGTTCATCGTGCTCGGCACCGACGACGTCGGCGCGGTCGCCGAGCAGGCCGCCGCGGCCCGCTTCGAGAACGCCGGCCAGGCCTGCAACGCGGCGAAGCGCTTCATCGTCAAGGACGAGTACTACGACGAATTCGTCGCCAAGCTGAAGGACCAGATCGCGGGCATCAAGAAGGGCGACCCGGCGGACGAGGACACGACGCTCGGACCGCTCTCCTCGGCCACCGCCGCCGACCGGCTCGAGGACCAGCTCAAGCGGGCGATCGACGGCGGCGCCGAGGTCGTGGTCGGTGGCAAGCGCGACGGCAACTACTTCGAACCGACGATCCTCACCGGGATCAAGCCGGGCGACGACGCAAGCCAGGAAGAGTTCTTCGGCCCGGTCGCGCAGGTCTACAAGGTCGGCTCCGAGGAGGAGGCGGTCAGCCTCGCCAACGACACCGCCTTCGGCCTCGGTTCCTACCTGATGACCAACGACGCCGAGCAGGCCGAGCGGGTCGCGAACGCGATCGAAGCGGGCATGGTCTACGTCAACATCGTCGGCGCGGACAGCCCCGAGCTGCCCTTCGGCGGCTTCAAGCGCTCCGGCTTCGGCCGCGAGCTCGGCCGCTTCGGCGCCGACGAGTTCGTCAACAAGAAGCTGATCCGCGCCGCTTAGGCGGCGCGGAGCGGGGGCGCCTCACGGTTCGTGTTCGAGGGCGAACCTGAGGTGCCCGATCGATTCGGGGAAGTCCTTCTGCTCGGCCGCCCTTTCGTGTTCGTAGTCGGCCAGCGGTCCGGCGACTGAGCAGTTCAGTTCGGCGAGGTTTTCGGCGGCCACCTTCAGCCCACTCTCGACGCCCATCTTGCGCTCGAAGAAGTCGTGGGAGAGGAGGTCGGAGGCACTGCCGACGATGAACTCGAGCTTCGCGTTGGAGTAAGCGTGGCTGCGTTGGTCGAGCGCCTTGGCGGCCGTGTCGAGGTCTTCCCAGAGGCCTTCGAGCTTCCCGGCGACGGGGATGAACCCTTTGACCGCCCGCTGGAACGGCGGCCGCGCCACCGCCGGCCCCTTCTTCACCACCACGCAGCCTTTCGCCAGGGCTGAGACGCCCTGCTTGTAGGTCTCGTCGGCCTTGTCGGCTTCCTTCTCCCAGTGTTCGAAGAATTCGATGTCGGCTTTCGTGATCCGCCCTTTCCCGTTGTTCGGCGGGATCGGCCCCGGCACGTGCGGGAGCCCCGGAGCGGCCGCCGCAGCGGTGGCGACGGCGATCGCGAGGGAGAGAACGAGCGCTCCGGCGGCGAGGAGGAGGGTTCTGGAGGAGTGGGTCATCGAGCTTTCTCCGAGGGAGGGAAATGGACGTCGAGACCCTTTCACGCGCGCCCCACCCCCGGCAAGGGTGGGACCCGTGCAAGGCGCCGCCGAAGTCGCCTCAGACTGGCTGTAGGGCGTCGGTAGATTCCCCCCGATGGGGATCGTTCGGTCGGTACCACGCGAGCGCAGGCTCGCGCTACTGGTCGCCGGGTGCTTCTTCATGGAGATGCTCGACGGCACGATCGTCGTCACCGCGGCGCCCTCGATCGGCAGCTCGCTGGGGGTGCCGTCGACCTCGATCAGCCTCGTGATCAGCGCCTACCTGGTGACGCTGGCGGTGCTGATCCCGGCCAGTGGCTGGGTCGTGGCGCGCTTCGGGGCGCGGCCGGTGTTCCTGGCGGCGATCGCGATCTTCACCCTCGCCTCGATCGGCTGCGCGGCGAGCACCAGCCTCACCGAGCTGGTCGCGTTCCGCATCGTCCAGGGGGTCGGCGGCGCACTGATGGTGCCGGTCGGCCGGCAGGTGGTGCTCGCTGACACCGCCAAGGAGGAGCTGATGCAGGTGATCTCGTTCCTGGTCTGGCCGGGGCTGATCGCGCCGGTCTTCGCCCCGCTGGTCGGTGGGCTGATCACCGACTACGCCAGCTGGCACTGGATCTTCCTGATCAACGTGCCGCTCGGGGCGCTCGCCTTCGCCGTCGCGATGCGACTGATCGAGTCGCCGCATCTTCCGCGGCCGCCCGCCCTCGATCGGCTCGGCGTCCTCTTCACCTGCCTCGGCCTGGGCGGGTTCACCTACGCCGCCGACCTGGTCTCCCAGCCGCAGCCGAGGTGGGGGGTGGCGATCGCGATCGGGGCCCTCGGGGCGGCCTTCCTCTTCGCCGCGGTCCGCCACCTGCTGGCGACCGAGCACCCGCTGGTCAACCTGCGCACGCTGCAGGTCGGCACCCTCCGCGCCGCCACCGGCGGCAGCGCGATCTACTGGCTCGTCGTCGGCGCGGTGCCGTTCCTGCTGCCGCTGCTCTTCCAGGAAGCGTTCGGCTGGAGCCCGGTCAAGTCGGGCGCGGTGGTGCTGCTGGTCTTCGTCGGCAACGTCGGGATCAAGCCCGCGACGACGTTCCTCTACGGCCGCTTCGGCTTCCGCCCGATGCTGGTCTTCGCCACCTTACTGCTCGCCGCCTCGCTGGTCGCGCTCTCCTTCGTCGATGCCGGGACCTGGCTGGTGGTGATCGGCTTCTTCGTCCTGGTCAGTGGAATCGCCCGCTCGGTCGCCCTGACCGGCTACTCGACCCTGGCGTTCAGCGACGTGCCCGAGCCGATGATGCGCGACGCCAACATCCTCCAGGTGACGACGATGCAGCTCTGCGCCGGCCTCGGGGCGGCGGTCGGCGCGGTGGCGCTGCGGGTCGGCGGCGCCTTCGACGTCAGCCTCACCCACGAGTTCTCGATCGCCTTCCTGATCCTCGCCGGGATCTGCCTGCTGGCGACGGTCGGGGCGCTG
>JAFDWF010000022.1 GCA_018268575.1 Actinomycetota bacterium
CGGGGAGTTTCGGGGCCCCGTCTCGCGCTGCGTGGATCGACCCTGCCATGGCAGGGTCGATCCACGCAGCGTCTTCGTAACGGTGGAGGAAGGGTGGAACCGGTGACGTCTCCGTCACGTCTCCCGCGCGGTTCCCGGCGTCTTCGTGACCTCCCGCCCCTCCGGCCTGATGTGCAGCGCCATCGTGGACAACTCACCTAGCGCCGGGACCTGCGCAGCGCGCGGCCGGGGCCCGACCCAGCGCCCCGGCCCGCGCATGCTTCTCGTCACGGGGGCCCCGATCCCGTGACGAGAAGAGAGTTGAGGCGGGGCGGCGCCGACTGCGCATCGGCGCGCTTTGAGAGGCCGGGTCGTGACGAACGCGACCTCCGCTCAGCGCCAGGTCCTCCTTTGCCACCCCAAGGCGGTTTCCCTGCCTGAGTAAACCCCGCCTCGTCTGCCGGTTGATCCTCCGGCAGGGCCTCATTCATAACAGACTCGCCTGTAGCAATCAAGAGCAACTGAACATAAAGATCCGCTTGCGTTTAGGTACGGGTGGAGGACCTTCTACGGCATTAGTCCGGAAGGCGGATGCCTTCTACCCGGTACCGATCGATCTCGAAACGACTAGAGAACAGCCGGGATGTCGTCGGCTGCCACCGGCATGTCGACGGCATCAGGCCAGACGCCCGGCAGGTCGTCGCTGGTGAAGCGGCCGGAGTCGATCAGGATCGCCTCGGCGGTGTGGGGGGCGAACGGCTGCAGCGCCCGCGCCAGCAGCAGGATCGCCGCGACCAGCGCCTCGGCGTCGGCCTTGTCGAGCTGCCCCCGCTTCTTCAACTGCTGCTCGAACTGCTGGATGCGCTCAAAGAGGCGGGTCAGGTTGCGGATCGACTTGTGCATCTGCAGGTCGGCGGTGTCGGCGGCGATGCGGGAGAGCCCGTTCTCGCACCAGCCGCGGAGCTTCTCCCGCTGCGGCTCGGTCTCCGCCGCCTTCTCCGGATCGTGCCTGGCGACGTCGAGCTCGACGAAGCGATCGTGCGCGTAGGTCCAGAAGCCGCGCAGGAACTTGTTGGCGAAGCGGATCGCGGCGTCGGACCAGTTCAGCGTCTTCGCCGGTCCCGCCGCCCAGAGCACGGCGACGCGCACGGTGTCGGCGCCGAACTGTTCGACCAAGGCGTCCGGGTCGACCACGTTGCCGAGGTGCTTCGACATCTTGCGTCCGTCGGCGATCACCATCTCGTGGAAGAGGACGCCCGCGAAAGGCTCGCCGTCGGTCATGTAGGCGAACTCGCCGTGGTCGCGGAGCGCCTTGGTGACGACCCGCTGGTCGAAGACGAAGCCGCCCGAATCGCCGCCCGCGACCTGCCGCTCGGCGGGCAGCCACTTGCGCGACTCGGGGTGGGTGAACATCTGCGTCGCCCGATCCTCCGGTGGCAGCGTCGCCGGGACCCAGAGGAAGAGCGCGTCGAAGTGGCAGTCGAGCGTGTCGGTCTCGCGCTTCGCCGCCGTCCCGCACCGCGGGCAGTCGACGTCGACGAAGTCGGGACGCTCGGCGAGCGGGTTCCCTTCCCCGGTCGCCACCAGATCGCGCGGCAGGACGACCGGCAGGTCGGCCTTCGGCACCGGCACCGGCCCGCAATCGGGGCAGTGGACGATCGGGATCGGCGT
This sequence comes from Actinomycetota bacterium, assembly GCA_018268575.1. GTDB lineage: Bacteria > Actinomycetota > Thermoleophilia > Solirubrobacterales > 70-9 > VAYN01. The sequence goes on from JAFDWF010000022.1 coordinate 1,651, forward strand.
CCCCCAGGAGCGCTGGCGGGAGATCGAGAAGTCGTTTGCCCGGTAGCGCTTTGCGCCGACGGCCCCATCGACCGGCGCGCTCGGCGGCGCGTCCTCCGCCTCCTCGTGTCGATGGGCCGATTTCTCAAGCCCCGCTTGAGTTTTCGGCCCGTCAACGTTGATGCGATCCGGGAAGCGCTGTGCTATGTCGCGGTCGGCCTCGTCGACCGCCGGTATGCCGAGGGCCGCGGTCGGGCCGAACCTCGCGTCGACCAGCGGCGAGACCAGCACCGGCAGGTCCTCGCCATCGGGGCCGGGGACCCCGCGGCCGGTGTCGACCACCGGCACCGCTTTGGCGTCGCGGGCGCTCCGCTCCCAGCCGCCGGAGCGCAGCTGCTCGAGCTCCTCGCGCACCGTCCCCTCGCCGACCCACTCCTCGACCTGCGGGTGGCGCGGCGAGAGCAGGACGAAGCTCGCGAGGCCGGCGTGGTCGGCGTGCGGCGTGAAGACGGTCAGCGGCCCGCTCGGCCCGGCGAGGTCGAACTCGACCCCGTCTGAGCGCCCGAGGATGTAGCGCTGCGTGGAGAGCGCCAGCTCGTCCCACGGCTGCCGCTCCAGCAGCGCCATGTTGGCATCGTTCTCCTCCAGGTAGGGCGTGATCTTCAGGAACCAGGTCGGCCGGCGGATCAGCCGCACCTCGTTGTGGCAGCGCCAGCAGGTGCCGCCCTCCTCGACCTGGATCGTCGCCAGCGTCGTCTGGCAGGTGTCGCACCAGTCGACCGTGGTGTCGTCGAGGTAGATCAGCCCCATCTCGTGGAGGGTCAGGAAGAGCCACTGGGACCAGCGGTACTGGCCCTCGTCGGAGCTGTAGAAGACGCGGTCGTAGTCGAAGCTGTAGCCGAGCCGCTTCATCTGGACGAGCATCCGCTCGCCGCACTGCTCGACCCACTCGGCGGCGGGGATCTGGCGCTCGATCGCGGCCAGCTCGGCAGGCAGGCCGAAGGCGTCGAAGCCGAAGCCCATCAGCACGCTGCGCCCGCGGGCGCGCTGGAAGCGGGCGTAGGCGTCGCCGATGGTGTAGTCGCGGACGTGGCCCATGTGCAGGTTGCCCGAGGTGAACGGGCTGGAGGACTTGACGTAGACGCCGTGCTCGCCCTCGGGCGGCGGCGCGGGCGCCTCGTAGTCGCCGCGGTCGGCCCAGGCGGCCTGGCGCTCCGGCTCGATCCGGGTGGCATCGTAGGGCGGCTTGCGGGCGCTCTCGCTCATGCCATCAACGTTAGCTGAGCGACCAAGGGCCTAGCCGACCTGAGCCGGCGTGGGGGCGCCTCGCGGTGTCCTCGGTCGTTCGCTTCGGGTCACGCACTGGAGTGCGCTCCCCTCAGCTCACTTCCCTGCGTCCTTGCGAGGCTGGCCCACCCCGGCTCAGGCGAAGGTCCAGAGCTTGTTGCCGAGAAAGTTGAACGGCATCGCCACGGCGACCGCGATCGCCTGGGCGGCGAGTTCGCCCATCCCCGAGGTGACCAGCAGCTCGAGCACGACCAGGTTGATCACCAGGCAGGCGATGCTGACGGCGAAGAAGCGGGCCGCCTGCATGTGGGCAAGCCCCTCCCCCGGCCCGAAGGTCCAGTAGCGGTTCCAGAGGAAATTGCTGGTCACGGCGACGCAGAAGGCGCCCACCGCGGCGACCGCGTGGTAGAGGCCGAGGTTGCCGGAGAGAAAGGCGAAGACGCCGAGGTTGATCAGGTAGCCGGAGCCGCCGACGACGCCGAACTTGAGCAGCTGGATCCAGCTCTCGCGGCTGCGGGCGGCGCCGGCGAGGCGGACTGCGAGCGTGTTTTGGCCTTCACTCATCCTTCGTTCGATCCTTCCTGGGCGCGGCGCGCCTCGAGTTCGTGGGACGGCGCCGTCTTCGCGTTCTCACCGAGGGTGAAGCGCAGGGCGGGCGGACCGTCGAGCACGACGGTGTTGGCGGCGTAGCCGGTCATCTGGGCGTTGAGTTGCTTCATCCGCAGCACTGCGGGCTTGGCAGAGACGTAACGGGCGATGGTGATGCGACCCATCCGCACGACCCCCGCCGGACGGAACGCAGGCGGAAGCGTAGCGGGGAGTTCGACGTTTGCTTTTTTCCCCACCAGATCGACTTCGCGGATCCGTTCGGCACCGCCGAACCAGTGCATCGCGTCGTCTTTCAGGTACCAGCGCAACGGATCGCCGGCGAGGCGCCAGCTAACGATCGCGCGCGCCCCATGCGCGGGACCGAGGGCCTTCGCCGCGCCGCGAAAGTCGGGGCGCTGCAGGTTCGGCGTCTGGGTGACGTAGACGTCGAAGGCAAGCCAGTAGGCGCAGAGCGCCACCGCCACCAGCATCCCGGCGAGGCGGGCGCGGGTGACGCCGAGCCCGACCGCGACGACCGCCGCGAGCGGCACCAGGGCGGGCAGCAGGTTGCGCTCGACCACGTAGTCCTTGCCGACCGCCGCCGCCAGGCCCGCCAGGGCGAGGACGCCGAGCCCGACCACGAGCGCGATCCCGCCCCGGCGGCGCTCGCGCCGCGAGCCGGCCGCGAACAGCAGGATCACCGCGACCACGATCGCGATCAGCGGCACCACCGCGTACTGGAGGCGCGGCGGCTCGGCGATCACGTGGCCCGTTTCGCCGATCAGGAAGCTGACCCCGGTCTGGAAGAAGCGGATGCCGAGGCCACTTTCTTCGATCCAGCCGATGTGGTTCGGGTTGGCCTGGGCGGCGATCAGCGGCAGCAGCGCGGCGCCGACGAGGCCGACCCCGGCAAGCGCCGGCAGGACCGCCTTCCAGCGGTCGCGCAGCGCCACCAGCAGCCACACCGCCTCGATCCCGACGAGGAAGAAGGCGAAGTAGTGGCTCAGCAGGGCGAGCGCCGAGCTCAGTGCCCAGAGCGCCAGTTCGCGCTTGCGACCGCTGTCGAGGGCGCGCAGGAAGAAGAGGAAGGAAAGCGCGCCGAAGAAGACCAGCATCGCGTAGGAGCGCGCCTCCTGCGAGTACCAGATCAGCATCGGGTTGAAGGCGAGGATGCCGGTGAGGATGAGGCCGACGCGGCGGCTCGCCAGCTGCCTGCCGATCGCATAGCCGGCCGGCACGGTCAGGGTCCCGACCAAGGCGGAGAGCGACCGGATCCCCCATTCGGAGCGACCGAGCTCGTGCGTCCAGAGCCAGGCGAGCACGTAGTAGAGCGGCGGGTTCGACTCGCTCACCTTCATCTCGTGCAGCATGTGGCCGAAGCTGCCGGGGAGCACCCGCATCACCGTGATCACCTCGTCGTGGTGAAAGCTCTGGACGCCGAGCGGGACGAAGCGGATCACGCCCGCGGCGACGGTCAGCCAGAAGACCCCGAGGATCAGCGCCCAATTGCGCGAGGCCCCCTCCTTCGACGGCTCGACGGCGGCGGCCGCCGGGCCCTCGACGGGGATCGGCACGGTGGTGGCAGAACTGTGCACGTTCCCAGGTTCCGCCGATTTCCTGAGACATTCCTGAACGATCCGTAAACGAACGGTAAATGGATCAGGGAGAGCAGACGGATTTCGGCGCCGAAGCCGTCGGCCCGTAGGAGGGCGGCAGTTGCCCCCCCTGCGCCCAGCGGGTCGGGCGCGCGCTGGTGGCGTATTCGAGCGTCGCGCCGGAGGAGAGTTCGCAGTAGGTGGTCCAGGGCCGGTTGTGAGGCCTGCCGTCGATCTTCAGCCCGCTCACGTAGGGCTTCGCGCCCGCGGCGGAGATCACCAGGCGCTTGCCGTCGGCGAGGCGCACTTCGGCGCCTTCGAAGAGCGGCGTCGCCAGTGCCAGGGTCCCGGTGCCGGGCTGCGCCGGGTACATCCCCAGCGCCCCGAAGACATACCAGGCGGAGAGCGTCCCGAGGTCGTCGTTGCCGGGATACCCGGTCGGGGTCGGGCTGTAGAGGCGGAGGCCGCGGCGCACCGCCTCCTGCGCCTTCCAGGGACGGCGCAGCCAGTCGTAGAGCCACGGCGTCTCCAGGGTCGGCTCGTCGCCGAGCAGGGCGTGGTCGGTATGCGTCCCGTCCACCCCCGCGTTGAGGACGCGGAGGAAGTTGTCGAGGCGGGCCGCGGCCTTGGCCGGGCCGCCCATGCGGCGGAAGAGCCCGGCCGGGTCCTGGGGGACCATCCAGGTGTACTGGACGGCGTTGCCCTCGACGAAGCCACCGCCTTCGAGGGTGTCGTAGGGGTCGGGGAAGGTGCCGTTGGTGAAACGGGGCTCGATCGTCGCATCCGTCGGTTCCCAGAGGTTCCGCCAGTTGCCCCCGCGGGCGATCAGTTCCTTGTAGATCTCGGCCAGGCCGCTGCCCCCGCCCCCGGCTTCGGAGGCGCCGCCGGTCAGGCCGGTCCTGTCGCGCGCCGCGAACTGGGCGATCGAGAAGTCGTCGATCGCGTACTCGAGCGTGGTCGCGGCCGAGCCCCAGACGGCGGTCGGGGTGCCGTAGATCGAGTTGGCGTTGCGCTTGTTCACGTCTTCGTCGTAGGGGACGTAGCCGAGCGTCAAGTAGGAGGCGAGGCCCTGGCGCTCGACGTATTCGCCGTTGTTGCTCTGGCAGGGCGCGGTCGCCCCGCGCAGCATCGCGGCGAGCGCCGCCGTGCGGTCGAAGTGGTCGGCGCCGAAGGCCGCCGCGGCGGCGATGATCGGGTCGGCCGAGTCGCCGACCATCGTCATGCTCTGGCCGTTGGCGTAGGGCCAGCGCGGCAGGCAGCCCGACTGTTCGGCGTCGGCGATCAACGACTGGACCATGTCGGAGGCGCGCCGGGGCTCGATCAGGGCGAGCAGCTCGATCTCGGTGCGGTAGACGTCCCAGCCGGAGAAGTCGGCGTACTGGGTGCGGTCGCGCGCCTGATGGACGGCGCCGTCCATGCCGATGTAATCGCCACCGACGTCGTTGAAGGTCCGTGGCGCGAGCAGCGCGTGGTAGAGCGCCGTGTAGAAGGTGCTGATCTGGGTCGAGGTGCCGCCCTGGACCCTGATCTTGCCGAG
>JAFDWF010000023.1 GCA_018268575.1 Actinomycetota bacterium
CCAGAGGGACGCGGCCTTCTCGGAGGCGACCCTGGCAGGCTGTGGCCGCCTCCGAGAAGGCCGGGATCCGAGGAGACGGCCAAGGGTCCGGGCGAGCACATCAGGCCCGGCCACGAGAGGGGCGGGAAGTCACGAAGACGCCGGGAAGTGCGCAGGTGACGTGAGGGAGACGTCACCGGTTCCACGCTTCCTCCACCGTTACAAACACGTGACCACGGTTCCGGGCCCCTATAGGGGCCCGGATTCACTCAGCGCGGGAAGAGGGGTCGGAACCTCCGCAGGAAGGCTCACGCCTTCCCTGCGATCGTGGAGGCTTCGTCACGGACCGACCATGATCCGGCGGGGATCCCGCCGGATCCATGCATCTTCCCTACGGGACCCGCGCAGATCGCACGGTCTTCGTGGCGTCTCTCGTCGGCTCCGTCACGAAGGCGTCGCATTCCTCTGTCCCGTCACGGAGACGCCCTGCTGCCGTATGCGCCATCCGCATACGGCAGCGAGTGGCCGATCTCCCCCCGCCACGCACCCGTCCCTGCGCCGGGTCCTCCCCCCGCGCCGGCCCGTCCCTGCGCCAGTTCCTTCCCCGAGAACCCCTCGTCCCGGGCGTCCCGGAGGCGGCCACAGCCTGCCCGGGTCGCCTCCGAGACGCCCGGGAGGCCGGAACTCCGATTCTTCAGGCCCGAGCCACTCCCGGCCCGCACCCCCACCCGGGCGCCAGCCGGCGTCCCCCGCTCCCCACACAAAGCTCCCCCCATCGGGATGCAAACGTTGGGCCTTTAGGGCTGACTGGCCTCGACTGGACGCATATCCGTTGTGCGTCCAGCCTGGGCGCTCCAAAATTGCGTAGATGGAATCTGTGCAGGAATGGTTCTTCGACTGGTATCCCGTCTTCGGTGTCGTCTTCATGGCGATGCTGCTGTTGGTGTTCTTGCGGTTGATGCGGACCACGGTCGGCTCGACCAAGCCGGAGACGGTGAAGGCCTCGAAGGGCCGGCCGGTGGCCTGGGAGGAGGTCCAGGGCGTCGACGCCGCCAAGGACGAGCTGATGGACGTGGCCGAGTGGCTGCGCGAACCGGAACGGTTCAAGGCGCTCGGCGCGCAGGCGCCGCGCGGCGTCCTTCTTTACGGCCCGCCGGGGACCGGCAAGACGATGCTCGCCCGTGCGGTGGCCGCCCAAGCGGGGGTCGACTTCTTCGCCGCCTCGGGCTCGAGCTTCGTCGAGATGTTCGTCGGCCGGGGAGCGGCGCGGATCCGCCGGCTCTTCAAGGAGGCGCGCAAGTCGGGGCGCGCGGTGATCTTCATCGACGAGCTCGACGCCGTCGGCGGCCACCGCTCCGGCGGCGGTGACGGCGGCACCTCGGAGCGCGAGCAGGCGCTGAACCAGCTGCTGGTCGAGCTCGACGGCTTCGAGAAGGAGAACGGCACGGTGATCGTGATCGCCGCCTCCAACAACGTCGACAAGTTGGACAAGGCACTGCTGCGGCCGGGCCGCTTCGACCGCCAGGTGCTGGTCGCGCCGCCCTCGGCCGCGGGTCGCGAGGCGATCCTCCGCGCCCACGCCGTGGGCAAGCCCTTGGCCGCCGACCTCGATCTCACCGACGTCGCCCGCAAGACCACCGGGATGACCGGCGCCCAGCTGGCCAACGCGCTGAACGAGGCGGCGATCATCGCCGGGCGGGCGGGCAAGCACCAGATCCACCGCGAGGAAGTCGACGAGGCGCTGCTGCGCCAGTCGGTCGGCTCCCAGCAGGCGCGCCGGCTGAGCCTCAAGGAGCGCCGCATCGTCGCCTACCACGAGGCGGGGCACGCGCTCTGTCGCAAGCTGCTCGGGCTCGACCCGCCGGAGATCCTCTCGATCGTCCCCCGCGGCCCGGCGCTCGGCTTCGTCGGCCACTCGCCACAGGAGGACAGCTACCTGAAGTCGCGCGACGAACTGGTCGACGAGGTGGTGACGCTGCTCGGCGGTCGCGCGGCCGAGGAAGAGGTGTTCGGCGAGTCCTACTCGGGGGCGGTCGACGACCTCGCCCGGGTGCACCTGGTCTGCAAGCAGATGGTCGGCGAATTCGGCATGGGCGTGGCGCTCGACCACGACGGCCCGCCGCCGATCGCGATGCCGACCGGCGACTACGCGGTCTCGGACTCGACCCGGCGCGACGTCGACCTCGCCGCGATGACGCTGGCGCGCGAGGCCTACCGTCGCTCCCGCGCCCTCCTCACCGCCAACCGCGAGTGCCTCGACGACCTCGCCGAGCAGGCGCTCACGCGGGAGACGCTGACCCGCGAGGAACTCGACGAGATCTTCTCCCGCCACACCCTTCGGGGCCTGGTCGACCAGAAGGGCTCCGGCCCGGCGCTGGTCGCCATGTCCCGCCTCCGCCACCCCTAGTCCATGTTGGTGGGCCGAAAAGCGCTGATATAGAGCGCTTTCGGCCCGTCAACATGTGAACCATGGAGCAGCCGCGGTGGTGGTCGATGCGGCCGGCGCAGAACCTGAAGCCGGCCACTTACACGTGCCCGTTCTGCGGCAAGCAGCTGGCTTCGATGTCGGAGCACGTGCTGATCGCGCCGGAGGACGACCGCTCGAAGCGGCGGCATGCGCACATGGAATGCGTGCGCAAGGCGCGCCAGGCGGGGCGGCTGCCGACGCGGGCGGAGTGGCTCGAGACCGAGCGCGGGCCGCAGCCGTCGCTCAGCGAGCGCTTGCGCCGACTGCTGCCGGGTAGAGAATCAGGCGAATGAGACTGCGCACGTTGCTCCCCACCGTCCTGTCCACCTTCCTCCTGGAGGCTATCGCCGTCAGCTCTGCCGGCGCCGCGGCCAACCCCGTGCTCGGCGCCAAGGCGTTCGCCGCGCCCTACGGCGAAGGGTTCGGGACCGCTGAACCCCGCACGATCTTCAACGGCGGCGACCCGAGCGGCCAGGTCACCAAGATCCACTGGAGCGGCTGGGGCAACCCGACCGCGATCGGCTACGGGCTGAACCCGATCTTCAAGCCGGGCGGCGGCTATTACCGCAAGCTCGCCCGGATCGAGCTCCGCGCCACCGACCTCGGCAAGTGCGGTGCGCAGCGCGCCTACACGAAGCTCGAAGCGCGGGTGCCGAAGCATCCGGGCGGCAAGCTCGGCAAGTGGTTCTCCTGGTCGGGGGCGAAGACGATCTGCAAGCCGCCCTACTGAGGACCTATCCCGGTAGGGAGGGTCGGCGGGCCGCCAGGCGCGACGATCACCCGGTCCGCCCAACGGCGCGCCCGCGCCGGGACGAAGCGGCCGAGCCCGCCGCGGTGGTCGGCGACCCAGCGGTAGCCGCGTTCGGTGGCGCGCGGGAAGCGGGCGAGGAGCGCCGCCGGGATGCCGCCGCCGCGGAGCGGGGACAGGGCCGGGGCGAGGGCGGCGCCGGCGCTGAAGCGGGTCGGGCCGGCGGAGCCCGGCTGCGCGGCTGGGGACTCGCCCGGATCGAGCAGCAGGTGCCAGGAGGCCTCGCGCGCCTCGGGGCTCAGGTCGGCGAGCAGCCGATCGGCCTCCGGAGATCCCAGGGGGAGCGGGCGGAGCGCTCCGCCAGGCCGCTCCGCCGCGCGATCCCAGGACAGGAGCAGCGCCAGGCACCACTTGCAGAAGCCGCAGTCGTCGTCGTAGATCACGATCGGCATCGATCGAGCCTAAAGCGACCGAAAAGCTCGACTTACGTGTCGGCATCCTCTTGACATCAGTTATTAGTCGCTGCTAAGTTCTCACTCTTCTTAGTTGCCGCTACTAACTACGGAAGGACCGCTGCCGATGGAAACGCAAGCACAGGAGAGGGGGAGGCTTTGGACGCTGATCCTGGTCTCCGTGGGCCTCTTCATGGTCGTCCTCGACAACCTCGTCGTGAACGTCGCCCTCCCGTCCATCCACAACGACTTCGGCGCCTCGGTACAGGCGCTCGAGTGGACCGTCAACGCCTATGTCCTCGCCTACGGGGTGATGCTGCTCACCGGTGCCGCGCTCGGTGACCGCTTCGGCCGCCGGCGCATGTTCGTCGCCGGGATCTCGCTCTTCACCACCGCCTCGGCGGCCGCGGCGCTCGCCCCGAACGCCGACCTCCTGATCGTCGCCCGCGCGATCCAGGGCATCGGCGCCGCGATCGTCACCCCGCTCACCCTGACCCTCCTCGCCAACGCCTTCCCGCCCGAAAAACGGGGCCTCGCGCTCGGCGTCTGGTCCGGCATCAGCGGCATCGCCGTCGCCATCGGCCCGCTCGTCGGCGGCGCCGTGATCGAGCTTGCCAGCTGGCACTGGATCTTCTGGATCAACGTCCCGATCGGCCTCCTGCTCGCGCCGACCGCGGCGCGCAAGCTGGAGGAGAGCTACGGCCCGAAAGCGCCGCTCGACCTGCCCGGCCTGGGCCTCGCCTCGACCGGCCTCTTCGGCCTCGTCTACGGCCTGGTCCGCGCCCAGACGATCGGCTGGACCGCCCCCGAGGTGCTGATCAGCCTCGGCGCCGGCCTGGTGCTGCTCGCCGGCTTCGTCCGCCAGGAGATGCGGACCGAGGCGCCGATGCTGCCGATGTCGTTCTTCGCCAAGCGCAGCTTCGCGGTCACCAACGTGGTCTCGATGGCGATGTACTTCGGCATGTTCGGCTCGATCTTCTTCCTCAGCCAGTTCATGCAGAACGTGCTCGGCAACTCTCCCTTGCAGGCGGGCCTGAAGCTGCTGGTCTGGACCGGGGCGACGATGGTCGTGGCGCCGCTGGCGGGCGTCTTCAGCGAAAGATTCGGCCCCCGCTGGTTCATGGTCGGCGGCATCTCGCTGCAGGCGATCGCGCTCGGCTGGCTCGCCACGGAGGTCTCCACCACCCAGAGCTACGCCTCGATGATCGTCCCGTTCGTCCTCGCCGGGGCGGGGATGGCGCTGGTCTTCGCCCCCTCGGCGAGCGCCGTGCTCAACTCGGTCCGCGTCGACCAGGCCGGCCAGGCCTCCGGCGCCACCAACGCGATCCGCGAGCTCGGCGGCACCTTCGGCATCGCCGTCCTCGCCACCGTGTTCAGCGGCGCCGGCTCCTACGCCACCCCGCAGGCGTTCGTCGACGGGCTCGTTCCCGCCCTCTGGGTCGGGGCCGCGGTGCTCGCCTTCGGCGCCCTGGTCGCGACGGTGCTGCCGTTCGGCGGCAAGGCGACGGCGGCGGAGGACGCGGAATACGAGGAGATCGAGGAGGCTCGACGCGACGCCTCCCGCGGTCCCTCCCATCCCCTCCCCGCCGCGAACTAAGGTAGATGGGTGGCGGCAGACACCAAGACCGAGCCTCGCAGGCGCGTCCCGGCGGCCGAGCGCCGGGCCGCGCTGATCGAGGCCGCCGTGCACCACTTCGCGCACGGCGGGCTGCAGGGGACGAAGGTCTCGGCGATCGCGGCCGAGGTCGGCGTCGCCCAGCCCTACGTCTTCAGCCTCTTCCCGACCAAGCGTGACCTCTTCCTCGCCGCGGTCGGGCGCTGCTTCGAGAAGGTGGCGGCGCTGTTCGAGGCGGCCGCCGAGGAGTTCGACCGCAGCGGCCCGCAGGAACCCGAAGAAGACAAGCTGAACGCGATCGGGCACGCCTACATGGGCGCGATCGCCGACAACCCGGACCGGCTCCTGCTCCAGCTGCAGGCCTATGCCGCCTGTGGCGACGACCCCGGGATCCAGGTCGCGGTGCGGCGCAACTACGCCCAGCTGGTGGCGCTCGCCCGCAAGCTCACCGGAGTCGGCGACGAGCGCCTCGACGAGTTCTTCCAGATGGGGATGTGGTGCAACGTCGCCGCCGCCCTCGGGATCGAGGACTTCAAGAGCGACTCGGGCTGGGTTGAGAGCTCGCTCGCCGAGTAGGGCCTCAAGGCCGCTAGCTCGCGGCCGCGCCAGGGTGGTCGGCGAGGACGGTGGCGGCGCGCTGGACCGCCTCGGTGCGGTTGCGGACGCCGAGCTTGCGGTAGAGCGCGGTGGCGCCCTTCTTGATCGAGTCGGGGCCGAGGTGGAGGCGTTCGCCGATCTCGCGGTTGGTCGAGCCGGTGCCGAGCAGGACGAGGATCTCGCGCTCGCGGTCGGTCAGCACGGGGCCGGCGCCGGTCGGGGCGGGCGCGAGGGCGAGTGGCTCACCACCGAGAACGGCGGCGCGGACCTGGTCGACGACGTCCTCGCCGGAGATCCCGGCGGGCAGGAAGCCGACCGCGCCGAGGCTCGCGGGCGGCGCGCCCGGCGAGGTGCGGCAGCGTGAGCTGAGCAGGATCTGCACGCCCGGGTGGGCGTCCCGCATCGCCGCCGTGATCGAGCCCGCGAACGGGCCCGTCTGGGAGATGTCGAGGATCGCCACGTCGGGGCGGTGGCGACGGGTCAGCGCCACCGATTCCTCGCTGCCCGCGGCGAGCAGGCAGGCCTTGATCCAGGGCAGATCGGAGAGCAGCGCCGCGAGTCCGATCCGCGATGGCGCGTGCGCGTCGACCACCATTGCCCGCACGGAGGAATCCGGCAGAACGTCGGGCGCGGGGTCGGCGGGGGGCGCGGGGTCGCCCAGCGGCGGGCCGGCTGGCGGGGTCGGCAATTCGAGCTCGCTGGTTGGCCTCTCGGCGGTCGGCATTCGGTGGGCGGCGGTCGTGGGACGGTGGCGGTCGGGGCGGCGGCTCGAGCGACTCGAGACGAGGACGCATGATGCGGGCGACTCCGCGCGGATGTCAAATCGGAAATTCGGGTAGCCCGATAGCCTTTCTTTACTTAGTAGGTCAACTTTAACTAGAAAGAGCCGAGGGCCCACCCCATGCGCATCCAGCAACTCGAATACGCGACCGCCGTCGCCCGCTTCGGCTCCTTCCGCCGGGCGGCCGAGAACCTCCACATCTCCCAGCCGGCGCTGAGCGAGAACGTTCGCCGGCTGGAGCGTGAGCTCGGCGTCGAGATCCTCGACCGGCGGCGCTCCGGGGCGACCGTGGGCGAGCACGGCCGCGAGCTCCTCCCCCACCTGCTCGCCGTGATCGAGGCCGCCGACAACCTCAAGCGGGCCGCCGGCGCGAGCCGCCAACTCAGCCGCACGGTGCGGGTCGGCACCGTGACGGCGGCGATGGTGCCGCTGCTGACGCCGACGATCCACGCCTTCCACGACTCTCATCCGAGCACCCAGGTGGAGATCATCACCGCCCAGCAGACGGGGATCCACCGGGCGCTGCTCGAGGGCTCGATCGACCTCGGCCTGGTCGACTACCTGGAGGGCGACGACCTGCCACCCGAGTTCGAGTCGACCGCGCTGCTGCGCGGCCGGCCGGTGGTGGTGGCGCGGCCTGACGACGAGCTGGCGAGCGCGCCGACCGTGCGCACCGCCGATCTCTGGGACCGGCCGCTGATCGCGATGCGCGCGGGCTACGTCATGCACCGCTACGTGATGCGGCTGCTCGACGGTCGCGAGCCGAGCTTCTCCTGCGCCGCCGACGGTGCCGAGATGGGCAAGCTGATGGTGGCGGCGGGGCTCGGCGTCGCCGTGCTCCCGGACTACAGCGTGCTCGGCGACCCGCTCGAGCGCAGCGGCGAGATCGCCTACCGGCCGCTGGAGGAGGACGACACCGCAGTCCTCCTCGTCCTCCAGCGCCGCCGCTCCACCGCCGCCCCCAACGCGATCAGCGACCTGCACGATCTGTTCGTGGCGGAAGGGCGGAGAGCGCGGGACGGGGGAGCTCCGGCGGGGCGCTGAGGGACCCGGCCGGGTCACGGGAGGACGGCAGAGGGTCCGGGCGGGCGGCGGGGGTCGTCACGGGTTCCCGGCGGGAGGAGTGCCGGGGAGGGTGGATGTCACGGATCGTCCCGGATCCCGGACGCCCAGGAGACTCCGTGGTTCGAAATCCCCGCCATAGGTGGATAAGGAACCACGCAGCTTCCTGGCCGTCCGAGGACGTGGCATCTCCGTGACGGACGCCCCGTCCCCCACGTCGGCGGAGCCCGCAGACGTGCGCGGGTCCGGGCGCCGGCCGCGCGCATATCGTGCTGCGGGTGAGCCGTCTGACGCTGGTCGATCTATTCGCGGGCTGCGGGGGGATGACCCGTGGGTTCGAGGATTCGGGGGCGTTTCGGTCGGCCTTCGCGGTCGAGTTCGATCGCGATGCGGCGGCGACCTACGCGGCCAACTTCGGCGACCACGTGGTCTGCGGACGGATCGAGGATGTCGCCTCGTTCCCGCGCGCCGACGTGGTGATCGGCGGCCCACCCTGCCAGGGCTTCTCGCCGCTGAACCGCGAGGCGGTCGGCTTCGAGCGGCGAGGGTTGTGGCGCGAGTACCTGCGGGCGCTGGAGGCGGTCGAGCCGCGGGCGTTCGTGATGGAGAACGTGCCCGAGCTGCTGCGCAGCGCCGAGTACGCCGAGTTCCGCAAGCGCGCCGAGGCGCTGGGGTTCGCGGTCGAGGGCGAGGTCCTGAACGCGGCGGACTTCGGGGTGCCGCAGAGGCGCCGGCGCGCGATCGTGATCGGCACTCGATCCGGCCCCCCGCCCTGGCCTGCGCCAAGCCACGCCGAGCCCGACCCCTTGTCTTTTGTCGCCTACAGGGCGACAAAAGGCGAGGGCCCCCTCACGGAATCCCCACGACTTGCGCCTTGGGTGACGTTCCGGGAGGCCGTCGTCGGGCTGCCGTTGCAGCCCGACGGGCATGACTGGCACCGGCCGCGGAAGCCGCGGCCGGAGTCGGTGCGGCGCTACAAGGCGGTGCCGCGCGACGGCGGCGACCGGTTTGCGATGCAGCGGAACCTCGACCGGGCCGGGCTCGGTGACCTGGTGCCACGGTGCTGGCGGGAGAAGCCGACCGGGACGACCGATGTCTTCGGCCGGCTCTGGTGGGACCGCCCGGCGCTGACGATCCGCACCGAGTTCTACAAGCCGGAGAAAGGGCGCTACCTCCACCCCTCCGCCCACCGCCCGATCACGGTCCGCGAGGCGGCGCGGCTGATGAGCTTCCCCGACGACTTCGCCCTGCCCGAGGAGCAGGCGATGTCGAGCGTCGCCCGCCAGGTCGGCAACGCCGTCCCCCCCTTGCTGGCACGCCGCATTGCCGAGGCGCTCGCCACCTCACTGGCCGGCGCCGAGCCTGCCGACGCCGCGCTCGTCCCCGCCGCCGCCTAGACTACAGTCCGGCGCGACGTCTACCGCTCGAGCGACCGGCGCACCACCTCCTCGACGCGATCGGCGGCGATGTCCATGGCTTCGTGCTCCCAGATCCGCACCACGGTCCAGCCCGCGGCGGCGAGGGCCTCGTTCACCGCCGCGTCGCGCTCGCGGTTGCGGGCCAGCTTCGCCTGCCAGAAGGCTTCGTTGGAGCGCGGCATCGTGCCGTGCTCGGGGCAGGAGTGCCAGAAGCAGCCGTCGACGTAGACCGCGACCTTGGCCGGGCCGAAGACGAGGTCGGCGCGGCTCGGCACGTCGGCCAGTGGGCGGCGGTCGACCCGATAGCGGAAGCCGCGCCGGTGGAGCTCGGAGCGCAGTTCGAGCTCGGGCGCCGTGTCGCGCCGGCGCACCCGCGACATCCGTTCGCTGACACCGGGCGAGGAGGGCGTCATCGGGGGACGGGCGCGCTTGGCCACGTCCCGACTCTATTCAGCGGCCCGCCCCGCTTGGGCGTTCGCACTTACCCACACTATGTGTGGGTAAGTGCGAACGCACCACGGCGGCTCAGCCTTCGGGGAAGGCGACGACCTCGTCGTTCAGCGGCAGCTCCGCGTGGCGCTTGCCGAGTTCGGTGCGCTCGATCTGCGCCACTTCGCCCTTTTCGATGCCTTCGAGGTTCGTCAGCTTCCCTTCCACGGAGAAGTTGGCGAACCGGTAGGGCACGCCGTTGGAGGCGAGCGGGTGAGGGCTGTCCATGACGTGGAAGTGGAGGTGCGGGGCGTTCGAGTTGCCGCTGTTGCCGAGCAGCCCGAGCGTCTGGCCGACCTTCACCTTCTGCCCCACCTTGACCCGGACCGTGCCCGGCTGCAGGTGCGCGTAGAAGGCGTAGCGGCCGCCGCCCATCGCGACGACTACGTGGTTGCCGCCCGCTTTTTCGGCGGTGATCGCGGGCGGGAAGGCGCCCGCCGGGGTGTTGGGGATGCCGTCGAGGACGCCGACCACGGTGCCCGCCGTCGCCGAATGGACTTCGTCGCCGAAGTAGGGGTAGCTGGAGAGCTGGTCGAGCGGGCCCTCGAAGAGCCGGCCCAGCGGGTCGATCTGGACGAAGTCGATGGCGAAGCGCTCGGCCACGTAGGCGCCCCCGTTGACGGGCAGCACGGTGCCGCGGTGGGCGGTGAATTCCGAGCAGCAGCCGTTGGCGACGACCCAGCCGGGGCCGCGCAGCGGCGGCGCGACGACGACGGCTTCGCGCCCGCTGACGGCGATCGGCGCCAGTTCGTAGCTCGTCGCGACGGCGGCCTGCTTCGGCTGCATCGTCACCGCGATCCTGTGGGTCAGCTCGGCCGGCACCTTGGCCCTCGCCGCGAGGCTGACGTCCATCAGCACGAAGGCGCCCTGCCCCGGTTTCAGCTTGACCGAGTGCCGAGGCTGACCGTACGGCGACATCACCGCTTCCAGCGCCTTGCCGGAGAGCTTCTCCACCACCTTGCCGCCCGCCAGCGCTTCGAGCTTGCGCACGGTCACCGTCGACTGGGTGCGGTTGATCAGCTGCACCTCGTAGGCGAGTTCCCGCCTCCCGTTGCTCGCCAGCACCGGTTCCACCGGCGAGGCGATCGGATTGCCGATCACCGGCGTCAGCTGTTCCTTCTCCGCCGCCGCGGCCGGCGAAGAGGCGCCGAGGACGAGGATCAACAGCAGGGCAAGGAGAGTGAGGGGTGGGAGCGTACGAGTCATGGCCGCGACCCTACGCGAACGATTGCCCGACCGACGGGTGCCTGGACGATCGGAGGATCGGGTCCCCGCGCCGGGCGACCCCCGGCTTACTTGACGAACAAGACGACCGCGACGATCACGCCGACCGTGACCACCGTCCAGCGCAGACCCTCGTCGGGGACCCGGCGACCGTAACGAGCACCGATCTGGGCGCCGGAGATCGAGCCGACGGCGACCAGCGCCGCCGCGTCCCAGGCGACGTGGGCGACGATCACGAAGAGGATCGCGGCGACGCCGTTGGCGATCCCGACCATCACGTTCTTCAGCCCGTTCAGCCGCTGCAGGTGATCGGGGATCAGGAAGCGCAGGGCGGCGAGCAGGATCACCCCCTGCGCGGCGCCGAAGTAGCCGCCGTAGACGCCTACCCCGAAGCCGGTCGCGATCAGGGCGATCTTGCGATGGTGGCTGAGCGCGCCGTGGCTCAGCCTCGGCTTCGGCCGCAGGACCATCAGCACGCAGGCGAGCAGGATCAGCAGCGGCACCACCGTTTCGAAGACGCCTTCGGGCAGCGTCAGCAGCAGCACTCCGCCGACGATCGCGCCGACCGCGGTCCCCGCGCCGCCGACGATCGCCCGCTCGCGCTGCCCGTCGAGCTCCTCGCGATAGCCCCAGGCGGCGCTGACGTTGCCGAAGACGAGCCCGACCGAGTTGGAGACGTTCGCGGTCACCGAGCTGAAGCCGACCGCCAGCAGCACCGGGAAGGTGACGAGCGATCCGGAGCCGACGATCGCGTTGATGCCGCCGGCGGTGAAGCCCGCGGCGAGGACCGCGAGCGCCTCGAGGGGGGTCAAGCGGGCGAGACTATCCGAGCTCGGCCAGGCGCGACACGGTTTGGGCGCAGACTTCGTCGGCCCAGGCGGCCGGGTCGTCGCCGGCCCCTTTGTTCGAGACCCAGACCTTGTCGATCCCGAGCTTCGCCATCGCCTCCATGTCGGCGAGGAACCTGTCCGGCTCGGCCGCCGGATTGACGCGGCCGTAGATGATCGTCTTCTCGATCTCCTCGTGGTCGCGGCCCTCGGCCTCGCAGTGGCCTCTCAGCACGTCGAGCTTGTGGGCGACGACATCGGGGTCGCCGGTCAGCAGGTTGCAGGCGTCGGCGTACCTCGCCACCAGCCGCAGCGTCTTCTGCTCCCCCGACCCGCCGATCATCAGCGACGGGCGCGGCTGCTGCACCGGTCGCGGCGAGCACATCGTCTCGCCGAGCTCGTAGTGCTTGCCCTTGTACGGACCGTCGTCATCGCTCCACATCTGGAAGCAGATCTGGATCGCCTCCTCGAGCCGCTCGAAGCGCTCGGCAATCGGCGGGTACGGCACGCCGAGGGCGTCGTGCTCCGCCTCGAACCAGGCGGCGCCGAGGCCGAGCTGGGCGCGGCCGCCGGAGAGGACGTCGAGCGTGGTCACGGTCTTCGCCAGCAGGCCGGGGTGACGGTAGGTGACCCCGCTGACCAACAGGCCGAGGCGCATCCGCTCGGTCTGCGCGGCGATGTAGCCGAGCGTCGTGTAGCCCTCCAGCATCGGCTCGTCCGGCGGGCCGATCGGGGGGATCTGGAACCAGTGGTCCATCAAGGTGAACTGGTCGGCGCCGCCCTCCTCGGCGGCGCGGGCGGTCGCGGCGAGGACCGGCGCGATGTTCTCGGGGCCGCCCGGATAGGTGAACGAGGGGTTGTGGATCGCGAGCTTCAAGGGCCTTCCTTCCGACTGGGTTGCCTCCTCCGCGCAGATTAGGGAGGCGGCCTCGTCGGCTGGGAAGGTGCACCGTGGCCAGGCGGCCGGGCGGGTGCGCTAGGAGGGCGGCCCGCCGCCGACCACCTCGGCCACCGCGCGCGCCGCCAGCACCTTGCGCCCGAGCCGCGTCGGCGTGTAGTCGAAGCTGTTCATCGCGGTGTGCATCTGGGAACGGATCAGCGCCGCGTGCTCGAGCGCCTGCACCCCCTCCGCGACCAGCCGCTGCAATCGCAGCCGGGTCCGTTCGTCGGCCCCCTTGGTCGAGCCGCCGGGCGCCATCTCGGTGGCGATCGCGCCCACCGTCGCGCCGGCCCCGACGTTGGGACCGCCGATCGTCACTTCCTCCTCCGGGTCCTCCCACTCGGCCCCCGGGCCGAAGGCTTTCGCCATCACCTCCGCCGCCAGTTCCGGCAGCGGCAGCCGGTCGAGTCGCTCGATCTCGGCTGCGAGCGCGTCGGCCTCCGCGCTCCGTTCCCCCCTACCGCCGAACAATGCCATCTTCCCCCGCCTCTCTTTCGTCGAAGCTCATCGCCGAACGGCGACGCGGGCAAGAATAGGTACGCGGGCGGACCGGCCGCGGTTCGGTCGAGTCGGCAAAACCTCCCACCGGTCAGCAAAACCTCGCGCCTGGGCCTGGAAAGCAGACGGCATCGGCCTCTGGGCCGATCCGCATGGGGCCCCGCAGCGGAACGGCAGGTTCGGCCCAGACGAATGGCTTGTGGCGTGCTCCGGGGAAGAGCGCTTCGGCGGGACGGAAGGGATGGGGCGTGGCGGTGGGACGTATGAGGGACCCGGCCTTCCCGGAGGCGACCCGGGCAGGCTGTGGCCGCCTCCGAGAAGGCCGGGTCATGGGGGGGACGGCGGAGGGTCCGGGCGGAGGGCGGGGATCGTCACGGGTCCCCGGCGGGAGGAGCGCCGGGGAGGGAGGACGTCACGATTCCTCCCGGATCCCGGACGCCCAGGAGGCTCCGTGGTTCGAAATCCCCGCCATAGGTGGATAAGGAA